>JADGRE010000195.1 GCA_017881185.1 Pseudomonadota bacterium | reverse complement strand
CACTCTTGGCGTGAGGCTGGGCACACCGTCTACGCTGACGCGCTTCATGCAGCTGACGCAGAGGCGGTCGCCCAGTTTCGACACCGACACGCGCGGAAACACCAACGCGGACCCGACGTAGGCTCGGCCTACGGGCAGTCGGAGGTCACGTTGGCGCCGCGACTGACGAGCGTATGCACCTGCGTGTCTTTGGCCGGCATGATCGCGCCCCTGCATACGCCGAACACGCCGTTTTCGCAGAGCTCCAGGCCCGGTTGGCACAGGCCTTCGGTGAGCACGTGTCCGCTGCCATCGCGCGCACCGCACGCGACCATATCTGCGCTAGTGCACGGACAGCCTTTGTCGACGTTGCCGTCGCAGTCGTCGTCGAGGCCGTTGCAGATCTCGGCTTTCTTCATTTGCCCGTTGGGGCACAAGCTCATCTTCACCGTGTCGCACTGCGTGCCGGTGCACGTCTTGCAACCGACGCAGCCGGTGGTCGCGTTGCCGTTGCCCTCGCACTCCTCGCCCGTGCGCGTGTCTACGAAGCCATCGCCGCAGATGCTGAGCACGCAGCACGTCACTGCGTGATGCGCAGTAGCACCGCGTCCATCGAGCCGCCATTGACGAAGCCGGGATAGGCTCCTCCCGTGTCACTTGCCACGTACACGGTCTCGTCGGACGCGACGGCGAGCGCGTAGGGGACGTCGCTCTGGTCGGTGCCGAGCTGCTTGGTCCAGACGACATTGCCATCGCTCGTGATGCGATACACATAGACGTCGTCGCTGCCGTGGTTCTTGCC
This sequence comes from Pseudomonadota bacterium, assembly GCA_017881185.1. Taxonomy (GTDB): domain Bacteria; phylum Myxococcota_A; class Polyangia; order Polyangiales; family JAFGIB01; genus JADGRF01. Next base: position 9,541 of record JADGRE010000195.1, on the reverse strand, counting down.
AGCAACCAACTCACCGTTAACCGAGCCGGTGACGTACAGATCGCCGCTCGGACCTTGCGCCATGCCGCGCGCGCCGTCCGCTGCGCTCAGCGCCAGGTGGTGGCTCCATATCACGTGCCCATCGACCCCGAGCTTGCTCAGGAATGGCCCAGCCGCCAGACCGAGCGGACTCGAAGCCAGACCCAAGTAACCCACAACCATGATCTCGCCGGAGCTCAACACCACGACTCCCACCGTGCCGTCTTGCCCCGCGCTGTCCCAGGTAGTGGTCCAAACTTCGACGCCCTTGTCGTTGCGCTTGCTGCAAAACGCGGTGCCATCGAGCGTGCCCACAACGAACAGAGCATCCTTGGCGCCAGCTACCACGGCGATCGACGCCCCGAAATCGCGCCCGGAGCCGCCCCACTGCACGTTCCATTGCACGCTGCCGCTGGCGGACAGCTTGGTGAGCAGCACGTCTTCGTTGCCGGGGTTCGGATTGGAGCCCGCACCACTCACCGTGTCGGTGGTGCTGCCGACTGCGTACAACGCCCCCGAAGATCCGGCGGCGAATCCTAGCACCTGATCGTCGCCAGTGCTGCCCCACTGCGCGTTCCACACGCTTTGATGATCGGAGCCCCACTTGCCCAGCGCGCTGTCACCGAACCCGACCTCGATCTCACCCGGCAACGCAGCGTGGACTTGGCCGCCTACGAAGACGGCGCCGCTGGAGTCGCACAGCACCTGTTTGGCTTCGTCGGACCAAGTGTGGACCGGCCAGCTCGTGCTCCAGTCCATCGCAACGCTCGCCGATGCATGGTGCCCCCCAACGAACACGCCCTGTGGATCGGGCCCAATCACCGTCCCAGTAGCGATCGCTTCGCCCATCGGGCCCACCGCAACTCCGAACGCGCCCTCGCTGCCGGTGCCTCCCCACTGCTGCGCGCTGACGTTCGTCACGTCGGTCGGACACCAGCAACCACCGCTGCTACAGTTGCGACCGGACGACCACTGCAAGCAACCGTTGCCAGCGACGTCGCAGATTTGCAGCTGACCGTTCTGGCAGCGCTCTTGGCCGCTCGTACACGATGCGGCGGGACAGGAAGCCAGCACGCAAACCATGCCCGTGTGATCGTGCACGTAGCCACTGGCGCAGCTACCGCAATCGGAGCCCGTGTAGCTCGAGTCGCAGACGCAGGCTTGCGCCTGACAGTGCTGATGCGACCCGCACGCGGCACAGCTGCCATGCGAGCCGTCTACATCGGCGTCGCTCGGCGCAGCAGCATCGCCGAGTCCGCCATCGAGACCCGCACCCCCCGTGCCTGCGGTGCCGCCGGCGCCGGCGCGTGAGCCATCGCCAGCCATCGCTCCGCCGCTCTCGCCCGCGTGCGATCCGCCGTTGCCGCCGAAACCGGTCAGCGGTCCGCTGCCGCGTCGCGAGCCTCCGCAGCCGATGGCACAGAGCACAACAGCGAGCATGGTAAGCGCAGTGGCGGGCCTGAGCATGAGGCGCACTTTACGAAGTGGGGTGGCTGCGCGCTAGCCCGCAGAAGCCGCTATCATGCCAGCGTACGCCGAAGGTCACGAAATCTGACCAAGCTCGGCCAGTTTCGAAAGAGCGTCTTGCAACTGGCGGTCGGTACCACGCCAGTGAACCGGACCGTCTCGTTGGGCGTCGTCGAGGAAGCGGACGGCCGCGCCAGCCACACGGGAGTCTTTGCGCTCTGCCAACGTGGCCAAATGATCGCGCGCTGCTGCATCAGGAGGTCAGTCAAGGACAGTCCGAATTCACGTACGCGGCGCGGCCTTTGAGCGTCTGGACTTGCGAGCAGTCGGACAATGGATCGCCCTGGACGGCGATCTCGTCGCCGCTGCCGAGGCCGGGGTTGGCGATCAGGGGCGCGAGTGACGTGATGGCGTTGTCCTGCAACCACAGCGTGTGCAAGCTCGTAAGCCCCGTGACCACGTTGGCGTCGGTGAGTTGATTGCCGTCGAGCGCGAGCGTCGTGAGCGCCGGCAGGCCGGCGAGCGGGCTCGCGTCGGCGAGCGCGTTCAGCGACAGGCTCAAGCGCACGAGGCTCGTCAAGCCCGACAGCGCGTGCACGTCGCTGACCGAGTTCTTCGCAAGGTAGAGCTGTGTCACACCAGTGAGCTGCGCAAGGGCACTGAGGTCGCTCACGTGGTTGTAGCTCGCATCCAGCAACGTGAGGTGGGACAGCCCAGCCACCGCAGCGAGGCTGCTCACCGAATTGCTCGAAAAACTCAGCGAGACGAGCGCGTGCAGGTGTGAGACCACATCGATGCTCGCGAGTTCGTTCGACGACACGTCCAGCTCCTGCAAACCGCTGAGTGTCTTCAGCTGGTCGATCGCAGTGAGCGCGTTGTGCGAAAGATCGAGATGCTTCAGCGAGACCAGGCCGGCGAGACCGGACACATCGGCTATCTGATTCGTCGACAGGTCCACGAACGTCAGGTGCTGAAGGCCGGCTAGCGCCGACGCGTTGGCCATCTGGTTCTTCGATGCCGAGATTGACATCAGCTGCGTGAGACCCGCCAGCGGCGTCAAGTCGGAGATCTTGTTGTCGTAGAGGTTGGCGACCGTCACGTGCTTCAAGCACTCGATTCCGTCGAGGCTCGTGATCGCGCGCGACTGTGCGAACAACACGTCGATGCCGGCAACGTCGGCAGCATGCAGCGCGCCCGTGTCTGGCACACTGACATCTGCACGAATGGCCGCCTCGAAGCGAGCGTCGGCGAACGTCAGCACTCCTTTGCAACGATCAGGCAGCGAGGTGGCAGCGTCAGCCTCGGCGTCGTGAGCTGGCGCGGCGTCCACACGTACGTTCGAGCCCGCATCTGCAGCTGGCACATGGTGAACGACCGCCGCGTGCCGGCCCCGCGGCAGCGCGGCGTCGGCCGTCGTCTCGCCCGCGGCCGCGTCGGACACGGCGCCCGACATCTCGTTTCGCGCAGTCACGCCTTGCGCGCACTCCTCGCGCGAAGCGGCCGGCCCGCATGCGACGGTGCTGCGCGCACGCGAGCAACCGGCTAGCGCGCAAGCGACGAGCACCAGCGCGAGTCCCCACGGCCCAATCGCAGAGCGCAATGTCGTCATGGCTTCACCGTGGCCACGAAGGCGTCCCACATCCCTGCATTGATATAGCCCGGAAAGCTTCCATACGTGTACCCCCCGATGTAAAGCACGCCATCGGCGGACAGCGCCATCGATTCCACGCGCTCGTCGTCAAGTGTGCCGAACTGCTTGGTCCAGCTGACCGTTCCAGCCTCGTCGCGCTTCTGCACGTAGCCGTCCTCCGTGCCCGCGAGCGCACCGGACACGCTGGAACCATCGAGTGTCCCGGCGATGTATACATCCGTACCGGTGCCTTTTGCGGCTGCGAACGCGCCGCCCGTGTAGTTGGAGCCGAACTGCTCGGTGGACTCGACGCTGCCGGTCGCCGATACGGTGCTCACGAAGCTCGCGCCCGTGCCGGTGCCGCCCATCGCTCCGCTCGCCGAGCCGACCACGAGCAGCTTCCCGGACGACAGTAGGATCACGTCGCGGCCCACGGCGTCAGCCGGGCTGTTCCACTTCGTGTTCCACTTGATGTTGCCGCCAGCGTCGAGCTTGACCAGCACGACATCGCGCTGCTGAGGCGACGCCGGAACGACGACCTTCAACCCCACGACGTACGCGTTACCGGCCGCGTCGGTGATGACTCGGAGCGCGACGTCAGCGTTGGCCGTACCCCACTGCACGCTCCACCTTACGTTGCCCGAAGCATCTAGCTTGGAAACGAACGCATCCGAGTCACCGGCGTTGGTGCCATGCAGCGCGCCCCACGTCTCGCCGACGACCCACAGGTTGCCGGACGCATCGCGCGCCATGCCTCGGGCATTGTCGGTCGCGCTCGTGCCCCACTGCGTGATCCACTTCACACTGTGATCGGCGGCGCGGGCGATCACGAATGCATCCGTGCCGCCGAGTTGAGCCGAGCCGATCTTGCCGTCGGTGCAGCCGGATTCGAACACCTCGCCGTTGCTGCCAGCCGCCACGCCAACCGCAGAATCGTCGGACGGCGTTCCGTTCATGCGTGTCCAAACCGCACCCGACGACGCACTGCGCGCGCCAACGAATGCGTCGGCATCGCCCGAATAAGGCTGCCCGTCGAACGTAGCGCTCACGGCGGCCGCGACCAGTGGCTCGTTCGCGCTGTCGGTCGACACTGCGTAAACGCCGTCGAAGCTGGTGCTGCCCCATTGCTCGACAGTCACTTTGTCGGCGCCTAACGCGCAGTGCGTCGCGTCGGCGCAACCGCCGCTACCGCAGCTCACGGCCGAGCCCCAAACTCCGCAGCCAGTGACTTGTGACTCGCAGGTTTCGAGCATACCGGACGCGCACGCACTCGCGCCTGGCTGGCAACCAGGGCTACAGCACTGCCCTGTTTGCTCGACGCAGGTTTGGCCCGGAGTCAGACAAGGGCTCGGATCGCACTTGGACTGCGTACAGCTGGTGCCGTCCTGACTGCGGTGCAATCCGCTCGCACACGTGCTGCAGTCCGCGCCTGCGAACCCCGCCGTGCACACGCAGCTGTTGGCGTTGCAGTGACCGTGGTCGTGACAGCCGCTAGCGCAGGCTCCGGCATCGGTGCACTGGCTTGCTTCGCAAAGCGTGCCGTCAGGGGCGTTCGCGCCTGCGTCCATGAACGTACCCTGACCTGCAGCGCCCGCGCCGCCGGAACCACCAAAGCCAGTCCCTCCCGCCCCCGAACCGGCGCCGCTCGAACCGGCGAAACCTCGGCCGTTGGTCGAACCGCTGCAGGCAAAGCTCGGCACCGATACCGCCAGCGCCAGCACCGATGCAACGCGAATGACGATCCGGCTTGGCATTGCCTCAGCTCGACACGTGTATAGCACGTTGTACTCTGGGTGGGCTCGACAGTTATGCCACTGGCATCCGAAGCGCAGCGCGCGGCGTCGGCGCAACCCGCGCTGCCGCAGCTGACGGCGTCAGCCCACGCGCCGCAACCGTTGGCTGTGGTGTTGCAGACACGCAGCGCGCCCGACGCGCATTGCGCGCTGCCGAGCTGACAACCGCCCGCGCAGCACTGCCCGCCGGGCTCCATACAGATCTGGCCTGCCACCGTGCATGGGCTCGGATCGCACTTGGACTGCGTGCAGGTCTTGCCGTCTTGGCTGAAGTGGAAGCCGCTCGCGCAGGCCGCGCAGAGGCTTCCCGGGTACCCAGTCTGGCAAGCGCATTGGGCGTTGTTGCAGCTGCCGTGCGGGCCACATGCGCTCGTGCACGCGCTGCTTGAGGTGCATGCGTCCAGCCCGGCATCGCAGCTGCCGCCAGCGCCAGCGCCGTCATGACCGGCCCCCTCGCCGGCTTGGCTCCGCATGGCGTCCACGCTCGCATCACGCGTCGAGCCCGCGCCCGAAACGCCGCCAGCGCCGCTGCTGCCTGCTGCGCCCGCGCCTCCCGAGCCGCAGCGGGTTGCGTGCGCAATGCTCTGCACCTAGACTCGGCGCACGCAGGGGGGGTCATGGTGCTCAAGTACGGCATGGTCGACAACACGGTGCGGGAGCTTCGAAACCAGCTGAACCAGGCGTCGGCGACGCAGCTGCCTAGGCTTGCAGCCGACAGCGTCTTCGATCCGCTGACGATCGCGCGGGTAATGGAGTTCCAATCAAAGATGAATCTGACCACGGACGGCGTGGTGGGTCCGAAGACCCAGGCGAGTCTAGATGCTCATCGGGGCCACGGTAGCCCGCCGTCAGGACGTTGCGTGGTGGCCGACCTGATCAACGAACGGCTGCGCGCGTTTGACAGCGGCTCACTGCGCTTCGACTTCAAACCGATCAAGGGTGGCAACGCGACCGATCCCTCCACGCGCGGCGTCTTCAAGGTGTTCAAGCGGCTACGCCACCATACCAGTTCGAAGTATCCCATCCCACCGGGAAACATGGACTACGCGCTCTTCTACCACCGAGCCGAGGCCTTGCATCAAGGGCCGCCGACGATCCCCTCGCACGGCTGTATCCACGTGCGGCCGAGTGAGGCGGCCCAGCTCTTCACTTGGGCGGGCAATCTCGATCTCATCGTCATCGTGCTCAAGTTGACGAAGTAGCGCAGCATGGCGCACGCATCACCAACGCTCGGTCGCATCGTCGTAGCAGCGTGTTCTGCGCTGATAGCTTGCGGGGGTGCGAGCTTCTCGCAAACGCCGGATCAGCCGCGCGCCGAGGCGGCGGCGCCCGCGCGTCACGTGCTGCCCGTATCCGCCGAGCCTACCGGCGCGCTCCCTACGCCTGCGCCGGTCGAGGAAGCGCGCGTTTCATCAGCAGCCACAAGGGAGCGGTGTCCAGTCGGCATGGTGTCGATATCGACCACTCGGATGCCGCGCAAGGCAGCATCGGCGTCGCCGAAGGGCGAGTCCTCGCTTTGTGTAGACCAAGCCGAAGTCAGTGTCGCTGACTACGTCGCGTGCATAGCGCGGGCGCAGTGTACCGAGCCCGAAGCTTACGACACCAAGGTCGAGGACAATCTCTATCGAGCGTTCTGCAACTTCCGCCATCCCGAGGGGCGAGGCCGCCACCCGATCAACTGTGTGTCGTTCGATCAAGCGCGTAGCTACTGCGCTGCCCGCGCCGCGCGTCTGCCCACCGACATCGAGTGGCAGTGGGTCGCCAGCAATGGCGCACAGACGCTTTATCCGTGGGGCAAGGCGGCTCCGGATGGGACGCGGGTGAATGGATGCGGAACCGAATGCCCGAGCGCGGTGAAGGCCATCACGGGCAATCCAGAGATGGTCGCACTCTACCGACAGAACGACGGCTACGTGGGGACCGCGCCAGTCGCCAGCTTTCCGAAGGGCGACAACGCCGCGTCCATCCACGACCTGGCCGGGAACGTGGCGGAGTTTGTCGTGCCCATCGCTGCTGCGCCCTCTACTGGCGATCTTACAGCTGGAGGCGGCTGCTTCACGCAGAACGCCCGGATGATGTCTGCGGGCGGGTTCACGCGCACGGCGTGGTCCACCGCACGGAGTCCAGATCTCGGGTTTCGTTGCGTTGCAGAGTGAGGCTCGTCCACATCGCCTTCACCCCGTTGATCGATCTGGACCCGGGTGCCGACGTCGCAGTGCGTGGCGTCCGCGCAGCAGCTCTACGCCGCAGCGCCCTACGGACAGTGGGAAGTCACGTTGGCGCCGCGACTCGCGAGCGTCTGCACCTGCGTGCAATCTGCCAGCGGGTTCCCGTTCAAGACGATCTCGTCCCCGCTGCCGAGCCCGGCGTTGCTCAGCAAGGCATCGAGCGAGGACACCGTATTGTGCTGCAGCCAGAGCCTCCGCAGTTGGGTGAGGCCACTGACGGCACTGACGTCGCTGATCTGGTTGCTGTCGAGCGACAAGGCAACCAGCGCTTTGAGATTGGTGACCGCGCTCATGTCGGTCAACAGGTTCTGCGAAAGACCGAGTCGCATCACTTGCGTCAGCCCGGCGATCGGCGAGAGGTCGACGATGGCGTTCTTGCTCAGACACAGCGCGCTGAGCTGATTCAGTCCCATCAACGGGGTGAGGTCGCTGATGACGTTGAAGCTGGCGTCGAAGGGAGCGCAGCTCGTGCAAGCCCGCCGCGACCGCAACGCTGGACAGCAGATTCGAGGTGACATCCAGGTACTGCAGCGCCGCAAGCGTATGCAGCGCCGAGATGTCGGCCACGGTGTTCTTCGTGAGATGCCGATTTCACGCCCACTCGCGTGTTAGGAGAGCCACAATTCCTGCCCGGTCGATGGCGCAAGGTTCGTAAGAGAGCCACGCACAACGTACGCGGAGGCGCAGGTCGCGACGCGCTGAGCAACCTGCCTGGCAGCGGTGCGTGGCGTCTGCCGTCGCGTGAGTCGTTCACGGGGTGAAGCGCAACAGCGCGGCGTCGGTCTGGCCCTGGTTGCCGAAGCCGGGATACGCACCGAAGGTCTCGATGCCGACGTAGACGGTTTCGTCCGGCGCGACTGCGATGCCGTGCGTTCTGTCGTTGCCGGTCGAGCCGACCTGTTTCTTCCAGACGATTGTGCCATCGGGCCGCAGTCGATAGACGAACGCATCTTCGTCGCCCGCTCCGGCGCCCGCCACGAGATCACCGGTGACGAATCCAGCCACGAATGCATCGCCGTTCGGACCCAGTGTGATCGCAGACGCGTAGTCGGTAGAGGACACGCCCAGCTGATGGTTCCACAACACTTTGCCATTCGCGTCGAGCTTGCTCACGAACGCGCCCTCGATGATGCCCGTAGCATTGGCACCGAAGAACCCAACCACCATGAGCCCGCCATCCGCAAGCAACACGACTCCAGTACCCGAGTCGGCTTCGGCGCTGCCCCAGGTGGTGCTCCAGACTTGGTTTCCGCTGCTGTCGCGCTTGGCGCAGAACACGTCGCCGTCCATCACACCCGTCACGAACGACGACTGTTGTGCATCGACGGTGATGGCAGCAGCGACGTCGCGCCCGGTTCCACCCCATTGCTTCGTCCACGCGATGGTGCCGTCATTGCCCACTTGGCTGAGAAAGACGTCTTCGTTGCCTGGCATCGGATTGGTGCCGCCGACACTGCCGGTCGTGCTTCCCGTCACGAGTAGGTTGCCTGAGGTGGTGCGCGCGACGGCTTTGGCGATGTCGTCCGCGCCGCTGCCCCACTGTTTGCTCCACACGGTCGAATGAGCGGCGTCGAGCTTGGACAGCGCGGCGTCAGCGCCGCCCAAATACGTTGCGCCCGCGAACGCTCCGTAGATTTGCCCTGCTACGAACGCCTCTCCGCTGCTGTCGACGACGATCGAGGCCGCGCGGTCGCCCGGTTTGTGCGTGCTCCAAGTCACGGTCCAGTCCGGCACGGCGTCGGGATCACTGTGTCTTGCGCTGACGAACGCCGAGTCTTCTACGGGCGCCGTGCTGCCTGTGATCCAACCGGCGGCGACAGGTGCCGCGTCGCTGCCAATCGCGACTCCATACACCGCTTCGCTGGCTGCGCCGCCCCACTGCTGCGCGTCCACACCTGCTTGTGTAGTCGCGCACCAACAGCCGCCGTCTTTGCAGCTCTTCGCCATGCCGAGGGCGAGGCAACCGTCGGCGCCGACGACGCACGTCTGTTGCCGGCTGAACGCGCATCGCCGCTCGGCTGCCTTGCATGGCGCTGCGGCGCACGATGTTCTCACGCACACCGTCGCGGTTTGATCCTTCTCGTATTGAGCAGCGCACGTGTCGCAAGCGGCCCCCGCATAACCTGTGTCGCAGCTGCACGCGTCGTTCTGGCAATGTCCATGCGTGCCGCAGCCCGCGCTGCACGCTCCAGGGCCTGCGTCCGCTGCAGCTGCCCCCGCGGCTCCGGCGCCGCCATCGAACACCGCTCCCGTGCCAGCGCTGCCCGCTGCACCGCTGCCGCCATTGGCTGCACCAGCGTTGCCGCCACCTCCGGCTGCGCCGACGCCACCGCTTGCGCCACCGTCCACGCGAGTTTCAGGCAAGTCGCTGCGTGTGCGCGGTTGGGAGCTGCACGACAGAACGA
>JADGRE010000388.1 GCA_017881185.1 Pseudomonadota bacterium | reverse complement strand
GTCGAGCTGAGCGTCGTCGATCTGCGCTGGCAGATGGTGCTGGGCTGCTTGGGCGCCGAGTTGCCCGCGTTCAGCCAGGGCGGGCTGCAACAGTTTCGCGAACGGCTCATCGCAAACGACCTGGACCGTCGCCTGCTGGAGCGCACGATCGAGTTGGCAAAGCAGACCGCGGAGTTCGACTGGAAGAAGCTTCCAAAGAGCCTACGGCTGGCGGTGGACTCCCGCCCTTTTGAAGGTGCCGGGCGGGTGGAAGACACCTTCAATCTGCTCGGCCACGCCGCACGCAAGCTCGTTCAACTCGCCGCCACGTTGCTGGAGCTGCCAGTGGATGAGATCTGCGTCGCAGCCAAGACGCCGCTATTGGCGGCACCAAGCATCAAGGCCGGGCTCGACATCAACTGGAACGACCCTGAGCAGAAGGAAGTAGCCCTGGAGATGTTGCTGGTGCAGGTCGATTCGCTGCACCGTTGGCTGGAGCGTGAGAAGCTCGCCCTGGATACGCCGCTGCAGTACTACATCGAGGCGATCGCGCAGGTGCGTGCGCAGGATCTCGAAGATGTGAAAGGCAAGCCGCGCTTGCGGCAGGCAGTCGCACAGGACCGGCGCATCTCGATCGAAGACGAGCAGATACGCCATGGACGCAAGAGCAAGTCCAAGCGCTTCAACGGGTACAAGCAGCACATCGCAACGAGCCTGGATTCACAACTCATTCATGCCTGTGCAGTGACGCCGGCAAATCGGCCCGAGGACGATGCCACGCCGGATTTGCAAGCAGACCTCGGGCAGCAGAAGGTCAAGGTGCGTGAGTTGGCAATTGACCGCGCCTACGTGAACAGCACACTCGCGTGCGATGTACAGGCGCGCGGTGGTGATGTGGTGTGTAAGCCGTGGTCGGGGCGCAATCGACTGGAGCTGTTCGGCAAGAAGGACTTCAAGATCAACATGCGCGACAAGACCATCACCTGCCCCGCAGGCGAGGTGGAGCGCTTCGAGCCCGCAGAGGTAGTGGAGTTCGACCCTGAGGCCTGCGGAGCATGCAGCCTGCGCAGTCAGTGCACGATGTCCACCTCGGGCCGTGGATGCACCGTGAGCATCAACCTGGACGAACGGCTGCAACACAAACTCCGCAAGTTGCAAGCGTCCAGCGCAGGTCGCGCCCAACTTCGCGAGCGCGTCGGTGTGGAGCACCGGCTCGCACACATCGCCGCTCGCCAGGGACCCAAGGCCCGGTATCGTGGCGTGCGAAAGAATCTATTCGATTTGCGGCGTGTCGCGGCCATCCAGAATCTGGAAACCATTCAACGACGAAAAGCCGCGGCTTGTGATGGAATCAACCTGTTCGGCGCTCTAGGTCGGAGGTTCGACAAGCGGTTCGCTGCGGAACGCGCGACGGGGATGCAACGCCAATACGGGCGCGAGCTTAGCCTCGTCACAGCTCACTTTGTGCACCGATTTGCCCATCTGTCTTCCTGTGTGCCCGCAAGAGGCCGCCGGGTTCAGCAAAACATCGTGGGCTTGTCAGCGCTTGTCTGCCGCGCAGCCTGGCGCGTGTTCAGAGCGCCCACTGACGATTCAACGGCCATGGAGTACGCTGCGCTGATGCAACTGAGCCCAGCCCGAGCACGCCCTTGGCTGCTGGCCCTCTTACTGGTTGCAACGCTCCAAGCCTGTAGTCACGACGCGCGCCCACCGGCCCCGCGCTGCAGCTGTCGCGCCCGCGAGGCCGCGTGACGCTGCGCTCGACGACGCTGGCGATCCGGGCCTGCAGCTCGCCGATGCTCTTCTCGTTGTCCTCGTGGACGGGGGCGTCCTTCTCCTTGCCGGTCAGCCGCGCCACGCCGAGCTTGGCGCTGTCGCAGGCGATCTGTACCTGGCGCTGAAAGTGGAACTGGTCGGGCGCGAGGCACGCCTGCAGCAAGACCTGCGCGTCGAACTTCTTGGCGTCGGCATGCGCAGCGGTCTTGTCGAGCAGCTGGTTGAGGTTGTGGAGCATCTGGAGCCACGTAGTCTAGCGTCGACAACACCCCGGCGGCCGCAGCCGAGCGTCGCCGGGTCGCCACCGACGGCCAGGCCAAGTCCGCGTAAGCACTGCGCCCAGCGACCGGGTGACGATCTGCATTCACTGCCAAGGCCGCATGACGCGCTTCGTCACACCCGAAGGGGTGTGACGAGGCGCGTCGAAGCGCGTCACGCGGGCCTCGCTCCACAGCCGCCGCCATCAGCGGCAAGGCCGCGGCGAGCTCATCCCTCGCAGCTGCGCCTCGCGCTGGGCTGACTACCCACTGCACGCTCCCACGGCTCGCTTCGCGCAGCCGGCAGCACACGCTGCGCTGCGTCTGAAGCGTGATGAAGGGTTCCGGTGACGGGGCATATCGACAGGTTCACCGCAAACCGACGCTTGCAGACTCAGATCCCGCGCCACGCCAGGGCTCCGGCCGCCACGGGCGCGCTCGCCCACCCTCGTCGCTTGACACTGCCCCACGAAAATCCGAGCTTTATCCGCCCTTGGCGCTCATTGTTTCCTCCCGTGGCGTGACTCACGAGCGAGCAGACTCCGGTTCAGCGTACCGCGTTCGGCGCTGCAGCAAGCACTCGCTCCACGCGCGTTAACGAAGTGCTCAGCAAGCTCATCAGCGTGCACGGGGCAAGTCACAGCCTCAGGCTCGGCCGTGAGCGCAGGGTTCGCGCGATGCGCAGACAACTCGGTAGAGGACTTGACCTCGGAGCCGTTTGGCGGCATGGCACGAAGTCGTGACGGCGCACGAGGTCGAACCAGCCACCATGGCGAAGGCGCAGCCGCGCGTCAGCGCGCTCGCGGGACGGGTCGGCCGGGCGAGCCTCGACTTTGCGGGTAACGTCGGCCACGCGGGATTGTTCTT
>JADGRE010000052.1 GCA_017881185.1 Pseudomonadota bacterium | reverse complement strand
CTGCGCGCTGGCGGCACCTACAACATCCTGCCGGGACTCGTCGCCCTGAGCGCTGGCGCGCACTACGAGAACCGTGGCGTCGACCCGGACTACATGCAGATTGACTACTGGCCCGTGCAACGCTTCGGCTTGCATGCGGGCGTCAGCGTGCGCGTGGCAGGCGGCACCGACATCGTGCTTTCCTACGCGCACATCTTCCAGGAAACGCTGGTCGTCGGCGCGCCGCCGCAGCAGGACGCCCACACGACCTATGTTGCATACGAAGCTGGAAAGCCGGTCACCACCATCGATCGCACCGTAGGCACACTGCTCTCGCGCACGCAGACCCTACCGGTGCTGTACGAGCCGAGCGTCGGCAGGACCGATGGCACCGCACACCTGACTCAGGTCGTCAGCAAGACAGTGGGTAGTCAACCGCCGTGGATCGTGAATTCCGGCACCTATCGCTCTGGGCTCGACGTGGTTGCGGTGGGCATTCATAGCCACTTCTGATCGGTGGCGAGCACGGACCACGTAGGTGCAGGTGGGGTAGCTGCGGGGTGTTGGTTCCCGCGCTCGTGCAGCGTTACCATGCCAGCATGAAGCGGCTCTTGCTCGTGCACGATGGCGACGTGGTGATGAATGCGCTGGGTCTGGTGTTGCAGCAAGAGGGCTACGAGGTCGTGCAGTCGAGCGCCCTGAGCGAGACCGACGCCGCAACCGCCGATCTCGTGCTCGCCGAAGCCGATGCGGCACAGTTCGACAGGCCCGGCGCTGCCGTGGATCTCAAGCTGCAGATGAACGCGACTGCGCCGCTGTATCTGTTCTCCAGTGACAGCGAAGACGAGCTGCGTGCGCGCGCAGCGCACTTGGGTGCGGACGGGTACGTGTGCACGGAGTGGGGCTTCAAGCGGCTCATTTCGGTGGTGCGTTTCACCGTGCGACGCAAGGGCGCGAGCCTGCGGCCGCTGGGCGCCAGTGAGGCGGCGCTGGGCTCCTCGAACCGAGTGCTGGTGATCGACGATCACGAGGGTGCCCGCAACCGCTTGATGCTCGAGCTGCGCAACCAGGGCTACGTGGTTGCGGGCTGCGGTGGACTCACCGGCTTGCCGGCGTTGATCGAGCAGCTGCAACCTGACGTGATCGTGGCCGATGTGGTCTTGCCGGGTGTTCATGGCGACGAGATCTGCCGCAAGCTCAAGGCGCACATGACCGAGCGCCTGATCCCCATCGTGCTGATCTCGGGGCTGCCCGAGGCGGAGCTGCGCGCGCGCGCCGAGCGTGCCGGTGCCGACGGTCACTTTCGCAAGCAAGACGGCCTGCCCAAGCTCATCCAGATGCTCGAGGGTTTGCTTTCGGAGATCGTGTTCTAGAGGGTTGTCGTCGGAAATTGGACAGCGGCGCCTGCTTGCCGTCAGGGTCGGGTCGGAGGGCTCACCATGCCGACGACCGAAGAAGCCAACTACAGCGAGGACGTGCTGGATCGCGCCGCATCGACGCGCTTGCACCTGTCGGGCGTGGACACGCCGATCATGACCTGCGTGACGCAGCAGAGCGAACGCGGCATGACGGTGGAGCAGGTGTTGCCGTTTCTGCGCTTGCAGACGCAGGTTTGGGACCAGGAGGCGAGGAGCTCGCGCATCGAGTCAGTTCGCGTCGTGGTGCAAGACGGCATGCCGCGCTTGGTGTTGGACCTGGCCTTCGACGATGACGCGCAGGCCGCGCAGCCGCAGGCCGCGCAGCCGCAGGCCGCGAGCGTAGCTCCGGCGACAGCCCTCGTGAAAGCACACCGTGGGGTGGTGCGGCCACGCGCTCGGATCGACGAGACCGTACCCTTCGACGTGCACCGCGCCGCTGCGCCGCGCGCGCCCAAGCCGGTGCCGATCCCGGCAGAGGTCGCGGGCCTGTCGCTGAGCGCGATGGAGCAAGAGTTGGTGAAGCCGCGCGACTTGGTGTACCGCGCGCGCTGTGCCTGGGAACGGGCCGAGCCGAAGCTGCGCAGCGCGTGGGCGCATACCCGGCGCATCTCGATCATCGTGGCGAGGCGCAGCGCGCCGGTGATCGCCAAGGCCGCGGTAACGGCTCGCGTCGTGCTGATGCAGCACGTGGTGCCCGCGCTCGTGCGTCTGGCAGCTCGCGTGCGTACGAAGCTCCTGAGCAGGCGCGCGCTCGCGCCGCGCTGAACCTGCGCCGGCCCGCACACCCCACCGCGATTCAGGCCGAAGCGTCGATCTTGGCGCTGCGCTCCGCCGCCAAGCGCTGCACGTGATCCTTCGAGAGTCCGCTGGAAGGCGTGATCTTCACCGAGGCTTCTTTGCCCGTTTGGATCTCACGCGCCGTCACGTGCAACACGCCGTCGGCGTCGAGCAGGAAGGTCACTTCGACGTTCACCTTGCCGGCCGGTAGCTTGGGCAGATCGCCGAGCGTGAACTGGCCGAGGCTGACGTTGTGCCAGACCAGCTCGTTCTCGCCCTGATGGACCTGGATCACCACGTGGTCCTGGTTGTCGCGGGTGGTCGCGAACAGCTTCTTCTCGGAGGTGGGGATGGTCGTGTTCTTCGAGATCACGAACGACATGCGCTCGTCCTTCACGCGCACGCCGAGCGAGTGCGGCGTGACGTCGAGCAGCACCACGTCCGTCAGGTCGCCCGACATGATGCCGCACTGCGTGGCGGCGCCGATGGCCACGATTTCGTCGGGGTTCACGTCCTTCGCGCTGATCTTGCCGAAGATCTCCTCGACCTTGCGGCGCACTGCAGGCATGCGCGTCATGCCGCCGACCAAGAGCACTTGATCGAGATCGTCGGTGGTCAGCCCCGCGTCTCGTAGTACCTGCCGGCACGGCGGCTCCAGGCGTTGCACCAGCTCGTGCGTCAGCTGCTCGAGCGTGACCCGATCGATCGCGTCGTGGCGCATGTGCAGCGGACCCGCGGGGCCCGTCGTGATGAAGGGCAAGTTGATCGAGGTCGAGGTGGTGGTGGACAGCTCTTTCTTCGCGGTCTCTGCGGCTTCCTTCAGGCGCTGCACGGCCACCGGGTCGGCGTAGAGATCGACCTGATGCTCGCGCTTGAAGTGAGCGACCACGTGCTCGATCAGCGCCTGGTCGAAGTCGTTGCCACCGAGGAAGGTGTCGCCGTGCGTAGCCAGCACTTCGTACACGCCCTGGCTCGCCTTCATGATGGTGATGTCGAAGGTGCCGCCGCCGAGATCGAAGATCGCCAGGGTCTGGTCTGTGCTCTTGTCGACGCCGTAGCCGAGCGCGGCCGCAGTGGGCTCGTTCAGGATGTGCTTGATGTTGAGGCCCGCGATCGCACCTGCGTCTTTGGTCGCTTGGCGCTGGTTGTCGTTGAAGTACGCGGGCACGGTGACCACGGCTTCGGTGACTGGCTCGCCAAGGTAGTCTTCGGCAATGGCCTTGATCTCCTGCAGCACGATCGCAGAGATCTCCGATGGGCTGTAGTCGCCGTCGCGCGTGCTCACCCAGGCGTCACCGTTGGGCGCGGCCGTGATGTCGTAGGCGACGCAGGCCTTCCACTTCTCCAGCTCTGGCTCGTTGGCCTTGCGCCCGATCAGACGCTTGATGCCGTAGATGGTGCGGTGCGGATTGGTGACGGCTTGGCGCTGCGCGGTTACGCCGACGATCTCCTTGCCGTCGTCGGTGAACGCGACGACCGAAGGCAAGGTGCGGTGCCCCTGCCGTGTGGGAATCACGGTAGCGCTGCCGTTCTCGAGCACCGCGATGCACGAGTTCGTCGTTCCCAGATCGATGCCGATCAGCTTGCCCATGTCACTTGTGTCCCGAGCCGAAGAGCTTGCCTAACAGGCTTGGCTGCTTGCCGCGCGGCTGCTTGCCGTACTTCTTGGTCTCGGTGAGCGCTTCGTGATGTTTGCCGTCGAGCGTCAGCACCTCCAGATACTTGGCATACGCCGAGGCCCCGTCGCCGTGCGCGCGCAGCGCCCGGGCCTCGAGCACGAGGCTCCAGGTGCGTGCGACCATGTGCTGCGGGTCGAACTCGAGGACCTTGGCGATCTCGGCTTGCGCTTCGTTCATGCGCCCGGCGGCAATGTGTTTGAGGGCAGCGGACAGCAGCAACTCCGCGTCGTTGGAGCGCGGTTTGCTCTCGGGCAACAGCGACGTGCGCGCGCGCGCGGGCACGCGCTGGCTGGCACGCGCCGGCTCCGAGTCCACCGGGCGAGCTGCCGTGGGCGGATCGCTCGCGGGCACCTCGAGCGGGCGCTCCACGGGCTCTGTGGGCGCGCGAGGAATCACCGACGGCCTGCTGTTGGCGCTGCCCGGGGGCGGTGCCGCGAGCGCTTTACACATCATCGTATATGCGCGCTTGTGTGCAATGAAGAGCTCGGTGACGAGCGTGGTGATCTCGGTCGAGCCGTGACGGCTGTACAAGTGCGGGTGGTAGCGCTTGGAGGCGTCGAAGAACGCCGCCTTGGCTTGGCGTGCGTCACTCCCCTGCGCGATGCCGAGCACGCCCCACGGCGGCTTGTGCTCCAGCGCACGCAGGTCGGCGCGCAGTTTCTGTAGCACTTGCGTGGCCTCTGCACTGAGCTTGGCAGCGGCGGTGGAGTTGCTCGCAGCTGATGGCGGCGCCTTTGACGGTTCGGTCTTGGGTGCCGCGCAGGCTTGCCGTGCAGGCTGCGTGCTGGTCGGCCCTGCCTCTAGCTTGTCGATCGGGCCGTTCGACAGCGACTTCGCTGCCGCGGGAGTGCGGGCCGCTGCGCCTGGTGGCGTGGTCGCGACCCGCTGTTTGTGCACGGCGGCGATGGCGTCGCGCAGTGCCAGCCGCTGCGTCTCGTCGACGTTGGTGAACAGGAGGGCGAAGCCGGGGCGCCGGCCTTCTTCGGCGGCGCGCTGACACGAGATGACCCGCACCACGTGGCCCCCTGCATGCCACGACACGCCTTCGATGCGCAGGAAGACCTCGACCTCGGTGTCGGCCACGGTCTCGGCGGTGCTGTTGACGAACAGGCCGGCCGTGCTGAGCTCGGCGAGCTCGACATCGACGGGCAAGCCATCGATCTCACAGTACACGCTGCGCGTCGGCGCGCGAGGAACGTAGCTCGTGGCTGCAGGTGGCCGATCGGTCTGCGCCCAATTGGGCAGCCGTGCATCGTAGGCCGCGTTGCGCGGGCCTCCATCCTGACCGCGGCCATCACTGCGCGCGGGTTTGGACCGGTCGCTGGTCACTCGCTCTGCACCCCGTCTTCCAGGCTACGCTGGACCTGGCCTCGGGGTCTAGACGCGCCGATGGTGTGCGAGTGGGGGTGCGCTGGCGCAGGCTGGATCGGCTGCGGGGGAGGCGCTGCCGGCAGCGCGGCAGGCGGCAGCGCGGCAGGCGGCAGCGCAGGCTGGATACTGGTGGCTGGCGCGGGCTTCGCAGCCGTTGGCGGCGGTGCCGGTGAAGGGAGCTGTGCGCCATTGTCGGCGGACGCCGGCACGATCGCGACCTGGTCGCAACCCACCGTGGCTGGCATGCCGAGCTTGGGGAGCGGTCGCGTGACGAACAGCTCGACGCGCTCGTTCTTGGCTCGGTCTTTGTGGTGCGCAGACGCGATCGGGCGGTTGCCTGCGCAGCCGTAGGCCTCGAGTTGCGTGCTCGTCACGCCGTGCGCCTGCAACCACTGCACGATCGCCTGCGCGCGCTGCGAGCTGAGCTTGAGACTCTGCACTGGGTTGCCGCGCGGCGGCACGTGTGCGAGCACGATCACGCGATCGTGGTTCTTGGCGAGCGCAGCGGCGACTTCCGCGAGCACGGGCGTGCTGTCGTCGGCGAGGGTGGCGCTCTGGCCGCGCCAGCTGATCGGCGTCTGCAATGCCAGCGCGCCGTTTTCGGGCATGTACTGGAAGAGCAGTGGGCAGCCTGCTGCATCCGCAGGGCCTGCCCAGGCCGGGCACTGATCGTCGGCGTCTTCGAGGCCGTCGCCATCGCGGTCCTCGGCGCCTGGCGCAATCGCGACCGGCTCGGGTTCCGTTGCAGCTGTCGGTGGAGGAGCGATGGGCTCCGCTGGCGCGGCGGCGACCGGAGGCTTGCCAGCTTTGCGCGCGTTCTCGCCGAAACGATACGCGCCGAGCGCCGCCACGCGAAAATCTGGCGCGCCGTAGCCGCCCAGGACTCCTACGCCCGACGACAAGCCGAGCGTCAGTGCCGAAAGCCGCAGCTTCACGCCCAGCAGCGCTTCCAGTGGAGAGCTGGCGCGTCGACCGACGTCGTCCGCCGGCGTGACACCGAATGCTTCCAGGCTAGTGTCCAGCTGACGCTTGATGATGTGCAGTGTGAACGCCAGCGCGTAGGTGAGCTGATCGCCGACGCTCACCGGGGGCAGGCCGACCTGCTTGCGGATCCGCACGCCCGCGTTGGCGGTCACGCTGAAGACGGGCAGTGAGAGCTCGGCGAGCAGCGAAGGCTGCAGGGTGGGCCCGGCGTCACCGGCGACGGCAGGTCCGAAGCCGCTGCCTGCGCCGGTGGGCAAGCTGGCTTCGAGCTGTAACCCCAAGGCGCCGCTGTCACCCGCGCGGTAGAACACGCCGCGTGCACCGAAGCGCAAGTCGCCTGCGCCTGCGCCCGTCGCCGTCGGCTGCGCGCCCCAGGCCTTGCCGCTGAGCACCAGGTTGATGGGCAGTGCAGCGAACGCGAGGAAGTCGTCGAACAAGCCGATCGATGCGCCTACGTCAGCCACCAGTTGATCGCTCACCAACGCGATCTTCTTGCTGCTGTTGACGCTCGCCTGTTGCTGGAACAGCAGTGGATTCTTCGAGTAGTCGAGCGACAAGCGCGTCTCGACCCGCAGGTGGCCCGGCACTTGCGGACGATTGGTTACGAACGCGTCGTCGCTGTTCGGCGTCGCTCGATACTGATCGAGGGTGACTCCCGGGCTCGCCTGCGCGGGTGCAGCTCCAAGGGCCCAAGCGAGCGCCATCACGACGACCACGCGCGCCACCCCGGTTGCGGGCTGCCGCCCGTTTCGAAGCCAAGAGGGTTGTAATGAATTCGGCAAGGTGGCGCGCAAGGTTCAGTCTACGACCGCGTTGGTACATTATATGACAGTGAAAAACCTGGAGAGTGACTGGAATCCGGCGAAGCCGAATATAGGTGGGGAGACCGGCGCCGGGCGCCTTCTCATGCGCTGATCCGCCTACGCTTGTTTGGCGTCATGTGGCGCGCGGGATCGATCCGCTCCTTGTCGAACGCGTCGACGAAACGGGTATCGAGCGCTGCGGGTCGTCGATTGCGGGACGCGCCTGCTGCGCGGACTGCATCTCACAGGGCTGATCTGCTACAAGGCCGGTATGCGCCGAGTCAATGTCAGCTCCGGAACGCGTTGGGAAGCTGAAGTCGGCTACTGCCGACTCGTAAAGGTCGGCAAGCAAATCTACTTGAGTGGCACCACCGCGACGGCTGCCGGCGGCGAAGTGAGTGCTCCGGGCGACGCCTACGCCCAGGCCTTGCACATCTTTCAGAAGATGGAGAACGCGTTGCGCGAGGTCGGCGCCGACCTGAGCGACATCGTGCGCACGCGCATCTTCGTGGTCGGCATGAAGCAGAACTACCCGGGAGTTGCGCGAGCGCACAAGCAGCTCTTCGGCAAGACCTTGCCCGCCGCCACCATGGTCGAGGTGACAGCGTTCGTCGATCCGGCAATGTTGGTGGAGATCGAAGCCGATGGCATCGAGGGGCTGTCGCAGGCGGCGTTGACCTCCCGACCGCGCATCGTCGAGGCGTCGTTCGAGCCCGAGTCCGATCTGGCGCTCTTGCTGCGCAGCGTGGATTTGCCGCTGCCCGCGGAGAGCGACAACGTGCGCATGCTCAAAGCGTACGTGGACGGCGAGCTGGTAGGCTGCGTGGGTTACGAGCGCTACGCAAAGAGCGCCGTGCTGCACTCGCTCGTGGTCATCCGCGAAGCCAAAGGCGAGGGCGTGGGGCGCGCGCTGGTGGAAACCCTGCTTGCGAAGCTGCGCGATGCAGGCTGCGAGCAGGTGTTCCTGATGACGGCCGACACCTCGCGCTACTTCGGCTACTTCGGCTTTGCGCCGGTGGAGCTGGGCACGATCGACCCCGAGGTGCGCAAGTCCGTGGAGCTGTCGGCGTACGCACCTGGCGAAGCCACCTGCATGCGCTACGTTCTTGGGCAACGTTGAGCTGCGCGCGCGCTCGTACGCGCTGGGTGACACATCGTGAAGCTCGTGCACGCCGCCGATCTGCATCTGGACAGCCCGTTGCGCGGGCTAGCGCGCTATCCGGGCGCGCCGGTGGAGCGCGTGCGCACGGCCACGCGGCGCGCGCTCGAGAACCTCGTGCGCCTGTGCACGGATGAGCGGGCGGGCCTGCTGTTGCTTGCGGGCGATCTCTACGATGGCGACTGGACCGACTACTCGACCGGGCAGTTCTTCGTGAGCCAGATGGCGAAGCTGCGCGATGCCGGCGTGCGCGTGGTGAGCATCCGCGGCAATCACGACGCCCAGAGCCAGATCACGCGGCACTTGCGCTTGCCCGACAACGTGCGCGAGCTGCGCGCCGATGCGGCAGAGTCGGTGGCGTACGACGACCTGGGTGTGGTCGTGCACGGTCAGAGCTTCGCGACGCGCGCGGTGATCGAGGATCTGGCAGCGAGCTATCCTTCGCGCGTGTCGCAGTTGATCAACGTGGGGCTGTTGCATACGTCGGTGACGGGCCGCGCAGGGCATCAGCCGTACGCGCCTTGCAGCTTGGAAACGCTGGTCAACAAGGGTTACGACTACTGGGCGCTCGGTCACGTGCACGCGCGGGAAGTGTTGTGCGAGAGACCCTGGGTGGTGTTCCCGGGCAATCTGCAGGGCCGGCACGCGCGCGAGCTCGGCGGTCCGGCGGGTAAGGGCGCCAGCGTGATTAGCTACGACGCGGGCGGCATTCGCAGCGTGACCCACCATGCGCTCGATGTGCTGCGCTACGCGCACTGCCTGGTCGACCTGGCCACAGCGACGAACATGGACGATGCACTGCAGTGTGCTCGCGATGCGCTCGATCGCCAGCTGCAAGCTGCCGATGGCCGACCGCTCGCCGTGCGCGTCACACTGACGGGCGTGAGCGCGGCGCATGGTGTGCTGCGCGCTGCCGAAGATGCGCTGGTCGAGAACCTGCGCGCGCTCGGCACCGACATCGGTGGCGGCCAGCTGTGGATCGAGAAGGTCAAGGTCACGACACGTCCGCCGCTGTCGGCGGCGGCGTTGCGCAGCGGCGACGGAGCGATCGCCCAGCTGCTGCACAGCATCGACGAGCTGCGCGAGGACGACGCTGCGTTGCTGGCGCTGGTGCAGTCGCTCGGTGACCTGCCCAGGTTGCCCGCCGAGCTCACGGAGGATGTCGACGGGGTTGCGCTCACGGACCCAGGCTTCCTGCGCTCGCAGATCGAAGCCGTGGAGCAGATGCTGCTCGAGCGCCTGCTCGGCGGCGAGCGTGGCTCATGAAGATCTTGCGCTTGGATCTGCGCGCCTACGGACGCTTCGTCGACAAGACGCTCGATCTCTCGGCGCCCGGTCTGCACCTGTTCTATGGTCGCAACGAGGCTGGCAAGAGCACGGCGCTGCGTGCCATCACCTCGCTGTTCTACGGCATCGGCGCCGACACAGCCGACGCGCACAGCTTGGAGCCGAGCAAGCTGCGGATCGGCGCGCTGCTCTGCGATGCGCGCGGACGCGAGCTGTACGTACTGCGTCGCAAGGGGAACAAGAACACGCTCCAGGACGAGAGCGGGCAGTCGCTGGCGGGCTCCGATGCGTCTTGGCTGCACGCAGGCATGTCAGAGGCACAGTTTTGCAGTCTCTTCGGCCTGAGCTACGAGACTCTGCGCCTGCGCGCCGACGAGCTCTTGCAGGGTGGTGGTGAGCTGGGCGAGAGTCTGTTCGGCGCGGGGGTGGGTGGACGCTCGGTGCATGGCGTGCTCGAAGCGCTGCGGGCCGAGGCCGACGAGCTGTACCGCCCCAAGGGACAGAAGCAGAAGTTGAACGAGGCGCTGTCGGCGCTGCGCAGCGAGAAGGAGCACATTCGCGATAGCGCGCTGCAAGCCGAGGCGTTTTCCTCGCAGGAGGCCGGCATCGCGCAGAGCGAGCGCGAGCTGCGCGAGCTCGCTACCAGGCGCTTGTCCCTCGAAACCGAGCGCTCCAGGCTCGAGCGTGTGCGTCGCGCGCTGCCTGCACTCGGCAAGCGGGCTGACGCGCTGCGCAAGCGCGCAGAGCTGGGCGAGGTGAGGCAGTTGCCGGAAGGTGCGAGCGAGCAACGCCGCGCCGCGCTCGAGAGCGTGCGCAACGAGAAGCTCGCCGTCGAGCGCCTGCAGGACGAGATTGGTACGCTGGGGCGACAACGGCAGGCGTTGCAGCTGCCGGAAGGTCTGTGCCGGCTCGATGCGGCCGTGGTCGACGCTCTGCGCGAGCGCATGGCGGCGCACAAGCGCGCCACTCGCGAGGTCCCCGCCAAGCGCGCTGCGCTCGAGCACGCGCAGCGAGAGGCAGCGAGGCTCGCGGCGAGCCTGGCCGGCAGCGTGGTGGCGGCTGAAAGCGAGCGTGGCGGCGTGGCCAAGCGTCTGTCGGCGCGGATCCGGGAGCACTCGCGCTTGCGCGCGGGGGTGCGGGAGCTGGAAAGCGCGCAACGCACGTATGCAGAGCAGCGCGCAACGCTGGAGCGAGCGGCGGCCGAGCTCTCGGCGCTGCGCGCGCTGGTGCGTACCTCGCAGGAAAGCAGCTTGCCAGCGTTTGCGGCGCTGGGCCTGCCTACGCTCGAGAGCGTGGAGTCGTTCATGCATGCACTGGCCGCGCTGGAGCGGCAGGAGCAAGCCACCCAGGGCCGCGAGCGTGAGCTACGTGTGCTGCGCGATCAGGTGCTCTTGGAGCTGGCCACGCTCGCAGGCGAGCATGCGTTGCCCAGCGAAGCCGAGCTGGTCGCGTTACGCGGCCGCCGTCAGCGGCAGTGGGCCGAGCTGCGCGCGCTGCTCTCGCGGCCCGAGTCGGCCGTTGCATCGTATTGGGACCACGGATGGGGCGCCGAGCTGTTGCGCGACTTTCACGGCACGATCGAGCAGGCCGATTTGCTGGCCGATCGCTTGCGCCGCGAGGCCGGTCGCGTGCAGGCGCATGCCCGCTTGACGGCCGAGCTGGCGAGCCATGAGCGCGGTCTTTCGCAGCTGGCAGGAGAACACGCGGCCGATGCGCGTGCGCGCAGTGCGTTCGATGCGCAATGGCAAGCGCTCTGGCAGGCTGTCGGGATCAACGCGCGTGCTCCGGCGCAGATGCGCGATTGGTTGACTCAACACGTAGCGGTCTGCGAACGCTACGAGCGGTTGGCGAGCGAGCACGAGCGCTTGCAGGCGGAGCTGCAGGTGCGCCAGGAAGAATACGCACGCTGGCAGGCAGGTTGGTGCAGCCTGATGCTGGAGCTCGGCCTAGCCGAAGCCACGACCGTCGCCGAGGCAGATGCCACGCTGGAAGCGCTCGCCGAGCTGCGCGCGCAGCGCGAAGCCGTGGCGCGATTGACGGACGAACGCGACGAGCTCGACCTCGAGCTGCAGCGCTTCGAGCGAGAAGTGGAGCAGCTCGCGGCGGAGCATCTGGCCGGCGAGCGCCATCCGAGTGTGCAAGCCACGGCGGAAGCCCTGGTGAACGGATACCAGCGCGTGCAGCAGGATCTTGCGCGGGGTGCCGAGCTCGATGCTCGTCTGCTGACCCTTGCCAAGCAGCTCGAAGCCGCCCAGGCGGCGGCCGCGCAGGCCCAGCGCGTGCTGCGCTCGCTGATGGCCGCCGCCCAGGTCGACGACATCGCTGGGCTCGAGCAAGCCGAGCAACGCGCTGCGGCCGCCAGAGAGCTCGAACAGAAGCTAGCGGAGGCGCTGGCCGACTTGCACGAGGCTTCCGACGGGTTGAGCGTGGAGGCCTTGGAACAAGAGGCCCAGGGCGCGAACCTCGACGAGGTGAAGGCGCGCTTGGCCACCGTCGGTGATGCGCTCGAGACCGTCGATGAAGAGCGTCAAGAGCTCGAGCACCGGCTCGCAGGTTTGCGTGTTACCCTGCATCGTTTCCGCGAGAGCCACGGTGCCGCAGATGCAGCTGACGACGCCGAAGCGCTGGTAACGCAGATCCGCTCGCACGCCGAGCACTACCTGCGCCTACGCCTTGCCGACGCAGTACTGCGCCGGGAGATCGCCCGCTATCGGGAGCGGCACAAGGGGCCCATCTTGCAGGGCGCAAGCGACGCTTTCGTGGCACTTACCCTTGGGGCCTTTTCGCGCCTCGAGGCGGACTACGACGCCTCTGACGAACCCGTGTTGATGTGCGTGCGCGCTACTGGCGAGCTGGTCCCGCTCTCCGGTCTCAGCGACGGCACGCGCGACCAGCTCTACCTCGCTCTGCGTGTCGCGAGCGTGAAGCATCTGGCAGCGAGCCAGGAGCTGATGCCCGTGGTGCTCGACGACGTCCTGGTGCACTTCGACGACGAACGCGCCGCGGCCGCGCTTGCGCTCTTCGGTGAGCTGTCGAGCACCACGCAGGTGCTGTTCTTCACGCACCACGCGCGCCTCATCGAGCTCGCGCGCCGCGTCTTGCCGGCTGGACAGCTCATGCTGCACGAGCTCGCCGAGGCAGCGAACGCGAGCCCCGTGCTCGGCATCAGCTAGGCTTCACTCGGGGGTCGGCGTGGACCGCGTCGGCGTCGCGGGGGGTGCGTCGTCGCTGCCATCGCATCGGTCGCCCTGCGCCGGATCAGGGCCCGTGCGTGGTGATGCGCCGTGGCAGGTTGCACGTGATTGTGTGTAGGCTCGCAGCGTGCCTGCGATGCCGCGTTCCCTGCCTGCTGCCCTGATGGCGAGCGCACGCCGGCTCGCACCGAGTTGGCAGCCTTTGGCCGGACATTTCGGCGGTTTGGCCGACGCGCAGTTGCAGCTGCTGGTGTGTAGCTTCGTGGGGCTGCGCGCGCTTGCACCGGACGAGCTCTTCAGCCGCGAGCTTGCGTTGTCGCTCGTGGATGACGGCGAGCATGTGCTCGACCGCTTCCTCGCGGCAGCGCTGCGCGGACTGACGCCCGAGCAGCGAGCGGAGCTCGACGCGCTGAGCGCACTGCTGAGCCAAACGGAGGTTGCAGCGTGGCTCGCGCAGGCGCACGAGCCACTGCTGGAGCTCTACGAGCCGTTCTTACTCTTGCGGGAGCCGAACCAGCGTCGGCGTCATGGTGTCTATTACACGCCACCGGCGCTGGCGGCGCACGTGGTCGAACGCGTGGACACTGCGCTCGTGGAGGAGCTGGGTGTCCCGCTCGGCCTCGCGGACTGCCGTACCTTCCGAGAGCTTGGCTTGCCCAGCGCCACGCCAGAGTGCCACGCGGTTCGCATCCTCGACCCGGCGGCGGGCACGGGCGTGTTTCTGTCGCAGGTGATTGCCCGCGTATTTGCGCGCGTGCGCGCGCAACACCTGCAGCAAGGATTGACGCAAGAGCAGGCGAGGGCGGCGTGGCAACGTTACGTGCCAGGCGCGCTTCTGCCACGCTTGCTGGGGTTCGAGCTTCTGCCCGTGCCGGCCGCGCTGGCACAGTTGCAGCTGCGCGCAGCCCTCGCGCGCACCGGCTACATGCGCTGCAAGGGTGATCCGCCAGTCGTCGTACAAGTCGACGCCCTGCGCGCCTTCGCGGACTACTTCACCGGGGCGTCCTCGAGCGTTGGCACGGGCCTTTCGGCCGCTCAGCCCATCAGCGTGGTCGTGGGCAACCCGCCCTATGCGCGTGGCGGGCGCACCGAGAAGGGCGTCTGGGACACGCTCATGCAGGACTACAAAGTTTCGTTGCATGCGGAGAAGAATCTCCAGCCGCTCGCAGACGACTACCTGCGCTTCGTGCGTGCCAGTGAACGGCTACTCCAAGATTCGCCCGTGGCGGTGGCGGGTCTGGTCACGAGCGCCACCTACCTCGACGGCCATCTGTTTCGCGACATGCGGGCGAGTCTGATGCGCAGCTTCCCGCGCATCGATGTCGTCGACCTCGGTGGCAGCAGCAAGCATCTGGCACCTGTGCAGGGGGGCGCGCGCGACGAGAACGTGTTCGGTATCGCCACGGGCGTGGCGGCTGCGATCCTGCGGCGAGGGCCAACCCCCGCGAACGCCCGAGTGCGTTACTGGCGGCTGCGCGGCCAGCGTGTCGCCAAGTTGGCGGCGCTCGCCGAGCTGGCAAGCACACCCGCTGTGGAGCATATCCCGTCGTCGCCCGAGCAGCGCTTCACGCCGGAGCGCGACCTGCCCCCGGAGTACGCCGACTTTCTCGCGCTCGATCAGCTCTTCGCCTCTCACTCGATCGGCGCCAAACCCGGGGACGACGCGCACCTGGTCGCTTTCGATGCAGCGACGGCACGTGAGCAGCTCGTGCGGTTGCAGCTCACGCTGCAGCGTCAGTCCGAGCTGGCGACCAGCGAAGCGGCCCGCAAGCTGCAGAGCTTGGGCGCGTTACCCGAGCCGCTCGTCACACGGCCCTATGCGTACCGTCCGTTCGACACGCGCAGCGTCTGCGACGTGCCCGCGATCTGGAGTCGTCCCGTCCATCGCCTGCGCGCGTTGCAGGACGGCGGTCCGAGCTTGTTGGCCACTCGCTTCGCGCGGGACGGAGCGTTCGCGCACGTCTTCGCCAGCCGCTTGCTCAGCGACGTCATCTTCCTGTCCAATCGCAGCTCGGTGAACAGTTTCGTGTTTCCCGAAAGTGCGCTGTGCGTAGAGCGGCTCGGTCAGGCCCCACAGGGGCAACTGTCGCGCGCGGGCGCGTTCGCGTACCTGTATGCGGCGCTCCATTCGCGCAGCTACCGGCAGCGTTATGCAGCTGGTCTGTCGACCGGCTTCGCGCGCGTGCCACGCGCACCTGCCGGTCCACTCAGCGCGGAGCTGGTCGCATGCGGACAGCGCTTGCTCGCGCTGCACCTCATGGACGCTGCGCTCGACCCCGCGACGCTGCCGCGCTTTGTCGGTCAAGCAGACCGCCGTATCGAGCGCAGCTTCGCAACGCGCCGCGAGCTGCGGCCCGATGCCCACGGCCACGTTACCGTGACCCTCAATGCCACGGCCGCGTTCGAAGCAGTGCCTCTTGCGTGCTGGAGCTTTCGGGTAGGCAGCTACCAAGTGTGTCACAAGTGGCTACTGGATCGGCTGCGTGCCGGCCGTGCGCTTTCGGACGCCGACGTGCAGCACTATGCGCGCATCGTCGCGACGCTCAGCGCAACCCTGTCTTGCATGGATGAAATCGACCACGCGATCGAGCGTCACGGAGGCTGGCCTCGCGCGTTTACAGGCTGAACGCGCGCCTTAGATTCGGAGGCGCCAGGTTTCGGTTGCGCGGGTCGCGCGGGTTGCGTGGGTTGCGTTTGCGCGCCTTGCTTGAAGCGTTCGAGCAAGTCGCAAAAGCGCTGCTCGCCGAGCCGGCACGCCGACAGGTACAAGCTTGCAGCGCGCACCGGATTCGATGCCACGCCGAAGCCGACCTGGTAGTTCATGCCGGCGTTGCCGCAGCCGGTCGCGTCTCGCATGCGGCAGGCTTTCTCGCTCCACATCAACGAGAGCTTCGGGTTGGGCGGCTCACTGGCGAATCCAGTCGCGTACAGCGAGCCGAGTTGCCTGCAGCCTGCGCCTTCGCCGAGCCTGCACGCCTTGTCGTAGAGCTCGTGCGCGCGCTGGCCGTCTTGCGGCAAGCCGTCGCCGCGCTCGCACATCAGTCCGAGGTTCACGCAGCCCAAGGCGTCACCCGCGTCGCAGCCAGCTTGCGAGTAGCCGATGGCGCGCTCGGCGCTCTTCTCCACACCGACCCCCATCAGATACAGCGCGCCCAGGCGGCTGCAGCCGCGACCGGACTTCGCGTTGCATGCCCGGGTGTAAAGCTCGCGCGCACGGGCTGGATCGCGCGGCACACCCAGCCCTTGCTGATACGCGCTGCCCAGCGCGGCGCAGCCATCAGCGGCAGCGCGATCGCAGGCCGTCTGATAGGCGCGTGTCATCTCCTGCAAGCGCTCAGGCGTTGCTTTCAGGTCGCGCTTGATGCGATCGCCGAGCGTGATGCACGCCTTGGCATCACCGGCGCCGCATGCTTGGCGCAGGTCTTGGTCGCTGACCTCGACAGCAGCCACTGGTCGGACGTCACCTGCGTTCCTCGCGGGGCTTGTGGTGCCTTGTGGTTGTGTCGCCGCCACGCTGCTCGGGCTCGCGCTCGCAGGCGCGTGAGCTGGCTGTGTTGCATTGCTGCCGCTTGCAGGCGCAGGAGCGCGCTGGTCGTGCGCAGAGCAGGCGCTGCTCAAGCGCAGCAACAACACGGGTAGCAGCCAATGGCGGCGGGTGCGTGACACGCACACACGATCACATGTCCCGTGCGGTGTCACAATAATATTACTCGCATTTGCTTGTGGGTGGGCTCGGTTTGACCTAAGAGTTTGAAGCGCCGCGTTCGAGGATGTTGATGAGAAGTTACCGCGAGCTAGACGAGCCGACGACTGCCGATTACGGCCCGACGCAAGTCAGCGGCGTGCACGAAGCTCCGACCCAGCCGGCGCCCTATGTCGAGGAAGCGGATGGCGCGGCGGACCTGGTCGGTTCGGTGCCCACCGATGCGTTGACCGCGTACTTCCAGCCTATCGTGGCGTTGCGCACCGGCAGGACTTTTGCGTTCGAAGCCTTTCCTCACTGCGAGGTGGAAGGGCTGACTGATCCCGAAGAGCTGTTTGCGCGCGCCGTTTTCGAGAAGACGGTGGGCGAGCTCGGTCGAGCGGTGCGCCGCGTGGCATTCGCGGCGTGTCCCGGTTCGCCGCTCTTCGTGGGCGTGCATCCGCATGAGCTCAAAGATTCTTGGCTGATCCGCCCGGACGACGCCATCTCGAGCCACCACCGCGAAGTGTACTTGCAGGTCGATCAGCCCGGCTATTCGGCCGTGTGCATGCACGTGCTCACGGAAGTCGCCTCGCGCGGCATCTTGCTCGTGGTCGATGACCTGGGCGCCGACGGCTCGAACCTACGTCAGGTGATCGAGCTCGGCCCGAGCTTCGTGAAGCTCGACCCGGAGCTCGTGCGCGACATCGAGCACAACGTGCGCAAGCGCAAGGTGGTAGCCGCCCTGGTGCAGCTCTGCACCGACCTCGGCGCGCAAGTCATCGCCAAGGGCGTAGACACCGAGTCCGCACTGCAAGTGTTGATCGACAGCGGCGTGCAGTACGCGCAAGGCACCGTATTGGGTGTGCCGTTGCGCCGCCCGGTCACGTCGAAATGGTCGCCGGGCGGCGTGCGATAGGACGATCGCAACCTGCCGGGGCGTGTTGGGAGGGCGGGTCGCTCCCGGGCTCGCGAGAGCGTCCTCGGCACGACCGCCGCGGCTTCGCATGACGCCGCTCGGGCCTGCGAAACGAGCCCGGGAGCGACCCGCCCTCCCAACACGCTCCAGTAGCAATGAGTCCGTTGGCTCAGCGACGCTGTCGCGGGCTGCAGATCAAGGTCGAGAACCGCCGTGCAACGTTGTGTTGTAGTGGCGATTCTCTCAAATACACCACCGAAGCTCGTCGGTTGGACACCCCTTGGGCTGACGAGGCAGCTGACAGACGCGACGTCTGTATTGCCGGCTTGCACGGGGGGCACGCCCCTTTTTAAAAGAGAAAGGCAGGCTTTCGCCTGCCCTTCCCACGCCATGCATCCGCGTCTAAACGACGCGGCGCAGGCTCAGACCATGTCCTTCAACTTCTTGAGCGGACGGATCTTGATGACCGTGCGCGCGGGCTTGGCCTTGAACGTCACCTCTTCTTTGGTGAACGGGTTGATGCCCTTGCGCGCCTTGGTCGCAGGCTTGCGGATGGTCTTGATCTTGAAGAGACCGGGCAGCGTGAACGAGCCGGGACCCTTCTTGCCGATGTGGCGATCGATGAGACCCGCGAGCTCTTCGACGACCTTGCCCACGTCGCGCTTGGCGACGCCGGTGGAGCCGGCGATGTCCGCCAGGATCTGCGACTTGTTGAGCGGTGTCGTGATGGCAGCTTTCTTGGCCATATTCGTTTCCTCTTGTCTGTGTGAGTGGGTGACTGGAGCGGAGCTAGACGCCTTACTGCCAACCGCGGGCCGACTCTTGCCGGTGGTTCATCGGCGAGCTGCGGTGTTCAACCGACGCGCGCCGACTTTCGCGGAACCCCAAAACACCCGGGGAAAATGCAGTGCAGCCACTTCTCCTGCGCGAAGACATGACAGAGCGAAAACGCGCGTACAAGAGTGTGTAAAGCCCAAACCCCTAGATTTCTGCAATTCGGTGCGTGGATCGCAAAAAAACCTCGGGTTTTGAGCGACAACCGCTGCGCCGCGAGATCGCCGGCTGCGGCTCGCGCACAGCTGCAAGGACTGCGCGTGCACGCCGGCATGTTTCCGCGTCGCGGGATGCAGCGTGTGGGCACGTCGGAAAAGCACTGCCAATTCGCTGCGCCTGCGCATACACTGGCTGTGGAACGAACCGCTCACGAGCGCTCCGGACAAGCACCCGGAAGGCAGTAACCGCCTGACACGCGGCAAGCTGGCGCGCGTCGGCAAGACTCGGGAGAGGTTCGCGGCTGCGAGGGTGCTCCCATCCATTTCGGCAAGTACGAGCTTCTTTCGCGGATCAACATCGGCGGTATGGCCGAGATCGTCAGGGCGCGCGACACCAGCGCGCCCGGTCAGCCCATCGTTGCGGTCAAGCGCATCCTGCCGCATCTGCGCGACGACCAGCAGTACAAGACCATGTTCCTGGACGAGTCGCGCGTGCTGGCGCAGCTCGACCACGACGCCATCATCAAGACCTTCGAGATCGGCGAGGCCGAGTCCACGCCGTACATCGCGCTCGAGTACATCGACGGCCAGGACGCCCGCAATCTCTTCCACCGCACGCGCCGCAACAACGAGCGCGTTCCCATTTCGGTTGCCTGCTACATCATCGCCAGGGTCTGCGAAGGGCTGCACCACGCCCACGAACAGACCGATGCGCAGGGCGAGCTGCTGGGCCTCGTGCACCGCGACGTGTCGCTGCAGAACGTGCTGCTGTCCTAT
This sequence comes from Pseudomonadota bacterium, assembly GCA_017881185.1. Classification (GTDB taxonomy): domain Bacteria; phylum Myxococcota_A; class Polyangia; order Polyangiales; family JAFGIB01; genus JADGRF01. The sequence continues at coordinate 10,493 of JADGRE010000052.1, read as the reverse complement.
GACGGAGACGTGAAGATCACCGACTTCGGCATCGCGATGAGCACGGAGAACGTGGCACGCACCGAGGCCGGCATCGTCAAGGGCAAGTTCGGGTACATGTCGCCCGAGCAGATCAAGGGCGCGCCGCTCGATCGCCGCAGCGACGTGTTCGCCGCCGGCATCTGCCTGTACGAGCTGCTCACGGGCGAGCGTTTGTTCTCGGGCGAGAGCGACTATAAGGCTGTCGAGCGCGTACGCAACGTGGATGTCCAGCCGCCGAGCTCGTTCAACCGCGAGATTCCCTCGAGCCTCGAACGCATCGTGATGAAGGCGCTCGCCAAGCATCCGCGCGATCGCTACCAGTCGGCCAACGACCTGCGCCGCGCGCTGCACACGTTCATGACGGACAGCAAACAGGAGTGCAGCCGCGCCGAGCTGGGCGCGTACCTGCGGCGGCTGTTCGCCGACGACATGAACGCGGAGCCCGCCCGCCTAGACCAGACCCCTGCGCCGAGCGCGCGTGCCGACCTTACGCCTGCCCGGCCGGCGCCCTCCGTTCCGCCCGCGTCGCCCGCCCGGGCTGCGCAGTCGGTTCCGCCGCCTCGCTCCACGCCTTCGATCGCGCCAGCGCCGCTGCCGCCCATGCCTGCGCGCGTCTCCACCAGCATCCCTGCACCTGCCGCGCCGCCGGCCAGCGTCTCGGGCTCCAAGGGCTCCAAGGTTTCGCCGCCAACAGCTGCAGCCCGTCCGAGCGCACCGCAGCCGAACGCACCGCAACCCACCGAGCGCATGCCGCCGGTCGATCCGCTCACCGGCTTGGCCGCATTCGACAACCTCGAACAGGTGAGCGCGCTCAATCTCATGCCCGAGCCTGCGCCCCCCTCGGCGTCGGCGCTCCATGCGTTGCCTGCTCCGTACGCCGACGTCACGCCGTATGTCGCCGAGCCGGCACGCGCGCGCGCGCACTCGGTGCCGCCGGTGGTGCCGCGCGCCGACTCCATTCCGGGCTTCGCCGAGAACGAGATCGTCGCCGCTGCGCTCCAGGGCTCGGTCAAAGCGCCGTCTGCGCCGACGCTCGACATGGACTGGGACGATGACGAGCCCGCGACCCAGAGCCAGGGTCTCGACGAAATTCCTCGCCTGCCCGACGCCGAGCTCTCCGAACCCGGCGACAACGACGTCACGCGCCAGGTGCGGGTCGACGAGACCTTCCCTGGTCTGCGCGCGGAGCAGAGCGGCGAGTTCCCGCCCTCGCTCGAGCTGCCTCGCCAAGCCGTGCAGGCCATGCAAGCAGCGGAGCACTCCGCGCCCACGCCGCCGATGGCTGCGCCCTCCTCCAGCGCCACGTTCCCAGCGCCGGCGATCGAGCGGTCGTACCTGCCGGTCGTGGCTGTGGTCGTCGGCATCATCGCTGTCATTGCTGCTGCGCTCTATGCGTTCCGCGACCCAGGCACGGCCACCATCCACCTCGCGACCGAGCCGAAAGACGCCATCGTGATCGTCGACGGCCAGCGCGTGCCTGCGCGCACGAGCCCCTTCGTGATCAGCGAGGTCAAGGCTGGCGTGGAGCACACCATCGCGGTCGAGAAGCCCGGCTTCTCTGCCTGGTCCACGCGGCTGCGCGTGCACGGCAATCAGGTGCTCGATCTGCCAGCCGTCACGCTCGAGCCCGCGGTCGGCGCTTCGCCCCCAGCGGCGCCAGTCGAGAACCCGATCGCGAAAGAGCTGCCTGCCGAGAAGCCAGCGAGCAGTGCCGAGCCAGCGCGCCCGTCCGAGCCCATGCTGGCGCCTACGCCAGCTCCTCGCGACATCAACTCGGTGCGCCCCACGCCGCGGCCCGCGTCTGCGCGGCCCAACCCGGAACACAGCGCGCATGTCGCGCCCGCAGTCACACACGCTGCCGCGCTACACGCGCATACCGCTCACGAGCATGCGCCTGCGCCAGCTCCCTTTGCGCATGCTGCCAAACCTGCAGCTGCCGAGAAGCCTGCAGCTACCGGCGGCACCGGTGTGTTGCGCATCAACACCCGGCCCTGGAGCCGTGTGTTCGTCGACGGCAAGCTCATCGGCAACACGCCGCAGATGAACATCGTGTTGCCGCCGGGCAAGCACCAGTTGAAGCTCGTCAACCCCGACTTCGGCATGACCAAGACCCTGTCGATCGACATCGCCGCGGGCAAGACGGTCACCAAGGTGTTGAGCCTGCAGTAGCGCCGGAGCGCACCACGCGGATCGCCCCGGTGTGATGCGCCGTGCGCAGCGTCATCGCGCGTGGCTGCTCAGCACGTGCCGTGCGTGCGCTTTCTGTAGGTCCTATGGCGTCAGCCATCTTGACGCGCGCCGCTCGCCGTGGCCTGTTCCGGCCTGGGATTCGTCGGCGGATACGTCGGGAATGCGGCACACAAGCTCATCGATCTTGGCGCGTACGCTGGCGAGCACCTTCGTGGTGCTGCTGACCTGTGCCGCGCTCGCAGCTGGCGCGCTGGCGCCGTCGATCGCGCACGCCCAAGACGCCGACTCCGCCGACGCGCCGCGTGAACAGTGGTTCTTGGGCGGCTACTACCGCCACAACTGGATCCCCTCGTACATGCTCTCGCCGTTCCTGACGCGCGCCCCGAGCATCACCAACGACGGCTTCGGTCTGCTCTTCTCGCATCGCAGCGCGGGCGGCTTCACGGCGCAGATCGGCTTCGGCTACATGCCGTACCACCTGTCGGGTGCCTTCACCGCCAAGGACACGCTGGTCGAGGACACCGAGTACGTCCAGAGCGACCTCGCGCTCTTGCATCTAACCGGCGCGCTGCTGTGGCCGATCGAGTTCAACAAGATGCTCGCGCTCGAGTTCGGCTTCGGCCTGGACTTCGGTATCTTCACGGGCAACATCACGCGCAGCGAGGCCTACCCCGACGCGGCCGGCCATTTTCACGCCTGTCACCAGGCCAACATGCCGAACGTGCCCGGCCCCGATACGCGCACCGACAGTGCTGGCAACCTTCAGCGCATTCCCTATTGCGACACGCCGGTCGACGCCAACGGCAACCCGCTGCCCACCGACAGCAAGGGCTTCTCCACGAATACGGCTTCTCAGAAGGGCGAGCAGTATGGCGTGCGCGACCCGCGCGTGCCGCCGGTGATGGCGTTCCCGATGTTGCCGTTGCTCGCGCTGCGCTTTTCACCGCACGAACAGATCGCGATCAAGCTCGAGTTTTCGTTCGGCATCGCGCAGATCTGGGCTGGTGCTTCGGTGCACGTCGGCTTCGGGCACAGCAAGCCCAAGCCCGAGAAGATCGAGCCCGACGTGGTGCGCGAGCCCAAGCCCGAGCCCGAGATCATCGTGCACGCCCAGGGTCGTGTGCTCGGCAAGGTGCTCGACCAAAAGTCGGAGCAACCCATCGCCCAGGCCGTCATCAAGACCCCGCGCGCGCTGTCCGCGCTGCAGACCGACGATCGTGGTCTGTTCATCGTCGACCGCATCGCGACCGGCGAGATTCGCTTCGAGGTCTCGCACGAGGACTACGAGCCAGGCACCTGCGAGGCGACCATCCCGAAGACCGGCGGCGACGTGCCGCTGCGCTGCTTCCTCACCCCCAAGCCACAAGAGGGCGCGATCTCGGGTCAAGTGACCGACGAGACGGGCCGCTCGGTGGCGGATGCGCGCGTCGAGATCCAAGGGCCGCTCGGCAAGACGGTCACGAGCGACAAGGACGGCCTCTTCGCACTGCCCGACGCTCCGCCCGGCGCCTACCGCGTTCGCGTCGACGCCGATGGCTTCCTCATGCAGTTGGTCGAGATCGAGGTCGCGCAGCGCGAGACGGCACTGCCGAAGGTCATTCTGATCAAGAAGCCGACCACGTCGCTCGTGCGCGTGGAAGCCAAAGAGATCTACATCAAGCAGCAGATCAACTTCGCGTCCAACCACGCGGAGATCGGCGCGAGCAGCGGCCCACTCATGCGTGAGATCGCCGACGTGCTGCTGCGCGACGAGGGCATTCGCCTGGTCGAGATCCAGGGCCACACCGACAACAAGGGTGGGCGCGAGCACAACCAGGAGCTGTCACAGGCGCGCGCCGACTCCGTGCGCAACTGGCTCGTGCTGGCCGGCGTGGCGCCCGGGCGCTTGGTCGCAAAGGGCTACGGCCAAGACATGCCACTGGGCCCGAACAAGACTGCTGCCGATCGCGCCAAGAACCGCCGCGTGCAGTTCATCATCCAGTCGGGTGATGCAGCGGCCTCGCAAGCGCGCTAGCCCAGCCCGTCACGCTTGCAAGCGCACCGGCCCCCGGCAGCCCGTGCGCAATGCTTTCGGCGCGCACTCACTCACTGTGCCGGCGTCACGCCCACGCTCTGCACCGGCGCTGCAGCGCCGCGCTGCGTCGGGCCGGGTTGCTGGTACTTCTGGCCGGTCATGCGCTTGAGCAGCATGCGGGACTTCCAGGCCAGGAAGTTCTTCACGCCGGCAGCGTCGATCATCGGGTCGTTCAAGCCACCGATCGCCACGAGCACCATGAGCTGCTCGGCCACGCTCACCGGACAACCCGTCAGGCGCAGGTACGGTTTGCCTTTGGCGGCCTTGAGCAGCTTGCGTGTCTTGCGCACCTTGTCGAGGATGTCTTCGCCTTGCACCGTGTGCGGGTCGAGCGTGTTGCGCGGGCGGTAGAGGTTATCCACCTCGATCAGCTCTTCGCCGAGCTTACCCTTGAACTCGGCACAATCGCCGATGAACACCACGCGCTCGCCCGGGTGCCAGTCGAGCTCGCCCTGGTAGTTGCCGAAGACCACGTGCATACGCGGTAGCTTCTTGTCGGTCTCGGCGTCGAACACGCGCAGCATCTCGATGGCTTCTTCGATGGCGCCAGGGCAACCGCCCCAGCAGTACTCGGTCTGCTCGCTCTTGGGCGGCGGCCCGGCGTATGCCGTGATGCTCGTGCCTTCGAAGTACTTCTCGACGCGGATCAGCCCCACCTTGAAGCCCTTGGCGCGCTCCTTGGCTTCGTCGAGCGTCACGTCGCCCGACAGCTCGATGTCGGCAAGCGCCAGCGGACCGAAGCCGCGCTCGTGCGCCAGGCGAATGTGCGGGACGTCGAAGGGGTTCACTCCGATGATGCGGCAACACACGGAGTCGAAAGCGCACTGGTTGTTGCCCAGGATGATCAGGTTCAGCCGCTTTGGGATCGGCGTGAGCATGCGCCCTTCGCCCGCGATGATCGCGTCGATCGCCAGCAGCTGTGGTTGGATGATGTACTGCAAGTCGGCGATCTTTTCTTCGAGCTTGGTGTCGTGGTCGATCAATCGGTGACGGTCGTCTTGAATGCCGATGTACTGCTTGTTGCCGAAGGTCACCGTGGTCCACGGGTGCGCCTTGAACTTGGGGCAGTTCACGAAGAAGTCGGCCTTGGCGACGGGCTCGGGCGTGAACACGTAGTCGCGCAGCCGGCTAGGGTGCGTGTACGGGATCTCGACCTGCACTTCTTCTTCGAAGTAGTAGGTCTTCACCTTGCGGTGCTTCTTGAGCATCGCGTTCATGCCCGACTGGTCGAAGGCGTAACGCGTGGGAATGGTGATGCCGCAGCGCTCGCCCACGGCGAGCTCCGTCATCTGACCGTCGTCGCGCCCCTGCAGGGCACGCAGCACACCGTCGACGAACTCCGGGCGCGTGAAGGCGTGGTCGAAGCCTTCGCCGGCGCACACCACGTTCGGCTTGACCAGCGTGCGGCCGTGCGGACGCAGCCCGAGCTCCTCCATGGCCTCGCGCACGATGGTCTCGATGCGCTGCGGATCGTATTCATCGCAGTGGCGGATGATGACCTTGGGCTTGGGCTGCGCGGCTGGCATGGTGTTGCAGAAGTACCACGGATCGGGGCCTCGGGCAGCCAGCGCCGCCCTTGCCGCCGCCCCTGGGTTGCGCGCACTCTTGGCCCGATTTCCTGCGGCTTCCCCGGAAGCGATCGACGCGCTGGCGGGCTTCTGTTAGCGTCTGTGGCGCTCGCCCGGCGGCAAGCCCCGTCGCGGTTTCGGAGGTCCCATGCGCAAGTCTTTCAGTGTCGCGTCGCTCGTCATTTTCAGCCTGTTGGGTTGTTCGAGCGACAAGAAGAAGTCCGCCGCCCCAGTCGATGCCTCGGTCGACGGCAGCGCAGCCTTCGACAGCGGTCCGGCAGCGGATGCAGCAGCTGCGGCTGACGGTGGCACGGCGACTGAAGGCTCGCAGTGCGTCAAGACCGCCGATTGCGGCAAGGGCTTGAGCTGCGTCAGCGATTTCAACGGCTCCATCATGGTAGGCATCTGCGCCCGCGCGTGCGCGAGTGACACCGACTGCGGGACCGAGCGGTGCTTCTCCGAGACCGGCAACGCGGCCGATGCGCACTGCGTCAACGTGGTCCGCAAAGAGTTCGGGACCTGCGGGCTCGCCAGCACCAGCGTCTGCGGTCAACCGCTGCTCTGCTTGTACTATTCGCGCACCTCGGCCGAGGGCTTGTGCGTGAACCTCTGCATGCTGCCACCGGCACCGGTCGACGCGGGCACCGACGACGCGGGCGCTGAAGACGGCGGCACCGTCGCGAAGAAAGACGCCGGCGCTGCCAACCAAGACGCGGGCACTGCCAACCTCTGCAGCACCAGCCAGACGTGCCTCTCGGGCATCGTCGACTCACCCAACCACGACAAGGGCCTGTGCGGCACGACGGCCGCGCGCGGCAAGGCGTGTGGCCTCGAGATGGGCATCTTCTGCGACACCGGCGACATCTGCGAATACGACGCGCCGGGTAGCTCGACGGCCGCGCGGCACTGCTATCAAGACTGCACGACCACCAACAAGTGCGACAAGGGCACGTGCACGCCCGACGGTAGCTTGGGGTATTGCCTGTAGGTTGTGCGCCGGTGACTGGCGATCCGCGAAACCTGCGCGCGTTGCGGGCCTGGCTGCTCTGCCTGTGGGTGGGCGTGTGGCTCATGGTCGTCATCGGTGGGGTCACGCGCCTCACGGGCTCGGGGCTGTCGATCGTGGAATGGCGGCCAGTCACTGGCGCGCTGCCCCCGCTCAGTCACCACGCGTGGCAGCAGGCGTTCGATGCGTATCAGCGCTCGCCGCAATACCGCGTCGACAACCAGTGGATGACGCTCGCGGACTTCCAGCGCATCTTCTTCTGGGAGTACGTGCATCGCTTGTGGGGACGCTTGCTCGGGGTCGCTTGCCTGCTGCCCTGGCTGTGGCTGTGGCGCAGCGGGCGCATCGATGCCGCGCAGGCCCGGCGGACTGCCAGCATTCTGCTCTTGGGTGGTCTGCAGGCCGCCGCGGGCTGGTACATGGTGCGCAGTGGTCTGGTGAACGAGCCGCGTGTCTCGCACTACCGGCTGGCGTTGCACCTCTTGCTCGGCATGGGCGTCGGACAATGGATCCTGTGGCAGGCGCTCGATGCGGATGGCGCGACGCTCGCATCGAGCGCAGCTGCGGCCAGCGAGCGCAGCCCGCGCGCCACGCGTGGCGACCGCATGTGGGTGGCAGGGCTCTTGCCGCTGCTCGCGCTGCAGGTCGTGTACGGTGCCTTCATGGCCGGGATGCACGCGGGCTACCTGTCCTCGACGTTCCCCGACATGAACGGCCACTACCTGCCCGCGGCGTTCTTCGTTTCGGGCTCGGTGTGGCGCGACGCGGTGCGCAGTGCGCTGGCTATCCACTACCTGCACCGCGCTCTGGCGCTGGTCGTCACCGCGTATGTCGTAATGCTAGCTTACCGCTTGCGCACGGCGCCGCGGCGGCAGCGCGTGGCGGCCTTCGCGGTGCTTGGCGCCGCTGGCTTGCAGGTGCTGCTCGGCGTGCTCACCGTCGTGTGGCGCGTCCCGCTGCCGATGGCGGCGGCTCACCAGGCCGGCGGGTATTTGCTGGTGTCGGCGGCGGTGATGTTGTGCCATTCGGTGTGGTCCAGCGTGGAGGCGGAAGATGGCGACCAAGCACGCAATCGTGATGGTGGGTTTGCCGGCACGCGGCAAGACCTTCGTCGCGCGTAAGATCCATCGATGCCTGCGCTGGCTCGGCCACGACGCACGTCTGTTCAACGCGGGTGACTACCGCCGCGAGATGCTCGGCGCCCAGCACAGTCATGAGTTCTTCAGCCCCGACAACGCCGAGGGCAAACGTGCGCGGCTGGCCGTCGCGCAGGCCGCGCTCGACGACATGTTTGCTTTCCTGCACGGCCCAGGCGAGGTCGCCATCTACGACGCCACCAACACCACGCGCGCGCGCCGCGCGCTGATCGTGGAACGTTGCGCGCGTGAACGCGTCACCCCGCTGTTCGTCGAGATCATCTGCAACGACGAGGCCGTCATCGAGGCCACCATCCGCGAGACCAAGGTGCGTTCGGCCGACTACGCGCAGATGGACCCGGAAGCCGCCGTCGCCGATTTCCGCGCCCGCATCGCGCACTACGCCAGCGCCTACGAAGCGCTGGGCCCAGCAGACGGCAGCTACATCAAGTACATCGATGTCGGCGCGCAGCTCGCTCTCCAGCGCACCGACTCCGAGCTCGCGCACGTGCTGGTGCGCTTGCTGATGAGCCTACGCGGCGCGCGCAAACGCCTGTGGCTCACGCGGCACGGTGAGAGCGTGTACAACGGTCTCGGGTTGATCGGCGGCGACCCGGAGCTCTCGCCCAAGGGCCTCGGCTTCGCCAAGCGTCTGGCGCGCTTCATGGCCGAACACCGGGAGGCCGGCGGCGAGCTCGTGGTCTGGACGAGCACCCTGCAGCGCACGGTGCAGACAGCCGGTCAGCTGCAGATGAGCACGGTGGCGTGGCGCGAGCTCGACGAGATCGACGCGGGCGTGTGCGACGGCATGAGCTATCCGCAGATCGAGCACGAGCTGCCCGACGAATTCGTTGCACGCAAGCGTGACAAGTACCGCTATCGGTATCCGCGCGGCGAGTCGTACCAGGACGTGATCCAGCGTTTGTTGCCGGTCGTGCTGGCGTTCGAACAAGAGCCTCGGCCGCTCTTGGTGGTGGGCCATCAAGCGGTGCTGCGCGCGTTCTACGCGTACCTCACGGCGCAACCGCCCCAGAAGTGTCCGCACTTGTCCATCCCGCTACACACGGTGATCGAGCTCACGCCGACGCTCTACGACATGGAGGAACGCCGCCACCTGCTCGACTGAGGCGGCGGTCTGACACGGGCAGTCGTACGCCGCGCTCAGGCCTGTCCGGCGCGCACTTCGAAGAGCACGGACTCGCCCATCAGCCACACGCCCTGCGACGGGCTCGGAAGATCGGCATCGGCCTCGTCGTGGGGCTCGGTGTCGGACGGTGTCTGGCGCTGCCCGCTGAGCGCTTCGTCGTAGAAGATCTCGAGCGTCAGGCCGTTGCGTAGCATCACGAAGCAAGCGTAGGGGGTAGAGCGGATCAGCATTGGCAACTCCAGGCAGGGGACGATCCACTGTGTTGCAGGGACCGTGCCGACCCGACTGCGCTCGAAAAGAGCCAGAAAACGTGGCCTCGCGCGTGCGCACAATTGCGAATCTGCAACGCCAGCGCTCCAGGGGTGGTGTTTGCGACCACTCGCGTGTGCTTCACGCCACAGTTCGTGGATGCGCAGCAATCTCCGTAGTGCGCCCACGTATGCCCGCGCACCCGATTGGGTACGTGAGTGCGACAAATCCAGAGCGAATGGTCGCCCCTACGTTGACGGCACGCCGCCGCAGCTGGTTAATGGTGAGCGGTGCCAGGGAAGTCCGTAGCAGTGCGCGTGGTTTCGGTGGGCCGCGCTGCTTCCTGTTCCTGTTCGCGCATCCGCTCTTGGTCGCGCAGCGTGTCGTTGACGCTGGCGTTGGCCTTGGCCATCGCGGGGGCGAGCGCGGCGTGGCCGGCGCTGAAGGTCGCGGTTGCGCAGGATGAAGACGTGCTCTTACGCATGCTGCACGACGGGCACGACTTCCGCGTTCGCACCCAGGCGGCATTTGCGCTCGGACGCAAGCACGACGCGCAGTACGTGGGCTCGCTCGAAGACGCGCTGCGCGACAAGCATCCCGTCGTTCGAGCGGCAGCGGCCACGGCACTGGGCGAAATCGGTGCGACCTCCGCGCTGCCGGCGCTGCAAGTTGCGCAGCGTGATCCGATCGAGTCGGTCGCCACGCAAGCGCGTGCCGCGGTCGACGCCATCAGTGCAGCTGCGGCCGCTCGCGCAGGTGGCCATGCTGCAGGCGCTGGCGGCAAGCTGGCCGCGGCAGGTGCGTCGGCGCGCGTGCCTGCGAATGCACGCTATGCGCTCGTGCTCGGTGACATGCACAACCAGAGCGGCTTCTCGGGAGATGAGCTGTCGAAGGTGCTTGCGACCAGCCTGGCGCGCGAGCTCGCGCAGTGGCGTGGGGTCGCGATGCTCGATGTCCACGATGCGTCGGCCATCGAGACAGTGCGCCAACGTGGGCTGCCGACCTTCCGCCTGGAGGGCAACGTCACGCAGATCTCGCGCGAGCGCATGGGCGACCAAGTTTCGGTGCACTGCGAGCTGTCGATCTTGCTGATGGACGAGCC
>JADGRE010000194.1 GCA_017881185.1 Pseudomonadota bacterium | reverse complement strand
CGCGCCTTGGCCTCTATCCGCGGCTTACGTCCTCGCTCTCTCGGTCACGCTACGTGAGTAGCGCTCCCTCGGTCGCTGCGGGCGCGCTCGCGGCTAGAGACCAATTCGCGCCGCTCAGGTCGCGCATGGAGAGTGAGACGCCGTCGCTTCGCTCGGCGGAGAGTGAGTCTCGCGTGGTGCGGAGGCTGGGGGCGTGACACCATTGGGGCCGTGGATCCGCGGAGTTTGATCAAGACACGGTTGGCCCAAGAGATTGGGACGCTGCACAAGGATGCGGCGGAACCGGTCGCGTTGGTGTATCCGAGCCCGTACCACGTGGGGATGTCTTCGCTGGGGTTTCAGACGATCTATCGGGAGATCAACGCGCGGCCGGGGCGTAGTGCGGCGCGGGCTTTTTTGCCGGACTCGATTGAAGACCACTTGCGCACTCGGACGCCGCTGCTCACCTATGAGGCGCAGCGGCCGGTGGGTGACTATCCGGTGGTGGCCTTGTCGGTGGCTTACGAGATCGAGCTGGCGGGGGTCATCCAGACGCTCGAGCTGTCGGGCATTCCTGCGCTCGCGCAAGATCGCTCCGACCGGCATCCGTTCGTGTTGTGCGGCGGGCCGCTGACCAACAGTAACCCGCTGCCGCTCGCGCCCTTCGCCGACGCCATCCTGATGGGCGAGGCCGATCAGAGCGTGCACGCCGTGCTCGACATCGTGTTTGCCGCACGCAACCGCCAAGATGCGCTGACCACACTCGCACGCGAGGTGCCTGCGTGTTTCGTGCCGAGCATCCACGGCCAAGAGCTGCCGCACATCGGTCAGGCCGACGACGAGCTCTTGCCTGCCTGGGCGCCGATTCGCACGCCCAACACCGAGCTTTCGGACATGTTCTTGCTCGAGGCCGAGCGTGGTTGCTCGCGCGGCTGTCAGTACTGCGTGATGCGCCGCTCCACCAACGGCGGCATGCGCATCTTGCCGATGGAGCGCATCCTCGCGCGCATTCCAGCAGACGCCGGCAAAGTGGGTCTGGTCGGTGCCGCCGTCAGCGACCATCCGAAGATCGTCGAGATCGTCGACACGCTGGCGAGCCAAGGCCGCAAGGTGAGTCTGTCGTCGCTGCGACCCGATCGCTTGAGTGACGCCTTCATCGCCGCGCTCAAGAAGGGCGGCGCGCGCGCCATCACCACCGCGCTCGATGCGTCGAGTCAGCGCCTGCGCGACCGCATCGATCGCAAGGCAAAAGAGTCGCACTTCTTGCGCATCGCCGAGCGCGTGAAGGTGCACGGCCTGCATCACTTGAAGGTGTACATGATGGTCGGCCTGCCGGACGAGACCGACGCCGACATCGACGAGCTGATCGGTTTCGCGACCGAGCTGTCGAAGATCCATCCGCTCGCGCTCGGCGTGAGCCCCTTCGTCGCCAAGCGCAACACGCCGCTCGACGGCACCGCCTTCGCGGGCATCGAGCTGGTGGAAGACCGCTTGGATCGCCTACGCCGCGGCCTGCAAGGTCGCGTGGAGCTGCGCGCAACCAGCGCGCGCTGGGCCTGGGTGGAATACGTGCTGGCCCAAGGCTCGCTCGCCGAAGGCCGCGCCGTGCTCGACGCCGTGCGCGGCGGCGGCAAGTTCAGCGCGTACCGCAGAGCCTTCGAAGCGCTGCCGAACACGCGCGCGCGAAGAACGCTGCGCGTCGTGGCCTGAGCTACGGACAGCCGCTAGCCGGTAACAAGCCACAGCTGATGGTCGTGCGGGTGCCGTCGGTGCGTATCCACGTGCGGGCAGCCGCGCGCTCGGGCACCTCGTAGTAGTCGGTGTCGCCGCTGGCCAGGGGGCAGGTCGTGGTGTCTCCCAACTTGCCATTGTGTGTTGTCGTGAAGGCCGCGTTGAACGTGGCGGTGGTGGTGGGCTGGTACCAGCTGTCTTTCACGGCGTTGGCGCCGCTCTTGAGCCCGGCGGCCCCGCACAAGCTGCCGCTGCACTGGATGTTGCCTGTCGACGTCACCTGCAAACAGCCGTTGGTGGGCGTGATGGCCGGCGGGTTCTGACCGTCCGGTGTCCAGGTCGTCATGCAGTGGTTGGTGCCGTACGGACACGCCGGGAAGGTCAGGCTCGTGCCTGTGAGCGTACCCGTGTTGAGCGGGCACTGGTTGGTGGGCGTACCCGCGATCGTGGTGATCGACGTGGCGATGGTCGTGCCAAAGCTGGTCTTCGAGAAGCTCACCGGGAAGCTGTAGTAGAGCAAGCCCGCGGTGCCGTTGCCGGGCATGCCGCCGGAGTCCGGAACGCGGATGCGCGTGGTTCCACCGGTCTGGGCGTACGCGCCATCGAAGGCGCCCGCAGTGGTGTTGGTGATGCGAGCGCTTCCGGTCATCGCGTACTCGAGGATGCAGTACTTCTGCAGCTTGCAGGCCGCAGTGCAGGTCACGGAGGCACCACTGGTGTCGCACTCCTCGCCGTTGCCAGTGTGCACCGTGCCGTCGCCACAGTACGAGGTGGTACCCGCCCCTGACTTGCAGCTGGCGGTGCACACGGAGCAGCTCTTCTGCCCGTAAGTGCACGCCTCAGTCACCGCGTTGCCGTCGTCGCAGGTCTCGCCGCTGCCGGCGTCCACGCTGCCGTTGCCACAGTACGAGGTCGCGCCGGCCGCGGTCTTGCAGCTGCTGTTGCACACCGTGCAGCTCTGCTGCCCGTAGGTGCAAGCCTCGGTCACGGTGTTGCCGTCATCGCACTGTTCGCCGTTGCCGGCGTCCACGCTGCCATTGCCGCAGTACGAGCTTGCGCCAGCCACCGACTTGCAGCTGCCGTTGCACACCGTGCAGCTCTGCTGCCCGTAAGCACAGGTCTCGGTCACCGTGTTGCCATCGTCGCAGGTCTCGCCGAAGCCGGCATCCACGCTGCCGTTGCCGCAGTACGAGCTCGCACCCGCCACCGACTTGCAGCTGCTATTGCACACGGTGCAGCTCATCTGCCCGTAGCTGCAGGTCTCGGTCACCGTGTTGCCGTCGTCGCACTGCTCTCCCGCACCGGCATCCACGCTGCCATTGCCACAATACGAGGTCGCGCCCGCCACCGACTTGCAGCTGCCGTTGCACACCATGCAAGTCTGCTGCCCGTAAGCGCAGGTTTCGGTGATGGCGTTGCCGTCGTCGCAGGTCTCCCCATTGCCGGCATCCACGCTGCCGTTGCCGCAGTACGAGCTCGCGCCCGCCACCGACTTGCAGCTGCCATTGCACACGGTGCAACTCTGCTGCCCGTAGCTGCAAGTCTCGGTCACGGTGTTGCCGTCGTCGCACTGCTCACCGCTGCCCGACTGCAGCTTGTTGTCGCCACAGAAGGTCGCGGCGCCTGCCACCGATTTGCAGGTGGCGTCGCACACCGTGCAGCTCTGCAAGCCGTAAGTACAGACCTCGGTGATGTTGTTGCCGTCGTCGCACTGCTCGCCCATCACCGCCTGCACGGCGTTGTCACCGCAGAAGCGCACGGTGCGGCAGTCGTTCGAGCAATAGTCGTTGTCGACCATGTTCTTGTCGTCGCACTTCTCGGCACCGACCACCAAGCCGTCGCCACAGATCTCCACGCAGCTCTGCTTGGGCACGGGGCACATCCAGCCCGTCTCCAGCTTGCACGCGCCACTGCAACCATCGCCGTTCTTGGTGTTTCCATCGTCGCACTGCTCACCGTTGGCGCCCTGCACCACCCCGTCGCCACAGCCGGCGAGCGCGACCACCTTGCAGCCATCGCAACCGTCGAAGGCGTTGGCGTTGCCGTCGTCGCATTGCTCGCCGTGGGCGGCGTCGATCAGCTTGTCGCCGCAATACGAGGTCGCACCCGGCACTTGCTTGCAGCCGGCGTCGCAGACCGTGCAGGTCTGCAGGCCGTAGGTGCAAGCTTCGGTCGTGGTGTTGCCGTCGTCGCAGCTCTCGCCCGCGGCCGCGTCGACCGTGCTGTTGCCGCAGAACGAAGCCGCGCCCGCCACTTGCTTGCAGCTGGCGTTGCACACCATGCAGCTTTGCTGGCCGTACGAGCACACTTCCGTCGTGGCGTTTCCGTCGTCGCAGGTCTCGCCTGCAGCAGCGTCGACCACGCTGTCACCGCACACGGAGGTCGCGCCTGCAACGCGCTTGCAGCTCGCGTCGCACACCGTGCAGCTCTGTTGGCCGTACGCGCAGCTCTCGGTCACCGCGTTGCCGTCGTCGCACTGCTCGCCCGCCGCAGTCTGAACCACGCCATCTCCGCAGTTGGATGGCGCACCAGTGACCATCTGACAGCTGGCGTCGCACACCGTGCAGTTGGCCTGGCCGTAGGCGCAGGTCTCGGTGACTGCATTGCCATCGTCGCAGGCCTCGCCATGGCCGGCATCGACACTGCCATCGCCGCAATACGAGGTCGCGCCAGCCACGCTCTGGCAGGACGCGTCGCAGACCGTACAACTGGAGAGCCCGTAGCTGCAGCTCTCGGTCACGGTGTTGCCGTCGTCGCAGGCTTCGCCGTCCGCGGCGTCTACGTGCGCGTCGCCGCACAGCGATGCAACGCCCGCCACACTCTGGCATTGCGCGTCGCACACGGTGCAGGTGGCCTGTCCGTACGGGCATTTCTCGGTCAGCGCGTTGCCGTCATCGCATTGCTCGTGGCCCGCGGCCACCGAGGAGTCACCGCAGTACGACGCCACGCCAGGTACCAGCTGACAGTCGGCGCGACACACGCTGCAGCTTGACTGGCCGTAGGCGCAAGTCTCCGTGACCTTGTTGCCATCGTCGCAAGTCTCGCCGGGACCAGACTGCTTCACGTGATCACCGCAGAAGCCGCGGTGCATGCAGTCGTTCGAGCAGTAGTCGTCATCGATCTTGTTGGCGTCGTCGCAGGCTTCGTTGCCCTTGGTCAGACCGTCGCCGCAGATCGCGTGGCACGCGGCGCCGCCGGTCGCGCACATGAAACCCGCCTCGAGCTTGCAGTGTTGGTCACAGCCGTCGCCGCGCACGGTGTTGCCGTCGTCGCAACCTTCGCTGCCTTCGAGGATCGAATCGCCACACACGGGCACGGCTGGCACGCCAGTACCCCCACTGCCCGCTTGCTCGCCCGCAGCACCGCTTGCGCCACCGCTGCCCGCCAAAGACCCGGTGCCCACCGACTGGCCGGCATCGGCCTTGGAGCCTGGCGTGCCGTTCCCGTTCTGCGCGCCACCGTCGTTGGAGGTGCCCGAGACCAGGCCAGGTTTCGGAGGCTGCGCGCTACTGCAACCGATCACGAGCAGCGCTGCTGCCCAACCCAGACCCCACTCGGAACATGCGCAACGCATAGGCTTCTCCGCACCGCAAGATTTCTTCATGCTGACGCCACCACCCAATGAGGTCAACGGCGGGGCGGTGCGGCGACACCTGCGTGGCTGTGGTGCGAGGTCGGAGCGCGGGCGACAGCTGCAACCGATGATTGACTGCACGAGTCTCGTCTCGGGTCCACCGGTCTACGGCTTGGGCGGCGTCGACGCTGCAGTCTGCCCTACCGGTAGGAGCGTGAGCTCCACGTTCTTCGTCTGGCCGCGTTCGACGCGCAGCTGCAGCTCGGCCGAGTTGAAGAGCGGATGCCAGGCGTCGACCTTCACGGTTTCGTCCGGGGGGAAGTCGTCGATGGTGAAGATGCCGTCTTCACCCGTCACCGCGTACAGCGGGTGATTGAGCACCACGATGTCGCTGCGACCGCACGGTGCGGTGAAGCCACACAGCACCGGCTTCACGCCCGCTTCGTTGAGCGGCACCACCTTGGGCTGGCCGGGCATCAAGGTCTCGCTGAAGGTCACGGCACCGAGCTCCGGCATCAGCGGGTACACCACTTCGTTCTTGATGCTGAGGCTGTCGCCCTTCATTGCGACGACGAGCATCGGCGTGAGCCGACAATCCTTGATGGTGACCTCGTAGGTGCGCGGCCCGCGGCTCTTCACGCGCTTGAAGTCACTGACGGCAATCATCACGCCGATGAGCTTGCCGTCAGGCGTCAGGCGTACGGGCACGCGGTCGAGCTTCTTGGGCGGCGTGCAGATCTGCGGAAAGGTCACCGGATCGCCCGCGGTCGTGACCTTGCGCTCCATCGCATCGGGCCCGTACTCGGGCAGCGTGGCACCGGGGGCCAAGCGCACGAAGCCCGTCAGCACGGCCTTGGTCGCCGCTGCCGCTTGCTCTGCGCTCGGCTTCTGCCCAGCGGCCGGACCTGGCCCTGCCGTGTAGTCGTGGTGCTCGGGGCGGTGACAGCCGGCGAGCAAGAGCAGCAGCCCTGCGCCGAGCCACGACCCTGCCCGTGGGCACGAGCTGCCCTGTGCTCCCCGCTGGTGTCGCATGCGCATCTACCCGAGCTTGCTCGCGGCGGACAGCGCGAGATCGATGTACGGCGCAGGCGTCACGCCCATCTTGAGCACGAAGTACCCAGAGAGCACGAGCGCGAGCACCACGTAGCCGGAGCGCATGGGCACGGCGATGGCGGCGCCAGGCTCGGGCGACTTCATGAACAGGTAGACGATGACGCGCAGGTAGTAATACGCGCCCACCACACTGCTGAGCACGCCGACGATGACCAGCCACAACAAATCGTTGCCGGAGGCGATGGCGGCGCTGAACACGTACCACTTGCCGAGGAAGCCGGCGGTGGGTGGGAAGCCCATGAGCGAGAGCACGCCCAGCACGAAGGGCAGCGCAGCCAACGGATGACGGCGACCTGCGCCTGCGAGGTCTTCGTAGCTGACCGCTTCCTTGGCGTACGAGCCCAGGGCGATGAGCGAGCCGAAGGCGAGCACGTTCGAGACCGTGTACGCGAGCAGGTAGAACATCACGCCGCTCACAGCGGTCTGGCGCACCTGCTCGTCGCCCGAGTAGAGCGTGACCACGCCGACCAGGATGTAGCCGGCGTGGGCGATCGACGAGTACGCCAGCATGCGTTTGACGTTGGCTTGGCGCGCGGCGGCGAAGTTGCCGAGGATCATCGTGGCTGCGGCCATCGGCGCCAGCATGCCCGGCCAGCCGGTGCGCAGGCTCGCCGACAGCTCGTCGGAGAAGCAGGTGAGGATGACGCGCAAGAGCACGGCGAACGCTGCGGTCTTCACGACCACCGACATGAACGTGGTGGCCGGGGTGACCGCGCCCTCGTAGGCGTCGGGTGTCCACATGTGGAAGGGCACCGCGCTCACCTTGAAGGTCAGACCCGACAGCAGCATGAGCATGCCGAGGATGAGCAGGCGCAGGTTCGCGTGGCCGTCGCGCACGCTCTGGCCGATGCCGGCAAGATCGGTGTGCCCCGTCGCGCCGTAGATCAAGGCCGAGCCGAAGAGCAGCACTGCAGCGGCGAACGAGCCGAGCAAGAAGTACTTGAGGCCACCTTCGGCCGCGCGCGGACTGCCGCGACGGTAGGCGACCATGCTGTAGACGCCGAGCGACATGGTCTCGAGGCCGATGAAGATCGACAGTAGATCAGTCGCAGCGGCCAGCACCATCGCACCGAACGCGCTGAACACGATCAGCGCATAGAACTCACCGCGCTCGAGCGCGTGCTCGTGCAGGTAACCGCCCGCGAGCAGCGCCGACAGGCCGGCACCGCAGCAGATGGTCGCGTTCCAGAACTGCGACATCTGGCCGACCGCGAGGTACGGCGCCACGCCCGACGGCGGCGGCACGAGGCCTTTGCCCGTGGCGAGCACGGCCGCCAGCGCGCCGGCACAGAACAGCACCACGCTGCTGAGCGTGGCGAGCTCGGCATGCTCGTCGGAGAGCGCATCGACCACCAAGAGCGCGAAGCCGCCGATGGCGACCAAGAGCAGCGGCATGAGCGGAACCCAGCTGGCCATTGAGCCTGTGAGCGACGCGGTCATGGCGCGCCTCCTGCGACCACGTCTGCAACCGCGCGTACGGCCGGCTTGCGCGGGGCAGCGTCGAGGCGCGCCAACGGCGACGCCGGCTGCGGCAGTGCAGCGGTCTGCGGACCGACCACCAAGATGTCACGCGTGGTCGGGTGCCGGTCGCCTTGAGCCAGCTTGTTCGTGTACTCGCTCGCGAAGGTGTCGACCGACGCCTTCATCGAGTCGAGCATGCGGCCGGGGAAGAGGCCAATGTAGAAGATCAAGAGCAAGAGCGGCGCGAGCGCGATGCCTTCGCGGCGCGTCAGGTCGGGCAAGCCTTCGTTCTCGGGCTTGGTGATTGGACCCCAGAACATCTTGAGCACGGCGTGCAGCATGTACACGGCCGCGAGGATCACGCCGGTCGCGCCGAGGAACGCACACAGCGGCCCGCTGATGCCCAGGTGCGCAGACATGAACGCGCCCGCCAAGATCATGAACTCACCGATGAAGCCGTTGGTGGTGGGCAAGCCGACCGAGCTCATGGTGACGATCACGAACACCGCGGCGTACGCGGGCATGACCTTCGCGAGCCCGCCGAACTCGTCGAGGTTGCGCGTGTGCCGGCGCTCGTAGATGACGCCGACGAGCAAGAACAACGCGCCGGTGGAGATGCCGTGGTTGACCATCTGCAGGATCGACCCTGACAGGCCGTGCGAGGTGATGCTGTAGATGCCGAGCATCACGAAGCCCAAGTGGCTCACCGAGGAGTACGCCACGAGCTTCTTCACATCTTGCTGCTGCCAGGCGCAATACGCGCCGTAGATGATGCCCGTCACCGCGAGCCCCGCGATGAACGGACCCATGCGGTGGCTGCCCGACGGGAACAGCGGCATGGCGAAGCGCAGGAAGCCATAGGTGCCGAGCTTGAGCAGCACGGCGGCGAGGATGACCGAGCCACCTGTGGGCGCCTGCACGTGCGCGTCGGGCAACCAGGTGTGGAACGGGAACATGGGAACTTTGATGGCGAACGCCAGCGCGAACGCCGCGAAGAGCCACAGCTGCGCTTTGAGCGGCAGGAGCAAGAGCTTCAGCTCGGCGAGCTCGAAGCTGTAGTGGCCGGTCTGCGCCTTGTACTGGGCGACCAGGTACAAGATCGCGACCAGCATGAGCACGCTGCCCACCATGGTGAACAAGAAGAACTTCACGGCGGCGTAGATGCGCTGCACGCCACCCCAGATACCGATGATGAGCACCATCGGCACGAGCATCAGCTCCCAGAACACGTAGAAGATGAAGAGATCGAGCGCGAAGAACGCGCCGAGCATGGCGCCTTCGAGCATGAGCAAGCAGATGGCGTACTCTTTGACCTTGGTGCCGATGTGCGTCCACGAGGCGTAGGTCGCCAGCGGCGTGATGAAGGTGGTCAAGAGCACGAGCCACAGCGAGATGCCGTCGACGCCCACCGAGTAGGTGATGCCGTAGGTCGGCACCAGAACGTGCCGCTCGGGGAACTGCATGGCCGCGGTTTCGTAGTGGCCATCGAGCAGGCCGAACGACGCCACGAGCTCGGCGAGCATCGCAAGGACCGTGATGCCACGGATGAAGCCCACCATCTGGCGCGGCGTGAACAACACGACCAGCGCCGCAAAGAGCGGCAGCGCGAGCAACAAAGAGATGAGGTGTTGGCTCATCGGCCGGCTCCTTCCCGCACGGCGACTTCGGCGTGAATGCGCTCGGCCAGCGGCGGCAAGGTGAGCCGCAGCGAGTGCGCGCTCTCCATGCCGAAGGCGTTACGAACGGCCAAGCGCGGACGCACGAGGCCCATGACCGACAGGCGAGCGTCGCCGATGGTCACGTGCTCGCCACGGCCCACGTGCACCTGCGCGTCCGGCGGTTGCAGTGAGTCGTCCTTGCGCACGCGCGCGCCGTTGGGGTGCACCACGAGACCTTCCTTGTCCGCGACGACCGCCGGCGGCTTGGCGTTCTTGGCGTCGGCTTTCCAATCACCGAGCGCGGAGAGCGACAGCGCCATGGCCTCGCCCGCGACCACGCGATGCGTCGTGCGATGATCGTCGTCGCCGCTCTCGAGCACGGCCATGAAGCTGCGGCTGAGCTCGGCGTCGCTGTAGTCGTGCGAGGCCGCCGCCGTTGGCTGCCATTCGGTGTCGAACTTCCCGTCGCCGTCGAAATCCCAGCGGTACTCGTAGGCGAGGCCCTTGGCCGCTTCGAACTTCACGCTCACACCGTCCGGGTCACCGACCACGTAGGGCTTGGGGTGCGGCACCACGAAGAAGAACGCGACCACGAGCAAGCCGCCCGCCATGACGGCGCCGTATGCGTGCACGAGCCCGTTCTGCAGCGCGGTGAAGAGGCCGCCGATGAGCGTGACCGTACCCGAGGTGACGTTCGTCAGGATGCCGTCGACGACGTACTTGTCGAAGTTGGCTGCGACCACACTGGCCAAGCGCGAGGCGGCCAGGATGGTGGAGTCGTAGAGCTCGTCGACGCGCCACTTGTCCATGAGGAACGAGTGCAGCCTGGGCCACGCGGCAGCGAGGCGAGCGGGGGTTTCGCTGCCTTTGTAGTACCAGC
>JADGRE010000193.1 GCA_017881185.1 Pseudomonadota bacterium | reverse complement strand
GCTGCGATCTGGTCGTGCCCAAAGATTTGGAGTAGGGCGCGGGGCTGGCTTGGCCTTGCGCGGCTTTAGGCGATCAACACGCGTTCGCTCAGGTGCGATAACGCAACTGACAGACAATCAACGCCGGTCCTCGAGCACGATCTCAGACAGCGGTCTTCCGGGCACCGAGACCGGCGGGAAGTCAGTGACCGACGAGCGCTGGTGTCCTGGCTCGGGCAGGATGATGAGGCCCGCATCGGCGGCGATGCGCAAACGCTCTTCCGGTGTGCTCGCGGTGCGGCGCTGCTTGTTGCGGAGGAACTCGACGAAGTCAGCGACCTCGGCGATTTTGTCGTCGGGCAGAGCGCGGATTTCGTCGAGTAAACCCTGTGTGTAGCTGGGTGACGGCATAAGGATCTTGTGCGGCCGAAAGGGGTGTTTTGCAAGCTCGGTGTGTTTGGGACCCATGGTAACCTCCGCCCCGACGCTTCGCACGCTGCAAGCGCTTCTCCCCCGAGGACCGCTTCGCGAGCAGCCAAATCGAGCGCAGCGGCCTTGGCGCCCGAGCGTTCGAGCGCGCTGCCCTACTGCACCACCACCACATCGCACGGGAACGTCGCCTCGAGCGCCGTGCCGCTGCTCTTGAGCTTGTCGCAGGCGCTGCCGTGGAAGCTCAGGTGCGTGGCGTCGTCCACGCCGAATCCGTTGTTCGCGTCGCATGGCACCATGTTGCCGTCGATCTTCACCATGCCGGTGCTGCACGCGCGCTTCTGGTCCACGATCTTGCCGCTGATCGTGAAGCTGCAGGTGTCGAAGCCCACGGTCTGCGCGGCAATCATGCTGATGGCAGCCTGGAGCTTGGCGGCGTCCGTAGGCACCAAGAAGCAGTTGCTCGTGCAGCCCATGGCGGCGGTGCCACCGGCTTGCGCGAGCTTGTCGAGACCCGTGGCGCCGAGCGCGCCCGGCAGGCCCACCACGTAGGTCTTGATGCCGCGCGACAACAGGGCCGCGACGGTGGTTGGCTCGCTGCCGTCTTCGCAGGTCCACTGGCCGTCGGTGAAGATCACCAGCACGGTGGTTCCGCTGGGCGCAGTGGTGAGCGCCGTGTCGGCCGCTTTCAGGGCCTTGTTGAGCGGCGTGCCGAAGATCAGCGGTGAAGCGCCGGCGAAATGCTGTTGCCACATGGGCAAGAACGCGGCACCGGGTGAGAGCGCGATCTGCGGCGCCATGGTGATCGGCGCGACCGTGGCCGTGCACGCGGGGATGTCCGTTGCAGCTGTCGTCGGAAAGAAGATCGCACCCGCGTTGACCTGGCCCATCACACCCTGCACTGCGGTCGTCAGCGCCATGCTCGCCACCAGGTACTTCGCCGCGGCCTTGCCGTTGGTGTCGGTCCACAGATCGCCCATGGTCAGCGATTGATCGAACACCACCAGCATGTTGCCTGGGTGCACGTCGCGCTTGCCTTGCACGCGCACGCTGGCGCAGGCGCCACCGTCCATTGGCACGACGCCGGTGCCGCCGGCTTGTCCGCCTTGACCCGCGTTTGCGTTGCCGTTGCTGAAGCCGCCGCCGTCGGTGTTGGTGTTCGCACTGCTGCCGCCAGCGTCTTGGCCCGCTGCACCGCCCGCAGCGTTGTTGCCGCCGGTGTGGCGCGTGCTGGCCCGGTCGGCGCTACAGCCGCACAGCACCAACATCAAGGCTGTCGCACAACACCGTACTGCTCCGCGCATCCACGCCCTCGTTCGCTGTGGCCGCCCGTGCATCATCGCGCATACCCGGCCAAACGCAATGCGTTGCCAGCGAAACGCTGCGCCAGCCGCGCGAAGCGGCGTATCATGCGCGCATGGAACGCTTCGACTTGATCGTCATCGGCGCGGGTCCCGCTGGCGAGAAGGGCGCAGCGCAGGCCGCCTACTTCGGCAAGCGCGTGGCCATCGTGGAGCGCGCGCCCGAGCCGGGCGGTGCCGGCGTCCACACCGGCACGCTGCCCAGCAAGACCTTGCGCGAGGCTGCGGTGTTCCTGTCGGGGCAGAAGGCGCGCTCGCTCTACGGCATCACCTCGCTCATCGATCCGCAGACCACCCTGCATCGGCTGATGGCACGCAAAGACGTCATCGCCGCCTCCGAATCGCTGCGTATCCGCCAGAACCTGGCGGAGCACGGCGTGCGCTACTTCGAGGGCGTCGCGCGCTTGGAAGGTCCGCACACCGTAGGTGTCCAGACCGCTGCCGGGCCACTGAGCTTGCAAGCCGAGTACATTCTCATCGCCACTGGCTCGCGCCCCACGCAGCCGCAAGGGGTGAGCTTTGCCGACCCGCGCATCCACGACAGTGACGAGATCCTCACCATCTCCGAGCTGCCTGCATCGCTCACGGTGCTCGGTGCAGGCGTAATCGGTTGCGAATACGCCTGTATGTTCGCGGCCCTGGGCGTGCACGTGACGCTGGTCGACGTGCGCGAGACCATCCTGCCGTTCCTCGACCACGAGATCGCCGAGCGCCTGCTCACCGCCATGCGCAGCGCGGGCATCGAGTTCGTCACCAACCGCCGCTGGACACACGTCACCACCGACCGTCAAATGGTGCACACGCACTTCGCAGACGGCGGTGAGCTACATTCGGCGCACCTGCTCTATTGCGCCGGTCGCAGCGCCGCAACCGAGGGGCTAGGCCTTGCCGAGCTCGGTGTGCAAGTGGGCGAGCGCGGGCACCTGAAGGTCGACGCCGACTACCGCACGAGCTTGCCGAGCATCTTCGCGGCTGGCGACGTCATCGGTTTCCCGGGCTTGGCTTCCGCGGCCATGGAGCAGGCGCGCGTCGCGGTCTGCAAGGCCTTCGGCTTTGGCTACAAGACCGCCGTATCGTCGCTCATTCCTTTCGGCATCTACACCATCCCGGCCGTCAGCGCAGTGGGCGAAACCGAGCAGAGCTGCGTGAAGAAGCAGATCGACTGCGTGGTGGGCCGCGCGCCCTACTCGCAGAACGCGCGTGCCAAGATCATCGGCGACCTGAACGGCCTGCTCAAGCTGGTGGTCGAGGTGCCGACCAAACGCTTGCTCGGCGTACACGTCATCGGCGAGCGCGCGACGGAGCTGGTGCACATCGGTCAGGCGGTGATTCACCTGCAAGGCAGTGTGGAAGTATTCGTCGACATGGTGTGGAACTTCCCGACGCTCGCGGAGATCTACAAATACGCGGCGTACGACAGCTTGGACACGCTAGCTCGGCGTAACTGAGCGGGCCCCGTCTACACCTCGCACTTGCACGCACTGTCGCCGACGTGCGTGCTTGCTCCGTGTTCTCAAGTGTCGACCCGGGGGTTACGCTGGTGGTCGAAGATCTTGAGCGACACACCTAAAGCACCCGCGCCAACCGACGACGCCACGTGGTTGGAAGAAGCGCTGCTGGCGGCAGCAAGCGAGCTTGCTGCGCATCGGGAAGTTGCAGCTGCCGAGCGTGAGCGGCTGCAGCGCGCGTACGCGGAGCTGCTGACGCGCTTCGATGCCGCCGAACAGAGCCAGAAAGCTCGCGAGGCGCAGCACGCAGGCGAGCTGGCGACGCTCTCATCGCGCGTCGAAGCGGTGCTCGCCGAACAAGCGCAGGCCTGGCGCACGACGGTCGGCGCGCTGCAGCAGCGTCTGCGTGCTTCGACCGCCGACGGCGCGCGGGCGGCACAGGCCCGCGAACAACTCGCTGACGCCGAGCGCAAGCTGCGCGATGCGCAAGCCCAAGCGCAGGCAACGCACACCGAGCAAGCCGCGCTGCAGCAGCGTCTCACCAAGCTCGAACAGTCGTTCGTGGAAGTCGCGGAGCAGCTGCAACGGTCGCGTACGCAGAACGAAGCCTCGGCCGCAGAGCGCGACGAGCTGCGCGCGGCGCTGTCGGCCGCGGACGGACGCGTTGCCGAGTTGCTGATCCAGCAAACGGCAACGCAGACCCGTAATGACGAGCTGACGCAGGCGTTGGCAGACGCGCAGACGCAGCTGCAAGACGCACGCGCGCGTCTGGAGCGCGAGCTGGGCGAGCTGGAGCGCAAGGACGAGGAAGAGCGCGAGCTCGCGCAGCAAGCCCTGGCCGCCAAGCAGCACGCGCTCGACGACGCGCTCGCCCGGATCAAGAGCGCGCAGGCCGCGCACGAGCAAACGCTGGGCGAGCTGCGTTCCAAGCACTCGCAAGAGCTCACACAGCTGCGGCATGCGGCGGACGAGCTGCATGCACAGCTCGAGAAGGAGAAGTCGCGGCTGTCGGTGTTGGAGCAGGCGAGCGCGGAGCTGGAGGAAGCGCAAGCCGAGCTGCAACGTGTACGAGCAGGCGAGCAAGCAGCGAAACAGCTGGCCGAGCAGGCGCGCGGCGAGGCCGAGAACGCCAAGCATGGCGCGGCGAGCGAAGTGCAAGCTGCGCAGGCAGCCGCAGCGAAGGCTGTGGAAGAGCTGAAGCGCAGCGCGGCCCAAGAGCTCGAGGAAGCCAAGCGCTCGGTCGCACAGGCGCGCGCGGACGTGGATGCAGCGCGGCGCGAGCGCGACGAGATGCGAGCCCAGGCCAGCTCGCTCGGCGGCGCGCAGCAGCAGCTGCAAGCCGCGATCGCCGAGCGCGATCAGCTCAAGCAAGAGCTGGAAGAGCACAGCACTACGCGCTGGGCCATGCTCGACAACGAGAAGCAACGCGGCGCCAAGCTGAAGGCGGAGCTGGAAGCGCACAAGGCCCAAGTGGAAGCCGCACGAGCGCAGCTGCAGGCATTGCAGGCGCAGCTGGCGCAAGGCGCCGCAGATGCCGAGGTGCTGCGCAAGTCGCTGGTCGAGAGCGGCGTGGAGATCCAAACGCTGCGCACGCAGGTGACCGAGGCGCAGATCGAACGCGACGTGGTGCGCGAGAACGCGCAGCGCGCGCTGTCGTCACGGCCGCCCGCGGGTGGTGCGACGCGCGGAGGCCGCTCGTCCACGCTGCTCGGCTCCCGTGCCGAGTCACAGCCCACGCCAGAGGCCGACCGGCCAGCGGCACCCCTCCCGCCCGCCCCGCCGCCGCCAGCTGCACCCAATCCACCAGCCGCCGGAAGCACGGGCACCATGCCGCGCCAAGGCAGCTCGTATTCGGTGACCCAAGTGCAAGAAGAACAAGTCTTCGTTCCCTCACGCAGTCCCACCAAGGGCGGCGGAACGCGAGGTACGCGATGAGCGCGAAGGTCTTGCTCGTGGAGCGCCCCGGCGAATTTCGCGATGGCTTCGTGCGTGCGGTGAGTGCGCGCGGCGGCAGTGCCGAGGTGCGCGACGACGCGATGCAAGCGCTCGGATCGCTGCCGGCGCAGGGCCCGAGCGTGGTGTTGGTCTCCGAGGATCCTGGCCCACCTGGCGCTGGCTCGCTGTGTCGCATCTTGCGTCGGCGCTACCGCGACGCGAGCGTGTACCGGCTGGGCGATCCCGCGTTGCGTGATGTCGTCGATCCTACCAGCGCAGTGCTTCCGCGCGCGCTCGGCGCCGAGCTGGTCGCGCATGCGCTCTTGGAAGCGCCTGCAGCACACGAGCAAGGCTCCGCCGGTGTGCCGCGGCGCGCGTTCGAGGCGCCGCTTGGTCAGATGGAGCTTGGTCCGCTGCTCGTGGCGATCGCGGAGCGTTGGCTGACCGGCCGCTTGCTGCTCACCACGGGCAGCTCCGAGCGCGAGCTACGCTTCGTACGCGGTCTGCCGACCAGCAGCCGCTCGACGGTGTTCGCCGAGCGCCTTGGCGCAGTGGCGGTGCGCCTCGGGCTGCTCTCTCAACCTGCAGCCGACAACGCCAGCGATCTGGCGCGAGCGCGCGGCTTGCGTCTGGGCGAAGCGCTGCTCGAGCTGGGCGTATGGCAAGGCCACGAGCTGTGGAACGCCCTGTGTGCGCAGCTGCTCGACAGCGTGGTGGCAGCGTGCAACGGGCCTGCGTGTCAGGCGCGCTTCGTGATGGACGATTCGGTGGCTGACGAAGCTCTGGTCATGCGCTTGCATCCGCTGACGGCGCTGCTCGCGGCCTGCCGGCGGATGGCGGCGGCCGAGCTGGCAGCCGTGCTCGAACCGCTGGGCGAAGGCAGCATCGCTGGCGGCAGCTCGGCGCGTTGCATCGATGACTGGCTTGCCGATCTCGGCATCGCCGAGGCCTCTGCGTTGTGGTCGGCTAGCTCGGTGAAACAGCTGCGCGAGCGTGTCGCCGACGCGCTGCCGCCAGCAGCTGCCGACGACCCGCTGTCCGCCGACGCCGTGACGCTCGCGCTCTTGCGTGCGGGCGCAGTGAAGTTCTCGGGCGGCCGCACGAGCCTCGCACCGCTGGATTTGCGCGCGCCCATGCCGAGTCAAGCGCCGCCCAGCCTCGCTCCGGGGAATCCAGCACCTGCAATTCTGGCGAGCGCTCTGCAACGCGCCAGCCGTGCGAGCTTCGAGACTTGGCCCGTGACGGCGCTCGCTCCGGTACAAGACGAACGCGACCGCGCGCTCAATGCGTATCTGCACAGCGCTCGCCCGCCGGCGCTCGCCCGTGCGCTCGCGCTGCGCGGACCGTCGGCGGAGGCGAACGCGGCTCACGCAGCGCTGCTCGCGAGCTACCTGCGGGTGCGCGCGGGCGAGCCGCAAGCTTGGCTCGGCGCGCGCGAGGGTCGCAGCGCACACCAGCAGCTGATGGCGGCGCACCAGCTGCATCACCAGCTCGACGCGCTGGCCGGCGACGGCAGCGATCAGTTCGCACGGAGCAAGGTCGCCGAGCTGCGCGTGCATCTCGACTGCGCGCTCGCGCAACTTCCGGCGACCGAACCCCCCCTCGAGCTCGGGCCCGTGCCCGCCGAGCTCACCGTCAAGGGCACGAGCGTGCGCGCGCCGCGCCCATCGAAGGCGCCGCCGCCACCGGCGCGCATCGCGGCCTCGCTGCCACCTGCAGCGCCGCCCGCCCGTCACACCCAATCGCTGGCTGCGTTCCCCGAGGCCGAGCAGTTGGTGCTCCATGGCAAGTGGTCCGAGCTGCGCAGCCTGCTCGCCGAGCGCGAGGCCGACCCCACGAAGCTTCCGCCGGTCCTCGGGCTGGTGTACGCCATCGCGCTCAAGGAAGAAGCGCGCCCCGACGACACCCAGGGCATTGGCCAGAAGCGTCTCGATCCGGACGCGCTCGGCATCCATGCGATGAGCCAGCTGCTCGGTGTGCCCGAAGACAGCGCAGCGGCCCTGGTGATAGCCAAGCGCACCCTGCGCCGCCGTCCTTTGGAGTGGAATCAGAACCCCCCGGCACGCATCTCCTTCTTACTGGTCGCTGTCGCGTTGGCGATCGGCGCCGGCGTGGGCCTGTTGCTGAACCCCACCGTGGTGCACCTGCCTTGGAAGTGAAACCTGGCTCGCGAGCCCGCCAAGTGTCGGTCTGAGCTGCGGCGGCTTGCCGCGCCCGGACGTCTAGGGGTTGCCTTGCCAGGCCAGGTGCCCTACACGGTAGCGAGCCATGTCCGCCGTTGACCTCCCATTTTTCGGTAGTCTCGTGCTCGGCGCCATGTTGGTGGCCGCCTCGTACACCTTCGCGCTCGGCATCGTCGCCGGTCGCGGCCGGCCGCACCTGTTGCCAGCCGTGCGCAACGGTGTCTACGCGACCTGGGCCACCACTGCCGTGGCGGTGTTCGCGCTGGCGTACGCCTTCCAGGCCCACGACTTCCGCATCCGCTACGTGCTGCGCTACAGCGACCGCTCTATGCCCTGGTACTACCTCTGGGCATCGCTGTGGGGCGGCCAAGACGGCTCGCTCTTGTGGTGGAGCTTCCTGCTCACCACCTATGCGGCCGTCTGCGCGCACTCGCTGCGCAAGCGCGTGCCGGAGCTGGCGCCGTACATCCTCGCCACGCTGATGAGCGTGCTCATCTTCTTCTGCGTGCTCATGCTCTTCGCGGCCAACCCATTTGCGGTCGTGGCCTCGGGCGCAGCCCCCGACGGCGAAGGTCTGAACCCGCTCTTGCAGAACTACTGGATGATGATCCATCCGCCCATCCTTTATACAGGCATGGTCGGCTGGTCGGTCCCGTTCTCGTTCGTGATGGCGGCCCTCATCACGGGCCGGCTCGACAACGAATGGATCCACGCCGCCCGCCGCTTCACGCTCTTCGCGTGGATCGCGCTCGCGGTCGGCAACATCCTGGGCATGCTCTGGTCGTACGAGGAGCTGGGCTGGGGCGGCTACTGGGCCTGGGACCCGGTCGAGAACGCCGCGTTCATGCCGCTGCTCGCCGGCACGCCGTTCCTGCACTCCGTGATGCTCCAAGAGCGTCGCGGCATGTTCAAGGTGTGGAACGTGTTCCTGCTCTGCCTCACCTTCTTGATGACCATCTTCGGCACCTTCCTCACGCGCTCGGGGATGATTGCCAGCGTGCACTCGTTCGCCAAGTCGAGCATCGGCATGTACTTCGTCTGGTACATCGTGCTCATGGCCATCGTGTGCGTGGGCCTGATCGTCTGGCGCTTGCCCATGCTGCGCTCGCAGGCCCGCATCGATTCGCTGTTGAGCCGTGACTTCGTGTTTCTGCTCAACAACTGGATCTTGATGGGCATGTTGTTCTTCGTGCTCATCGCCACCACCTTCCCGTTGATCAGCGAAGCGTTCCGCGGCGAGACCGTCACGGTGGGCCCCGGCTACTACAACAAGTGGATGGTGCCGCTGGGCCTGGTGCTCTTGTCGCTCACCGGCATGGGCCCGCTGCTGGCGTGGCGCAAGTCCACGGGCGCGCAGCTGTGGCGCGTGATGGTCGCGCCGGGTGCAGCCTCGCTGCTCATGCTGCTCTTGCACTGCACGGTCGGCGCGCACATGGGCTTCCCGCCCTACGTCACCTCCGATCAGATCTACGACACGGCCACCGGCCGCGTGCTCGCGCTCATCTACGGCTGCTCGCCGGCCATCTCCATGATGGTGTGCACCTTCGTCGTGGTCGGTCACCTGCAGGAGTTCTGGCGTGGTACGCGCCTGCGCATGAAGAACACGCACGAGAACTTCTTGCTCGCGCTCTTCGAGATGGTGACGCGCGCCAAGCGTCGTTACGGCGGTTACCTCGTGCACATGGGCCTCGTCGCCATGTACTTCGGCTTCACCGGCGCCGCCTACGACACCGAGAAAGAAGCCGCACTGCACGTCGGCGAGCAGATGGACGTGCGCGGCTTCACGCTGCGCTACGACGGCAGCCGCATGGAGCTCGACCCCAACCGTCGCATGCTCTTCACCGACCTCAGCGTGTTCCACGACGGCAAGAACATCGCCACGGTATCTCCAGCCAAGTTCATCTACAGCAAGCCACCGGACACGGCCACCACCGAGGTCGCGATCCGCTCCACGCTGACCGAAGACATCTACGCCATCATGAACACCGTGAACCCCCAGACCAAGCTGGGGACCTTCCGCGTCATCGTGCGGCCGTTCGTGGCGTGGATCTGGCTCGGTGGGTTGTTCATGATCTTTGGCACCTTCGTGTGCATGTCGCCGTCGGTGCGTGAGGTGCTCGGTGAATTCACCGAGCCTTCCGCCGCGCGCTCGGTCATGCCCGGCATGGCCACCAGCATGTTCCTCGTGCTTGCGCTGGGCACTGTGCTGGCGCTGTCCTGGAGCGGGCTCGCCCACGGCCAGACCGATGGCTCCAGCTCGCTGCACGCGGGCTCGGTCACCATGAAGAACCCGCAGGAGAAGCAGCTCTTCGATCGCCTGCTGTGCATGTGCGGCGATTGTCAGCGCTTGCCCCTTTCCAGCTGCTCGTGTTCCTGGGCCGACGACATGCGCGCCAAGCTTCGCGACAAGGTCAGCGGTGGTGTCAGCGTGCAGCAGATCCAGACCGACTACCGCGAGGAGTTCGGCGCTAAGTCGATCGCGATTCCTTCCGACAAGGGCCTCGATCGGGCGCTATGGGCGGTGCCGCTGGCGCTGATCGCAGCGGCGGCCGGACTGCTCGTGTGGCGCGGCCGCACCTGGATCGTGCGCGTCGGGCACACGCCGGCAGTTGCGGGCGGTGCACCCGCGGCTCCTGCTGCGGCCGCCAACGCTGACGAGCACGGCTACGACGACGCGCTCGACGCCGAGCTCAAGAAATTCTGAGGAGCGATGCCGAATCTCTTGCCGATGGTGTTCATCGTGCTGTGCGCGCTCGCGCTCGTGGCGATGCTGTTCTGGCTGTGGCTGAGCGTGCGCCAAGTGCTGGTGCAAGCAGTGGGCACCGGCGTGCAAGCTGCAATGGTCGCATCCGAGCGTGCCGAGCTGCTCGCCGAGAAGCGGACCCTGCTGCTCGCGCTCAAAGACCTTGAGGCCGAGCGCGACGCAGGCAAGCTCGGCCAGGGCGACTTCGAAGAGCTCAACACGCGCTACCGCGCCCGCGCCCGCGAGGTGCTGCGTGCGCTCGACGCACAGACGGCGCCACACCGCGAAGCGGCACGCGCGCTCTTGCGCGAAGCCACCGGTGAGGCGCCCGCGACGCCCGCCAAGACCAAGAGCGGCAAGCCGAGCAAGCCGCCCGCTGCACAG
>JADGRE010000387.1 GCA_017881185.1 Pseudomonadota bacterium | reverse complement strand
TCGAGAGGTTGGCCACAAATGTCTTCGTCGACGCCATGCTGTGAAAGCCACGCCGCCAGCGCGTTACCGAGCTCTCGCATCGAAGCGAAGCGCTGGTTGCGCGGCTTTTCCAGGCCGTGTCGCAAGATCTGCCACAATTCAGCCTCACCGCCGAGCTCGTCGACGAGCGGCGTGATCGCGTCCTCGACCACCGCGCGCAGCAGCGCGTTGTAGTTGTCGCCCTTGAACGCCGGCCGCCCGGAGACGGTCTCGTAGAGCACCACGCACAGCGACCACACATCGGCCCGCACATCGGTATCGACCTCGCCGCGGGCCTGCTCTGGCGCCATGTACGCGGGGCTCCCCATCAAGGTTCCACCCGGTGTCACCTTGTGTAGATGCCGTGCGCGTCCCTCGATCAGCTTGGCGATTCCGAAGTCGAGTAGCTTTGGACGCACGCGATGCTGATCGACCGTCGTGATGAAGATGTTGTCCGGCTTGAGGTCGCGGTGGACCACGCCGTGCAGGTGGGCGCAGCACAGCGCGTCGATCACCGGCAAGATCAGCTGCACCGCCAGCAGTGGGCGCAAGCGGCCTTCGGCTTCCAGAACGTCACCAAGGCTTCGGCCCTCGAGCGGTTCCATCACGATGAACGAATCGCCGGCCGCGGTCTGCCCGAAGTCGAACACGCGCACGATGCCCGGGTGGTTGAGGTTGGCCTCGACGCGGGCTTCCGTCAGCAGGCGCGCGACCGCTTCCACCCCGCGCACTTCAGGCCGGATCAGTTTGAGCGCCACCGGTGAGTCCAGCGTGACGTTACGCGCCAACCACACTGTGCCCATGCCCCCGAAGCCCAGTGGCTTTTCGAGCTCGTACTTGTCCGCGATCAAGGTGCCGGCCACGTAGGTGGCCGGTTGCGCAGGGCGTGGCAGGTTGACGACTTGGGCTGGCATGAAAGCCTCGTTACGGAGCGTTTGGTCAGCGTTGTTCAACGCGACCCTTCACGCTGGAGTCCTTGCATGAACCGAGCCGAGCTGTGGCCACGCACCCAAGGTGCGAGTGAGACAAGTTGCCCCGCCTGCAGCGCGTCGCGACGCAGAAGATTCCCACCCTAATTGCTCTTGCTCACCAAGCCCGAAGCCATGTCGATGCGGTAGTGGTGTGTGCCGTCGAGCGTGAGGGCCGCCGAACCGTCCACCGCGAAGGCGATGTCGGCCTCCATACGAAACGACCCTGCGCTTTGCCCGGAGCCGGCTGCGGTGATGTGGTCCGCCGTGACGGCGTAATGGATGGCGCCGCCCACGATCAGTAGTGGCACGCGTCGAACTCGCACCGCGTCGTACGAGACCGTGTAGCCAAGGTGGTAGTCGCGCTCGATGTGGCGCCACACCGACTGGAAGTGCGTGTCGAAGTCGAAGCCTCCGTCGCCCGAGATGCTGGCCGTGCCGCTCTGGATGTTGTGCAGTTGCAGTGCGCCCTGATGGGTGATCGTCGCACTGAGGTTGGGGCTGGCGAGCTCACCCGACCAGCTCACCATCACCGTCGCCGCGTCGGTGCTGAGATCGCACTTCGACAGGGTGCGCCCGGCGGCGTCTCGACAGGTGGCGCTGTAGTCGTACGCCAGCGCCGCGTGCTTGCCCTCGAGGTGGCCCGAAGCGTTGACCGCCAGGCCAAGCGGCGGCGTTCCAACCGAGATCTGCGTGGCGTCGTAGAACGAACCAGCTTCACCGTCATGGTCGCCGGTTGAAACCACGCTGCTGAGCGCTTGCGCGACGTCATCGTATTCGTCGCTGGTGGCTGCTGTGGAGCCGCCGCTTCCCGAGCAACCGGCGACGAGCAAAGCGAGAGCGCTGCAATGCAGCCAAAGGTGTTTCATGAGTAAGCCTCCGCATGCATCCAATGCATACGGCGAGCCAACCTCCGTGGCGGTGCGGCGCGCTTGGCACGGCGAGCGCGTACGAACACCACATGAAACCCGCACGACCTCCAATGGCTGCGCCCGCTCCGGTCGCGTTGCAGGCAGCTTGCTCTTTGCCGACACGACGAGCTTGCAGCGTCGCTTCAACCGGGCCAGCACTTGATCAGCCACGAATGCGCGCGCCGCCGTCGTGGTAACGTGCGCCCATGAGCCGCAGAGCCAGAGCGCACCATCGCGAAGCACACCGCAGCGACCGCGCGGGCTGGTTGCGCGCTGCGGTGCTGGGCTCGGATGACGCCATCGTCTCGACTGCGAGCCTGATGATCGGCGTCGCCGCGTCGGAAGCTTCGAAAGAGGCCATTTTGGTCGCTGGCGTGGCGGGCCTGGTCGCCGGCGCGATGTCCATGGCCGTGGGCGAGTACGTCTCCGTCAGCTCACAGCGTGACGCGGAGCAAGCAGACATCGAACGCGAGAAGCGCGAGCTGCTTGCCGACCCGCAGGCCGAGCAGAACGAGCTGGCCACGATCTACGAACAACGCGGCCTCGGCAAAGAGCTCGCTCGCAAGGTCGCCGCGCAGCTGAGTCGGGGTGATGCGCGTGCCCGGCTGCGCGTTCACATGCGAGATGAGCTAGGCATCGATGCCGCTTCGCTTGCCCGACCGATGCAAGCTGCGTGGATTTCCGCCGTGAGCTTTGCCACCTTCGGGCTCGTGCCCATCTTGGCGTTGCTCGTTGCGCCCAAGGGCGTGCGCATCCCAGCGATGGCCGCACTCTCGCTGCTCAGCCTCGGGGCGCTCGGCGCGCTCGGTGGACACCTCGGCGGTGCGCCGCTGGGGCGTGCGGCCTTGCGTGTCACGATTGGCGGAGCGCTGGCGATGCTGGTCACCGCATTGATCGGCCGGCTGTTCGGCGTCGTGGCCGGCTAAGCACGCGACTGTCTCGGTTCGCCGTGCGCACCAACGCTCCGGCCGGCGGTGCCCGCCAGCCGGAGTCGGCGTCAGAGCGAAGTTTCGAGCTTGTCG
>JADGRE010000386.1 GCA_017881185.1 Pseudomonadota bacterium | reverse complement strand
GGGTCGATCGCGTCAGATGCAAAGGTGAAGCTCCACATGCCGCTCGGATAGAGCGGAATGGGCACGAAGTAGGGCTCCGCGCGCTTGAACGAAGTGCGCAGGGTCTTGACGATACGCGCGAAGTCTTCGGCCATGGCGATGGGTGACTCGGTCTGCGAGGCGAGCACGCCGCCGGGCGTGAGGCACTTCTTGGCGCTGGCGTAGAACGGACTGGCGTACAGGCCTTCGGCGGGGCCGACCGGATCGGAGCCGTCGATGAGGATGACGTCGTAGGGCTCGCCGCTGTAGTTGTCGAGGTAGGCGATGCCGTCTTCGAAGCGCAGCTGCAGGCGCTTGTCGTCCCATGGCACGCCGAAGCTCGGCAGGTGCTCCTTGCAGACCTCGGTCACGAGCTCGTCGAGCTCGACCATGGTCACGTGCTCGACCTCGGCGTAGCGCAGCACTTCGCGCACGGTACCGCCGTCGCCGCCACCGATGACCAGCACGCGCTTGATGCGCTTGGCCGTGGTGAGCGCGGGATGCACGATCATCTCGTGGTAGTGCGCTTCGTCGCGCTCGCTGGTCATCCAGGCGTCCTCGAGCGCGAGCGCCCGACCGAACGCTTCGGTCTCGACCACGTCGATCGACTGGAACTGGCTCTTGCCATGGTAGAGCGAGCGCTTGACCTTCAGGCCGAAGCGGAGCTTGCCCCCGTAAGTTTCGTCGAACCACAGGGTCATGGTTGGGTACGGGCAGCTTTGGCGGCCTGATTCATCAGCGCTTCTATCCGTTTGAGGTCGTCCAATACCGACGCATCGCAGCCCGTGTATTCAACGAGTAGATGGCGACCTCGAGTGTTCAATTCAACCCACCTCCGCAATCGACGGCAAGCCGTACGCTGCCTCGAACGCTGCCTCGGACCCAACGATGGCGCGCTTCCTACCACAAGCGGTGTGGAACGCAACACCAGTGGTCTGGCCACTAGCTTCGCCAAGAAGCTACGCGTGTCAACACGGCTGGCCAGTGCAGGATGAAGTTCGCGGTGCGCTGACGCTGCGCGCAAGCTCGGCGAGACCACGAACGCAGCTGCTGCTGTGCGCGCGCGAGCCTGTTTTTCTGCGGCCCAACGCGTACCACTGCGCGCTGCGCGGCGACAACGCGCTGCGCGCGAGCCGAAGCGGTGCACGGCGCGCAGCACGATCTTCGACGCGCGCATGGGAGCCCAAACAAGCTGCTTCGTGATAGGAAATGGCAGGCAAGAACAGTCGGCGGCGGCCCGACGGGAGAGAGCGTCATGCGAATCGAAGGTGCGTCGGCGGTGGTGACGGGTGGAGCTTCGGGTCTGGGCGAGGCGACCGTACGGCGCTTGGTCGCTGCCGGCGCGCAGGTGGTCATCCTCGATCGCGACGACAAGCGCGGCGAGGCGCTGGCCAAGGAATTGGGTGCCGCTGCGCGCTTCGCGAAGACCGACGTGACCTCGGAAGCCGAGGTGCAAGCGGCCGTGCAGCTGGCTCAGAGTCTCGCGCCACTGCGCATCTCGGTGAGCTGTGCGGGCGTGGGCTGGGCGCAGCGCACCGTGAACAAGGAAGGCCTGCCGCACGACTTCGAGGTCTTCAAGACGGTCATCAACATCAACCTGGTGGGCACCTTCAACGTGCTGCGGCTGGCAGCGGCGACCATGGCGAAAAACCCGCCGCTCACGGATGGCGAGCGGGGGGTCATCATCAACACGGCGTCGGTGGCCGCGTACGACGGACAGATCGGGCAGGCCGCGTATGCCGCGTCGAAGGCCGGCGTGGTCGGGTTGACGCTGCCGGTGGCACGTGACTTGTCGAAAGCAGGCATCCGCGTGCTGACGATCGCGCCTGGCACCTTCGACACGCCGATGCTGGCGTTGTTGCCTGAAGAAGCGCGGCAAGCGCTGGCGGCTGGGATTCCCTTCCCGGCACGCTTGGGCCAACCCGACGACTTCGCGAAGCTCGCGCTGCACATGGTGGACAACGGCTACTTGAACGGCGAGACCGTGCGCCTGGACGGCGCCCTGCGCATGCCACCGAAGTGAGTTGAACGGCAGTGAGAGCGGGAGCGCAGCCCTCCGCTTGCGCGCTCACGCGTTCACTCGAGCGGCTGCGCCGGACTCGGCACGGTCACGATGTCGGCCACCACCTCGGGCCACAGCGTGCCCTCGGAGATCAACTCCACGATCATGATCGCTTCGGCGGCGGCTTGATCCGTGCGTACGCCAAGCTTGGCGATGCGCTTGTGCGTGAGGCGCGCAACCGCCAGCCGCGTCGCGAGCTCGGCACGAGCCGCGTCGAACGGCGCGCCCCACGGGAGCCAACGCATCATCCACAGCTCGTCGGCGAGCCAGTCGTTCCACATGGCTTCGGGTGCTTGTGGGCGCTTGGCGCGAGCGATCGATCGCTCGTAGCTCGGCGCCCACGGCCGCGGACGCTTGGGCGGCTTGTAACCCGCGCTCAGCTCGAGCAACGCGTCGCCGAACCACGCCAGCGCTTCGCCGCCTGCAGTGGCGTCGCGCGACTCGAAGAGCTCCACACCCGTGATGGGCCAGCTGCCCTTGCTGCGCTCGGGCAACGGCTTGGCCCCGAGCACACGCTCGGCGCGTTCGCCAGAGGAGAGACGCACAAGCAGCTGTGCTTCGATGGCCGAGTAGCGTGCGAACGGGATACGCTTGCGCTCACTCATCTCGATGCGATCGGGCACGACGCCGTCGCTCTCGAGCCTTCCTGCGCGATCGCGCAGCGACGAGTCGGCGTCCTCCAGCGACAAGAGCGGCCGTTCACCGAGCGTGCGACACGGACAGCGCAGCTGTGTGGTGACGCGTCCGCCCTCTGGTGTGGCCAGCAGACCGTAGGGGAAACGACGGCAGCCGGCGGGCTTCGCCTGCGAGCCTTCGGTCGCGTGGATGTGGCAGCCTTTGGGCGTGAGGTACACG
>JADGRE010000192.1 GCA_017881185.1 Pseudomonadota bacterium | reverse complement strand
TTCCAGGTGTCGCGCGACGACACGGGCCAGGGCATCCGCAGCTTCGCACAGGGTATGGGCAGCTTCACCGATGCGCTCGCCAAACACCTGGCGGCCGACGTAGAGATCCGCAGCGAACGCGAGGTGGCGAGCATCGAGCGACAAGCCCGCAGCTTCCGCATCGTGCACAGCTCGGGCGCGGCCGTCGATGCCGAGCGCGTCGTGGTCGCAACCTCGGCGCGCTCTGCGGCACGGCTGCTGACGGCGGCGTTCGGCGAGCCTGCGCGCGCGCTAGCCGAAGCGCCCACGCTCTCGAGCGTGACGGTGTCGCTGGCCTGGGTGGCAAGCGATGTACCCCACCCGCTCGATGCGACGGGCTTCGTGGTGGCGACCGAGAGTCAGGAGCACGCCATCCGCGCCTGCACCTTCACGACATCCAAGTTCGCTGGCCGCGCGCCTGCCGGCAAAGTGTGTCTGCGCGTGTTCATCCGGCCCGACGACACCGAGCTCAAGTTGCTATCCGACGCCAGCTACGTGCAGCGCGCGACGGCGCTGCTCGGGCGCGTGCTGGGTGTGAGCGCCGCGCCGCAGCGCGTGTGGGTGTCGCGCTGGCACAACGCCCTACCCGTGTTCGACGCACAGCACAGCAAGCGCGTGCAGGTGCTGGAGCAGGCGCTCGCGGGCAGCGGCATCGCCCTGGCGGGCTCGGCCTTTCACGGCGCGGGCATCGACGCCGCCGTGCGCTCGGCTTTGAGTGTCTCCGAGCGCCTACACATGCGAAAATAGCGCCCAATAGCGTCCGCCAACGCCCACCCAACTTGCGCGCGAGGCCGCCGCTGGGCACGCTATGCGACCCCGTAGCGACGAGGATCCATGTCCGAGCCCAAAAGCAGCGACAGCGCGCTGCGTGCGATGACCGACGACGGTGCGTTCCGCGTGGTGACCGTGCGCACCACCGACACCGTGCGCCGCATGCTCGCCGCACAATCCGTATGGGGCCCGGCCGCCGAACGCCTGGGCGAGCTGGCGACTGGCGCAATCTTGGTGCGTGAGACCATGGCGCCGACCCATCGCCTGCAAGGCCTCCTGCGCACCGAGGACGGCAAGCACCGCTGGGTGGCCGATTCGCACCCCGATGGTGGCACCCGTGGGCTGCTCACGCGTCTCGATGCCGAGGCCGCACCGTCGATCGCGGGCGGCATGCTGGAAGTGGTGCGCACCCTCTACAACGGAGAGTTGCACCGTGGCGTAATCGAAGTCCCGAGCAGCGGCGACATGTCGGAAGCGCTCATGGCCTACCTACAAAGCTCCGAGCAGGTGGCCTCCATGCTCTCGGTGGCGTGCGTGCTGGGCGACGATCACGTGGTGGCCGCCGGCGGCTATCTCGTGCAGCTCTTGCCGGAGGTCGGCCGCGGACCGCTCGCGATCATGGCCGAACGCCTGCGCGACTTCCAGCGCATCGGCGAGCTGCTGGCGAAGACCGACGCCGCGACCTCGCCGCTCATGGACGAGCTGCTCTACGGCATGCCATTCACCCTGCTCGAGGAGCATCCTCTCGAGTGGAAGTGCCGCTGCAGCACGGTGCGCGTGATGTCGAGCCTTGCCACGCTGCCACGCGCCGACCTGAACGAGCTGATCGACGCCGGCAAACCGATCGAAATGTCGTGTGACTTCTGCGGTGAGAAGTACACCGTCAGTCCCAATCAGCTGATGGGTCTCTTGGATCAGAGTTGAACAAGCGCCATGACCTACACCTCGCCTTACACCCAACTCGTGCAGCTGTTCACCGCCTCCGTGCAGCGCTTCGGTTCGCGCCAGCTCTTCGGCACGCGCAAGACCGCCGGTTGGCACTGGACGAGCTACAGCGAATTCAGCGAGCTGGTGCAGCGCGCGCGTGGCGGGCTCGTGGACCTGGGTATCGGCCCCGGCGATCGCGTGGCGGTGATTTCCAATAACCGCCTGGAGTGGGCCGTGTGCGCCTACGGCGTGTTCACCAACGCCGCGACCTACGTCCCCATGTACGAAGCGCAGCTCGATCGCGACTGGCAGTACATCCTGCGCGACAGCGGCGCCAAGGTGTGCTTGGTCGCGAACGCCGCCATCGCGGGTCGCGTGCGTGCGCTGCAACCCGACCTACCCGAGCTACGGCACATCATCGACTTCCAGGACACGTCCTACACGCAGCTGCTCGAGCGCGGCGCCAAGCACCCGGCGCCACTGAGAACGCCCTCGCCCAACGACTGCGCGATGTACATCTACACCTCGGGCACCACGGGCAATCCCAAAGGCGTGGAGCTCACCCATCACAACCTCGCATCGAACGCCTGCGGTGTGCTCGAAGTCGCCCCGCTCGATTCCCGCCTGCAAGAGCGCTCCCTGGCGTTCTTGCCTTGGGCGCACGTCTTCGGCGGCTGCGTCGAAATCAACTCGCTGATGGCGCACGGTGACAGCCTCGCCATCTGCGACAACACCGACAAGCTGCTCGACTACCTGCCCGAAGTGCA
Organism: Pseudomonadota bacterium; assembly: GCA_017881185.1. Lineage (GTDB taxonomy): Bacteria > Myxococcota_A > Polyangia > Polyangiales > JAFGIB01 > JADGRF01. The sequence continues at coordinate 8,035 of JADGRE010000192.1, read as the reverse complement.
GCCCACCGTGCTCTTCGCCGTGCCGCGCATCTGGAACCGCATCTACGACGGCGTGCAGAAGCAGATCGCGGGCCGTCCCAAGCCGATTCAACACCTGTTCCACACCGCCATGGCCGCCAAGAGCAAGCAGCGCAACAACGTGGCGTTGGGTTTTGGCGAACGCATCGCGCTGCGCCTGGCCGAGAAGCTGATCTTCTCCAAGGTGCGCGCGCGCTTCGGTGGCCGCCTGCGCTTCGCGTTCTCTGGCGCGGCCGCGCTCTCGCGCGATGTCGCCGAGTTCATCGACAATCTCGGCATCCTCGTCTACGAAGGCTACGGCCTCACCGAAAGCAGCGGCTGCACCACCGCGAGCGGGCCCGACAGGCGCCTCGGCTCGGTCGGCAAGCCCATCCCCGGTGTGCGCGTGGAGATCGACAAACACGCCCCGGGCGCCAGCGCCAACGACGGCGAGATCATCATCTTCGGCAGCGGCGTGATGGCCCGCTACCACAACAACCCCGGAGACACACTCGCCTCGTTCACCCCCGAGGGCGGCCTGCGCAGCGGCGACCTCGGCCGCATCGACGCTGACGGCTTTCTCTACATCACCGGCCGCGTGAAGGAGCTCTACAAGCTGAGCAACGGCAAGTACGTCGCGCCCGCGCCGCTCGAAGAGCAGCTGCAGCTGAGCCCCTACATCGCGCAGTGCGTGCTGTACGGCGCCGACAAGCCCCACAACGTGGCGTTGATCGTGCCCGACATGCAGGCGCTGAGCTCGTGGGCCGACGGCCAAGGCATCGACCACAGCACGCTGCTGACCGACCCGCGCACCAAAGAGCTGATCCGCCGCGAGATCGACGCCCAAAGCCGCGAGATCAAGGGCTACGAAGCCGTGCGCGACTTCATCCTGGTCCCCGAGCCCTTCACCACGCAAAACGACATGCTCACGCCCACGATGAAGCTCAAGCGCCGCAACGTGATGAAACAGTTCGGCGACAAGCTCGAAGCGCTGTACCGCTGACCGGGTGCACGCCTCAGCTTTGGTCGCAAGCTGCCGGGGCGCATGGGGTCGGCAGGGTGTGATGAGGCGCGCGACGCGTCTCACTGCAGTAGCTGGAGGCAAGCTTCCGGCATCGCACGTGCGTGCGTCACCTTGGACTCGTAGTCCTTCTGGCCCTGCTCGCGATCTTTCTGTGCCGCAGGACTGAACCAGAAGTCCAGCTCGGCGCCGCAGCCATCGCCCGCAGGCACCGGCGCCTGCGGCGTGCACTGCGGGCTGTCCGCTGGGCAGGCCAGGCGCACGTGAAAGTGATCGTCGTGCCCGTACCAGGGCCGCAACTTGCCGAGCCAGGCATGATCGCTGCTCTGCTTTGCGCACAGCTCGCGCTTGATGAACGGGTGCACGAACACACGTTCCACATGCGGGTCGGAAGCCGTCAACTGCAACAGATGCTCGACGCGTGTCGCGAGCGCAGCTTGCATCGCCTCGGTCTTGGTATCGAGCACCGAGCGCGCCTTCAGACTCTCGCGATCGCCCGCCGACAGCGTGCCTGCCGAGCCGAGCTTCGGCTGCCAGTACCACACGTCCACGTCGAGCCCGGTCTGGTGGCTGGCGTGCCCGCCAGGCGCCCGGCCACCACGTGGCTGACTCATGTCGCCGATGAGCAGCACGCCCAGGTGCCGTGTTTTCACGGCGCGACCAAGCGTCTGCAGAAAGTCGACGAGCATAGGGTGCCCGAAGTAGCGCAAGCGACTCGGGTGCATCACGAAATAGCCCTGGCCGGAAAGCGGCAAAGGTCGCGCGCCCTGCACGCAGCCCGCCGAGTAATCACCGATGGCGAGCGGCTTGCCGGGCGCGGGTGTGCGCTGATCTTGAAAGCTGCGCGCTACCTCGGGAGCCGCACTCGCCCCGCCCACGAGCCCCGCAACCCACAACAGGGCGCAGAGACACACACACCAAGTCTTCCGCGAGGTCACGACACGAGGATAGCGCCGCGCGCGCGGCTATTCACCTTCGCCAGCTCACTTGTGGCACTTGGGGCAGATCCAGCCCGTCGCTTGCGGGTCGTACTGCGCGCCGCACGCGCCGCACACCAGCTGCTCGGGCATGGCGCCAGGCGGCACGCGCCCTCGTGCGCGACCACCGCTCGAGTAGCCGCGGCGCGCGTTGGTGCCTGTGCCTGTGCGTGCGCCTGGCCGCACGAAGCGCCTGAGCCAGAACACCACCAGTGTGGCCAAGAGCACGTAGAAGAGCGGGCGCGGCACGCTGCTTAACTCGCAGTCGCCGGCCGCCGCGTCAAGCGCGGCCGCTGCTGGCGGCTTGCATCAGCGCGCTCAGGCGCTTCGCAAAGCGTCCCGGGTCAGGCAGCGGGCTGCCTTCCACGAGCAAGGCCTGGTCGTAGAGCAGCTCGATCCATTCCGTGAGCTGCGCGGAGTCGGCGGCGTTCTCTTGCGCCGCTTTCATCTGCAGCACCAGCGGGTGGATCGGGTTGAGCTCCAGAATCCGCTTCTGCTCCGGCAGATCGTGCTGGTGCGAACGGATCAGCCGCTCGATGTGCGCGGGCAAGCCGCCCTTGGGAATCACGAGGCATGCGGGCGAGTCCGTCAGGCGCTCGGAGGCGCGCACGTCGCTCACCTGCTCCGACAACACCTCTTTGCAGCGTGCCAGTAGCGGGGCGAGCTCGGGATGAGTCTTGTCCTTGGCGGCGGCCTTGTCCGCGTCAGCTGCCTCGGACTTGGTCTCCGCGGCGGCGTCGCCCGTGTCTTCCTGCATCGCGTCGACCAGCTTCTTGCCGTCGAACTCGGGCAGGCCTTCGATGGCCCACTGGTCGATGCCGTGCGTCATGTACAGCACCTCGAAGCCGCGCTTCTTGAGCGCCTCGAGCTGGGGGCTGCTGTCGAGCAGAGCCTTGCTCGGGCCGAGCGCATAGTAGAGCTTGCTCTGCCCTTGGGGCATGCGCTTCACGTAGTCGGCGAGCGAGGTCAGCCCCTTGACGGTGTCGGCGCCCGCGCTCGACTCGTAACGGAGCAGCGGCGCGATCTTGTCGGCGTACGACGCATCGAAGTGCAAGCCTTCCTTCAACACCGGGCCGAACTTCTGCCAGAAGTCCAGGTAGTCGGCCTCGCGCTCGCCCGCGATCTTCGCGAGCAAGTCGAGCACGCGGCGAATAACCTGCTTCTTGATCGTTCGCACGATGACCGAGTCTTGCAAGAGCTCGCGCGAAACGTTCAGCGGCAGGTCGTCGGAGTCGATCACACCGCGCACGAAGCGAAGCCACTTGGGCAAGAGCTCCTCGCAGTTGTCCATGATGAACACGCGCCGCACGTAGAGCCGCACGCCGTGCTTGAGCTCGGGATTGCCCAGGTCGAAGGGCGGGCGCTTGGGCAAGTACAAGAGCCCCGTGAACATCTGCGTGCCTTCCACGTGGAAGTGCGTGTGTCCGAGCGGCCCCTCGAAGTCGTGTGTGAGGTGCTTGTAGAACTCCTCGTACTGCTCGGCGCTCAGCTCTTTCTCCGGCCGCATCCACAGCGCGCTGGCCTGGTTCACGGCTTCGAAGCGCGTCTCTTCCTTGCCTTCTTTGTCGCGACGACTGATGCACAGCTCGATGGGATACGAGATGAAGTCCGAGTAGCGCGTGACCAGCTCGCGCAGCTTCCATTCGCGGGCGTAGTCTTCCTGGTCCTTCTTCAGGTGCAAGATCACCGAGGTGCCGAGCTCGTCGCGACCGGCCGGCTCCACGATGAAGCTCTCCTGGCCATCGGAGCTCCAACGAAACGCTTCGTCACTGCCCGCCGCGCGACTCACGACTTCGATGCGGTCGGCCACGAGATAACCGCTGTAGAAGCCCACGCCGAACTGCCCGATCAGCTTCAAGTCGTGCTGCTTCTGCGCTTGCTGGAGCTCTTCGAGCAGCGCCTTGCTTCCGGAGCGCGCGACGGTGCCCAGGTCTTGCGTGAGCGTCTGCCGCGACATGCCGATGCCGTTGTCCCAGATCGTCAGCGTCGCGGCCTTCTCGTCCGCGACCAGCCGGATCTTCGGCGCGTACCCCTCGGGCACCAGCGCAGGCTGCTGGATGCTCGCGAAACGCAGCTTGTCGAGTGCGTCGGCGGCGTTCGAGATCAGCTCGCGCAGGAACACGTCCTTGTTGCTGTAGAGCGAGTTGATGACGAGGCTCAGCACCTGGCTGACCTCGGCCTGGAATCGATGGGTGGTGGTGCTGTCGGCGCTGGCGCTGGTCATGGTTCGGCTTTCGTGTGCGCGGGCCCGCGCAAAGCGCGGCGGGTCCAAATTGAGCATGCGCGCGCCGCTGTCAAGCAGCGCCGCCTGCAGACCCTCCGAGACCGGCATCGGCCGAGATGCCCATGGTGTGGAAGCCCTTGTCCACATAGACCGTACTGCCGGTGATGCCGGACGCCAACGGTGAGCACAGGAACGCTGCGGTCGCGCCCACTTCGGTGGCGGTGATGGCCTGCGGCAGCGGCGAGTTGCGCTGCGTGTACGCGATCATCTTCTCGATGAAGCCAATCGCGCTCGCTGCGCGCGACGCCCACGCACCAGCTGAGATGCAGTTGACACGCGCCCCGTAGGCTTGCCCCGCCTCGTACGCGAGGGTGCGCGTGTCGGACTCGAGCGCCGCCTTTGCCGACGACATGCCACCGCCGTAGCCGGGCACGGTGCGCTGCGAAGCCATGAAGCTCAGACACACGAGCGAAGGGTCCGACCGAAACAGCGGCGCGAAGCTGCGCGTCATCGACACGAACGAGTACGCGCTGGCCGACATGGCACCGAGGTAGCCCTTGCGGCTGGTCTGCAAGAGCGGCTTCTTCACCTCCGGCCCGTTGGCAAGGCTGTGCACGAGGATGTCGATCGACTTGTCACCGAAGTCCCTGCGCACGCTGTCGGCTACGCCCTGGATGGTGAAGTCCGGGTGGGCTTTGTAGCGGCGGTTCTCGCGGATCTCGGCCGGCACGTCGGCCAGCGTGTCGAAGTCGGCGTCCATGGCGTAGATGCGCTCGAAGCTGAGCTCGCCACCGCCCTCGAACTGCAGCGACTCCTTGATCTTCCCGAGCTGCAAGAGCTTCGTGAAGATGGTGTACGCCGGCGGCCAAGTGCCCACGCAAACCGTCGCACCCGCCTGGGCCAAGTGCTTGGCGATCGCGAAGCCAAAGCCTCCGTCGTCCGCAACACCCGCCACGAACGCACGCTTTCCCGTCAGATCAATCTTCAACATGGCGCGTAGCAAAGCACGGAATCCACGGCGAAAGAAGCCTGAACGCGTCATCATCAACTGCCGGGGCGCTTGGGGTCGGCAGGTCGCTTCCGGGCTCGCGAGTGTGTCCTCGGCACCACCGCCGCAGCTTCGCAACGGCGCAACCTCACGCCTCGCTCGGCGCCCGTGTGCCGCGCACCACGACCGCCACGCACACCGCCACCACCCCCAAGCTCAACGCCACGAAGCTCGGCGGCAACTCGCGATCCGTCCCGTATCCAACGTCCAGCGTCGCGCTGTGGATCGTCAAGATCGCGACGCTGTTGTTCACCACGTGCGCCACGAGCGTGACCAGTGTGCTGCTGCGGTAGGCAACCCATGCCAGGAACAAGCCGAGCGGCAACACGCCGGCGACGTGCACCGGGTCCACGTGGAAGAGCGCGAAAGCCACGCCCGAGAGCACCACCGCGCCGAGGCTGCGCCCAGCCGCGCGCTGCAACAGCCCACGAAAGAGCAGCTCCTCCGCGGCGCCCGGCATCAACGCGAACGCAGGCCAGAGCAGCCACAACGGCAGCCGCTGCGCGAGCTCGTGCAGCGCCGGCACGACGCCCAGCGTGAGGCCGGGAAACAGCTGCGCCATCGCATTCATCAAGACGTCGCCGAGCGGCCCCAGCATCACCGTGCCCACGCTGGCCGCAGCGAACACTTCGGGGGAGGCCCCGTGCAGCCCAAGCGTCGCACGCACCGGCAAGGCCAAGCTCAGCGGCTGCGCGACCGCCGCCATCAGCAGCACCAGCTCGGACGCGAGCATCGAAGCCACGATGCTCTCCGCCGAGCCGGCGCTACTCACCGCGTGCAGGCGCGTGCCGTGCGTGATTAGCGTGCCAGCGATGTCGACCGCGAGCTTGGCCGCGAGCTGCGCGCCCAGGAACGCGAAGCCCACGGTCAAGAGCGCGCGCCGCAGTGAGATGCGTTCACTCATGAGCTGCAGCGCTGACAAGCACTGCGCGGCTCAGCTCATCTGCTCTTGCAGGTAGCGCTCTTTGCCGAGCTCTTTCACCAGGTGCAGCTGCGTCTCCAGCCAGTCGACCGCGTGCTCTTCGCCCTTCAAGATGCGCTCGAGCAGCTCACGCGTGCCGTTGTCGCCCTTCTGCACGCACAAGGCGATGGCCTTGTTCAAGCGCTCGACCGCGCCGATCTCCAGCGCCAGATCGGCCTCGTGCTGTTCGATCGCGTCTTCGCCGACCTTCACCGGGTTCATGCGCATCATGTTGGGGATGCCGTCGAAGTACAGGATGCGATCCATGATGGCCTCGGCATCTTTCATCTCTTCGATGGCTTCTGCGCGCTTGTGATGCGCGAGCTTCTTGTAGCCCCAGTTGGCGCACATCTTGGAGTGCACGAAGTACTGGTTGATGGCGGTGAGCTCGGCAGCGAGCACGTCGCTCAAGGCATCGATGACTTGTGGGTCGCCCTTCATGGGGCGGAGCCTAGCGCATCGCGGGGGCGCTGAGCACCGGCAAGTGCCGGGGACGTTGGCTGCAGCGGGCCTCGTCGAGCAGCTCTGTCACGGCCGGGATGCAACCGCCGCAGCCGGTGCCGGCGCCACACTTCTCGGCAACCTGCGCCTCGTTCGTTGCCCCGTCAGCGATGGCCGCGCGGATGGTGCGGTCAGAAACACACTGGCAGTGGCAAACGATCATCGAGCTACCTACACGAGCCAGTGTAGCTAATCGATGTTGAAAATCAATGTCAGTTAGCAGTGCCTGCTGGGGATCGGCGCTCTATCGTATTGAGATGACTAGGGTTTCAAGCGAGCGGCGGAGCCACAGTGACGCTCTCAGCCTGCCCCACCAGGCAGCCCACGCAAGAACTCCAGTAGCGCCTGGTTCGTTTCCAGCGGCCGCTCTTGCTGGGTCCAGTGGCCGCAGCCTGGGAACAGCTTGATTGGACGCAGCTGCGGAACCAGCTCCGGCATGCGCTCCAGCAGGCGTTTGTTGAAGAGCACGACGGGGTCGCGGTCGCCGCCCAGAAACAACGCAGGCTGGGTGAGCTTGAAGTCGGACTGCGTGCCCAGCCGCTCCCAGGTGCGGTCGAAGTTTCGATACAGGTTCAGCGGCCCGCGAAAGCCGCTGCGCGTGTATTGCTCGGTGTAGTAGTCGAGGTCGGCCTCGCTGAGGAACGACGGCATGCGCCCGTCGTCGTAGAGCGTGTCGAAGAGCTTGGCGGTCTTCGGGTGGGCCTTGAAACCCGCGCCCTCGGGAACGTCGCCGGAGATGGAGAGGAAGAACTTCCGCAGCGAAGTGCGAACGTCCGCCTCCAGCTCGGCCTCGGCCACGCCTTCGGTCTGGAAGTAGAGCATGTAGAAGAAGATGTCTTTGAACAGCTCGCGCATGCGCGAGAGCGGCGAGACGCTGCTGCGGCCAGCATAGGGCGCGCTCATGCCGACCACCGCGCGCACCTTGTGCGGATGCAAGAGCGCAGTGTGCCACACCACCGGCGCACCCCAATCGTGACCCACAATCACTGCGCTCTGTTCGCCGAGCGCGTCGACGAGCCCAGCGAGGTCAGCTGCAAGCTCCACTTGGTCGTAGGCTGCCACGGCCTGCGGACGCTCGCTGTCGCCGAAGCCGCGCAGATCGACGGCGACCGCGTGGTAACCGGCGCGCGCGAGCGGCTCCATTTGATGCCGCCACGAGTACCAGGACTCCGGAAAGCCGTGGACCATCACGACCAGCGGCCCCTGCCCCTGCTCTGCGATGTGCAGCCGTACGCCGTTGGTCTGCACGCTGCGATGGCTGATTGCGCTCATGTGGGCTCCTTGGGCTCGCTCTCCACGTAGCCCG
>JADGRE010000191.1 GCA_017881185.1 Pseudomonadota bacterium | reverse complement strand
CAGCACGTCGAAGACGACGTAGCAGCGGATGTGACCCAGGTGCGCGAAGTCGTAGACCGTCGGCCCACACACATAGATGCGCGCCTTACCCGGCACCGCTGGCTCGAAAGGCTGAAGGCGGTCGCTGAGTGTGTCGTGAAACGTCTGTCCCATAATCTGGATGCGTGTGTACCTGGCCGGGGCGTCGCTTTCAACCTACGGTCCGGGCGAGAGAGCGGATCTTGGCGAACGGGGCTGCGGGGGCCTCGGGGTTCGGCGGGGGACGACCCACTTGCAAAGAGTGGCGGCAGCGGCAGCGAGAAAGCGTTTCCGTACGCCACGCAAGCGGATCTCGTCTCGTCGCGCCAAGTGCGCGCCCCGCTTCAATGCGCACTTGTCACGCCGAGACGCCCCCCGCCCGACCCACCATCCCCCGACACCCCTCACGTCAGCGCAACTCGCGCGGGCGGCGGCGCGTCGCCCCAACCATGCAACACTGTGTTGTATCCCCCGGGGCTCCAGCCACACCACACAGCGAGTGCTCGGGCCACGGAGTCAGCTGACACCCCACGCTTCTGGTTGCGCTGGGCTTGCACGAGTGACGCTGACCTGAGGTGCCTCGGGGGCGGCTGGGTGGGGCCCGGGGCGTCCGGGCGTGCCAAACGCCAGGTGGCGCGACCGCGTTTGGCACGAACCGTACGAGGTCGGCTTGCGCGGCGGACGGAAGCGCCCGCAAGCGTCGTGGCCGCCGCTCTCTGCAAGCCGGCCGTCCCCGGGCCCCACCCAGCCGCCCCCGAGGCACCGTTCGCCAGCACTCTCGCGTCGCTGTCCCACGTGGCGCCAAGCTGCCTGTTTTGCTAAGCCTGCGTTGCCCGACATGCTGACCATCTACGAATACGCAAAGCCCGAGTACGAGCAGGCCCTCACGCAGCTCTCCCGCCGCGGCGACGCCGACCTCGAGCGCGTCGAGCCGCAGGTGCGCGAGATCATCCGCAGAGTGCGTGAAGAAGGCGACAGCGCGCTCAAGGAATTCACCCTGCGCTTCGACAAGCGCGAGCCCGCGAGCGTCGTGGTGCACGACTGGCGGCAGCGCGCGCAGAGCGTGTCCGCGGCCACGCGCAACGCGCTGGCGCAAGCGGCCGAACGCGTGCGTCGCTACCACGAGCACCAGCGCGACAACGGCTTTCGCTACACCGAGGGCGGTATCGAGCTGGGTCAGCGTGTGCGGCCGATGAAGTCGGTCGCAGTGTACGCGCCAGGCGGCAAGGCACGTTATCCGTCGACCGTGCTGATGACGGCGATCCCCGCGCAGGTCGCGGGCGTGCGGCGCATCGTGCTGCTCACGCCCAACCCCGAAGGCGAAGTGCTGGCGGCGGCCGAGCTGGCTGGCGTGACCGAAGTGGTGGACGCAGGCGGCGCGCAAGCCGTGGCCGCGTTGGCGTACGGCACGCAGAGCATCGCGCGCGTCGACAAGATTGTCGGCCCAGGCAACTTGTACGTCACCTGCGCCAAGCGCCTGGTGTTCGGCGTGTGCGACATCGACGGGATCGCCGGCCCGAGCGAAATTTTGGTGGTGGCCGACGACGTCGCGAACCCGGCGGTGGTTGCAGCTGACCTGTTGTCGCAGGCCGAGCACGACGAAGCGGCGTATCCATTGCTGGTCACGCTCTCGCGCAAGCAGGCCGATGCCGTGTGTCGCGAGCTGGCAGCGCAGCTGGAACAGCTACCGCGACGCGCGATCGCCACGCCATCGGTGAGCGAGCACGGCTTCTGCTTTGTCGCCAAAGACCTGGCCGAAGCCGCGCGCGTGGCCGACCTGCTCGCGCCCGAGCACCTGTCGCTGCAGGTGCGCGACCCCGACGCCATGCTCGAACAGATTGGCGCAGCGGGCGCGGCGTTCATGGGCGACTACACGCCGGAAGCCGCGGGCGACTACGCTGCGGGCCCGAGCCACGTGCTGCCAACAGGCGGTGCCGCGCGCTTCGGCTCGCCGCTGGGCGTCTACGACTTCGTGGTACGCACTTCGCTGATTCGCTACAGCAAGACAGCAATCCTCGAGCAACAGGGGCTGCTCGCCGAGCTGGCGCGCATGGAAGGCCTCGAAGGCCACGCCCGCGCTTCGCTCATCCGCAAGTAGATGAACGCCTGAATGCAAGACGAGCTACAGCGCTTGGAACGAGACCTGGGCCGCGAGCTCGGCCGCTGCGTCGGCGAGTTTTCGCTGCTCGCCGAGGGCGACCGCGTGATGGTGTGTCTGAGCGGCGGCAAAGACAGCTACAGCATGCTCACGCTCTTGCAGCGCTTGCAGCAGCGCGCGCCGGTCAACTTCTCACTCGTCGGGGTGCATCTCGATCAAGGCCATCCAGGCTACGACGGCACGCCGCTGACGCGCTGGCTGACCGAGCACCAGGTGGAGCACCACATCGTGCGCGAAGACACCTACTCGGTGGTCACCAAAAACATTCCCGAGGGCAAGACCTACTGCTCGCTGTGCTCGCGCTTGCGGCGCGGCGTGCTCTACAACGTGGCCGAGCAGCTGGGCTGCACGAAGATCGCTCTGGGCCACCATCGCGACGACGCCATCGAAACCTTGATGCTGAATTTGCTGTTCACTGGATCGATGCGCTCGATGCCGCCGAAGCTGGTCTCCGACGACGGGCGCAACGTGGTGATTCGGCCGCTCATCTACGCGAGCGAAGAGAAGATCGCGCGCTATGCGCAGCTCATGGAGTTTCCGATCTTGCCGTGCGACTTGTGCGGCTCGCAGGAGCAGCTCAAGCGCAAGCAGGTCAAGCGCTGGCTCAGCGAGCTGCAGACGCTGGCCCCGCAAGCCAAGGAGAGCATGCTCGCGGCGATGATGAACGTGCGCCCGTCGCAGCTGCTCGACAAGCAGCTTTGGCAAACACTGGGTCTGCCGGTGGCGCGCGAAGGTCAGGACGGTCACGAAGCCCAGCGCGCCGCTAACGCGCGCGAGCCTGCGCCGCATCCACGCGCTCACGAAGGCAAGCGCCTGCGCGTGCTCGGCGACGCCTGAGCCTGCACACGGTCGCATCTTCAACCGGGACGCTTGAGCCCGTCGCCGGATTGCGCGACAACCAGCGCCGGGGAACTGCTGCATGCGCACGACCACGGCTCGGGATGTTCCACGCGTGATTTTGCGGCACGCGTGCTGGGTCGTGGTTGCGCTCGTTCCGTTGATCGCTCCGCGCTCGGCGCACGCACAGAGCGACCTCGCTCTCGACATCGAACAGCTCACCCCCGCAACCAGCAGCGACGGCTTCCTCGGCGTGCAAGCCACGCGCACGCCGGGCCCAGGCCGCTTCGGGCTCGGCCTGTACACAGGGCTCGAGGCGCAGCCACTGCGCATGCCAGCATTCACCAGCTCAGCGCTGCGCGGCATCGACCTGCGTACCACCACCTGGGTCACGGGCGAAGTGGGCGTGGGTGGCCGCGCCGCGCTGTCGGCCGTGCTGCTGGCGTATCCGTACCAACACTTGCTGCCGGCGGCAGCGACAGCGGCCAATGGCGGGACCGCGCTGAGCTCGCAAGACCAAGGGCTCAACGTGGGCGACGCGCGCGTGGCTGCACGCTACCGCCTGCTCGGCCAGAGCTCCGAGAAGCCCGATGCGCCGCGCGACGGACCGGGCGTCGCGCTCGAAGCCATCGGCATGGTGCCCACGAGCGGTGGTCGGTTCTTCGCCGGCGAGCGCGCGTTTCGCACCGAGCTCGACCTGCTCGCCGATTTCCAGCTGCTCGGCGCAGGCGTCGGCGCGAGCGTCGGCTTTCGACACCGCTTCGAAGAGCCGCAGATCGATCGCAGTACCGGCGGTGCCATGCGCTTTGGTGACGAGCTCACCTTTGGCGCCGCCATCAAGGCGCCGCTACCACCTGTGCCGGCCATCGTGCTCTTGGTCGAGACCCGCGGCAGCAGCGATCTTCAGTCCACGCAGGCCACGCACCTCGAGCTCGATCTGGGCGCGCGCGTGCTGGTGGGTCAGGTCGCATTGACGCTCGGCGGTGGCTTCGGCTTGACGCGCGGCCTGGGCACCCCCGACGGTCGCGTGCTCTTGGGCATGGCGTGGGCGCCGCCCGACCGAGATGCCGACGGTGACGGCGTGAGCGACGATCGCGATCAATGCCCCATGCTGGCCGAAGACAAAGACGGCTTTCAGGATGCCGACGGCTGCCCGGATCCGGACAACGACAACGATCTGGTGCCCGACGTCGATGACTTGTGCCCGAACCTGGAAGCGGTAGAGGGCAAGGACGACAACGAAGACGGTTGCACCGATGGCGTGAAGCCGACTAAACGAGGACCGTGATGCGCACCGCACCGACCCCGTGCTGCTTCGTTCTGCTGCTGTCGTGCCTCGCTGGCACTGCCGCCTGTACACCCCAGGGCGATCCGGCCGTGGGGGCGAGTGGCTTCAGCGACAACTTCGACCGCGAGCAGCTGGGCGACGCCTGGAACAACACCGGAGGCCCCTACGCGATCCGCGACGGCAAGCTCACCATGTCGAACGCGCGCAACAAGCCGCTGTGGCTGCGCCGCTCGCTGCCCCGCGACGTGCTCATCGAGTTCGACGTGAAGAGCGACAGCCCGGACGGCGACATCAAGGTCGAGGTTTATGGCGATGGCGTGTCCAAAGCGGAGACCCTGAGCTACACGGCCACGAGCTACGTGGTCATCTTCGGCGGCTGGCACAACGCGCTCAACGTGCTCGCCCGCATGAACGAGCACGGGGACGACCGGGTGGTCGGGCCTGCCTACAAAGTCGTACCTGGCCGAACCTACCATATGAAAATCCAGCGCCGCGGGGCTACCATTACGGCTTGGGTCGATGACCACGAGCTGGTTTCCATGACCGACAAAGCGCCGCTTTGGGGTCCGGGGCACGACCACTTCGCCTGGAACAACTGGGAAGCCGCGATCACCGTCGACAACTTCGTAGTCAAGCCGCTGTGACCCTACTGACACCGCCGACACCGCTGACACAGTTGACTCCGCCGCTGGTGGGTCGGGTCTAGACGACGATGGAGCAAAAGCACTTCGAGGCCCTGCTGAGTGATGCCGAGGTTCGGCTGCGGCGCCTCAAGATGCTCTACGAGCAGTGGTTCGCCGGCTTCGAGCGCACGGAGCCCGCGGTCGCGCGCAAGGAGATCGACGACATCCTGCAGCGCCTCAAGCGCGAGCAGATTCGCAACACCGGCCTGCGCTTCCGCCTGCACCAGCTGCAACAGCGTCACACCACCTTCATCACCTACTGGCGGCGCATCGCGCGGCAGATCGAGGAAGGCACCTACCAGCGCGACGTGCTGCGCGCGAAAAAGCTGCGCGACCAAGCTTTGCGCGAAGGCGCCGAGCCGGAGATCTCCTACGGCACCGACGTCGATGTACAGCTCGACCCGGACATGGACGCCGCGCTCGAGGACGTGTTGCGCGAGGCCGAGGCTGCTGTGGAGCAGCGCGTGGAGCAGCGCAGCGCCGAACGCAGCGTGGTGTCGTTCAAGCCAGCCCAGGCAGCTGCACCAGTGGCTTCGACGGCGCCCGCTGCCCCAGCGCCGCCCGCAGCGGCACCGCCCGGCGCGTCGCTGACCCCTGGCGCACCCGGAGTGAAGAAGCCGCCGGCCGTGCCGCCGCGACCGCCGGCCGGACCGCGCAGCATTTCACCCTTCGCGTTGCCGCTGCCCGCGGGGCAAGCTGGCATGGTGTCCAAGGCTCCACCGCCGCCATCAGCTGCAACGGCGACCGCGGCGCGTGCGGCCGGCCCAGCCGCAGCGCCGAGCACGGGCGGTAACGGCGGCTTGTCGTCCGACGACATGAAGCGCATCTACGACCGCTACGTGGCCGCGCGCAAACAGAACTCGGAACGCGTCGACAACGTGAAGCTCGAGACCATCGAGAAGAGCTTGCGCGGCATCCTGCCTTCGTTCGAGAAGAAGCACGCCGGCAAGAAGATCGACTTCGAGGTCGTGGTGAAAGACGGCAAGGTCGCGCTCAAGCCGGTGGCGAAGTAGGCGCGAGCGGTTGCTGGGTCGTCGCCTCGGATGAGGTTGCCGCCGCGAAGAGCTGCGTGCGCAGGCGCGAGAGCAATGCGCCGAGGGTAGCGGGTTGCGTCGCGCTGATGGCCACGCCCTGATAGCGCGCGGCCAGGTGCTCGGCTTGCTCGGCGGGCAGCTGATCGGCCTTGTTGAACACGACGATGCGCGGCAAGCCCATCAGCTCGAGCTCGCGCAAGAGCGACTCGGTCGTCTGAATGTGGTCCTCGCAGGCGGGGTCGGCTGCATCGACCACATGCAAGAGCAGGTCGGCTTCCGCGGCTTCTTCGAAGGTCGCCTTGAACGCGCTGAACAGCTCGCGCGGCAGATCCCGGATGAAGCCCACCGTGTCGGTGAGCACCACGCCCTGCCCTTCGCCCAGCCGCAGCTTGCGCGAGCGGGTGTCGAGTGTGGCGAAGAGCTTGTTCTCGACCAGCACGTCGCTGCCGGTGAGCGCATTGAGCAGCGTGCTCTTGCCCGCGTTGGTGTAGCCCACGATCGCCAAGAGCGGCTCGCTCGACTCGCTGCGCCGATGGCGCTGCTGCTTGCGACGCTTCTCGAGCTCGGCCAGGCGGTCTTCGAGGTAGCTGATGCGCTCGCGCGCGCGGCGCTTGCCTATCTCCAGCTTGGTTTCGCCAGGGCCGCGACCGCCGATGCCACCGGTCAAGCGCGAGAGCGCGTCGTCGCGTGTACCCAGGCGCGGCAATAGATAGCGCGTCTGTGCCAGCTCGACCTCGAGCTTGCCGTCCTGGCTTTGTGCGTGCTGCGCGAAGATGTCGAGGATGAGCTGCGTGCGGTCGATGACGCGCATGTCGGTGAGCTTGGCGATGGCTGCAGCCTGCGCAGCGTTGAGGTTGCGATCGACGATGAGCAGGTCGGCGTCGAGCTGCATGGCGCGGATGATGATGTCCTCCAGCTTGCCGCGGCCGACGATGGTCTTCGGATCGACCTGCGGGCGCACCTGCACCACGCTGTCGGCCACCTCGACGCCCGCCGTGCGCGCCAGCTCCGACAGCTCGTGCAGCGAGGTCGGCACTTGCGCCGCATGCGCCTTGTCGCAGACGTGCAGCAAGATCGCGCGGCCGTCCTTGGCCTTCACCGTGCGCGTACGCGCCACGCGCGCGAACTCTTCCTCGAGCGAGCGCACGATCTCTGCCGGGTCGGCGTCGAGCTTCGCGTACGGGATGGGCCCGAAGCTGCGGTACGGCAGCTCGCCGCCCGCGGTGGTGGGCACGCAGTGCGCGTAGTAGACGCTGCGCGCTTCACCTTCGGGCGACAGACAGATCGCGGCGATCAAGTCCAAACGCAAGCGCGTGAGGTCGACGAGGTCGTCACGCGTCAGCGGCTCGCTGCGCAGATGCGTGTGGAGCAAGCGCAAGCCACGAAAGCGGCCTGAGCCGGCGCGCGCACGGCCGATGTCAGGCAAGAAGAGCTTGGCGGCATCGCCGACGACCACGTACTCGACGTCGCCCGAGCGGTTGAGCAACACGCCCACTTGGCGCCGCGAAAGCTGCGAAGCCTCGCATAGCCCGCGCGTGAGCTCCGGCGTGGTGAGCTGCGAGAACGGCACGCGGCGGCGGTACAGGCGCTCGAGCGCTTTGCGTTCCGAGGGGCCGAGGCCAGCGGTGTTCCCGTGAAGTTCCAAGCTCAGGGTCTTCTAGCACGCCCGAGTGCCAGAGTTTCGAACTGCGCTGCTGAGAACCGCGGATTGACGAGCAGCCGTGAGCGTCAGACGGGGACGATGTCGGCGACGGCCCGGAAGTGCCGCTGCAGCTTTTGCATATCCCGCGGGTCGGAGGTGAACACTCGATCTCCGCGCTGCGCGGCCGACGCCATCACGGTAGCATCGATCGCAGTGGCGCCACGCACCTTGGCAAGCGCCTCGCCGGCGGCCTTGGCGACCGTATCCCTCAACGCCTCCACGGTGCCGAACTCGAGAATGGATGGCTGGCCGTGGCCCTTGCGCCACCACTCGACCACCGCATTCGCTGGAATCGTGATCGGAACTCCGGCCTGATGAAGGACGCGAAGCTTGATCACCATGCCAAGGTCATGTCGTTCGAGCGCTATCAACGCTCCGGTGTCGAAGGTCGCGCCAATCATTCTGCCGCGTCCGATTGCCCGAAGATTTCACGGTACGCCTCGGCGGTTCTGCGCTCAATCTCATCCGCGGCGATGCCTGACAACGCCTCTTTCAGGTACCGCTCGCGCGCCTGATGCTGTCGTTGCAGCTCCAGCGCCTCCGCCACCACAGCCGACAACGTCATGCGCCGCTTCTTCGCCGCACCACGCGCCCACTTCATCAAGTGTTCGTCGACCGTGACGCTGATCTTTTCGGCAGCCATGTAGGCAATCCTACTCCGGGTAGGATTACCTGGCAAGCAGCACGCCCGAGTGCCAGAGCTCGAAACGAGCTGTCATGGCCCTGGTGGCCGCGTCGCCGGTCGGTGAACTCAGCGGGACGCCGGCGGATCGGGCGTGAGCGGAGGTGCAAGCGGCTCCGCAGCGGACGGCTGGACGGCGCCAGCCGGCGGATCGACGCAACGGCCCTCCATGCAGATGCGCTCGCCCTTGCACTCGATGTCCGCGCGGCACCCCGCGGGCCGCGCGGCCCGCACACGCTGTTCTTCCAGGCGCTGGGCGAGCGCGCGCTTGGCGTGTCTGCATTCATCGGTGGCACGCCAGCCTTGAACGCCCGCGACGAGCTCGAGCGTGGTGAGGCCCAGACCGATCGCGGCGGCACTGACGCGTTCTTGGCTGTCGTAGCCCGAGTCGTTCGTGACGGGCACGAGCGCCGAGGCTGCGAACAGTCCAGCCGCAGCCAAGTCGATGAGTGGCGCGAGTTTGCTGGTGGTGCAGTCGAAGTACACGCGTTGTGCATGGTCGGCCGGCGGGCCGGACACCGCCACGAACGAACAACCTGCGCACACGCACAACGTGATGAGCTCAGCCCATCGTACACAGCGAGCCCGCATGGGGCCCCGGCGCAAGACGTCGCGTTCGGCTGAACGATCGGGCATGCTCGTGCAGTTGCTTTCGTCCCATGCGCACCAGCAATCGCCACTGGCTCGCTCGACCCTTGTGCCACCCCGCGTTCGTAGTGGCGCTGCTGACCTTAGCACTGAACGATCACGTGCTGAAGCTCGCGCACGTGCTGCCTGGGTGGTTGACCGGCAAGCTCAGTGATGTTGCGGGCCTGATCGTCGGGCCCATTGTGGCCGCCGAGCTGTGCCGCGGCCGGCTGCGAACCTTGCGCCCCTGGGCGGCAGGGCTCGTGGTCATGGGCTTCGTCGTCTGCAAGCTGTCGGCGGCGTGCGCGGCGAGCCTGGATGCGTTGCTGGCGCAGCTCGGCCTGCCATCGCAGCTCGTGGCCGACCCCTCCGACTTGCTCGCGCTGGCCGTGCTGCCACTCACCATTCACATGCTGCGGGGGTCTTCCGAGCGGTCCGCGCTTTGGCCGTGGTGGGAGCGCGTGGTGCTCGTCTGCGCGGCAGGGCTATGCGTCGCGACCACCTCGATCAAGCCATTCCGCCTCGGTCCGTACCTGGTGAACCACAGTGGTGCTGCGCTCACGTTGCAGCTGCGCTGGCTGTCGGCCGACGCCGCGTGCGCGGCGACGCCCGACGAGCTGCGCGCGTTGGCACGCAAGCAGGCCGCGGCTCCCACGCATCGGCTCGCGCTCGGGCCGGCGCAGGTGGCGGATCTGTCTTGGGAACCCCGCGCCGCAACCGACAGTGTGGTCGGCCGTTGTCCCGACTACGCGGAGATCGATCCGTTCGGCGACGGCTCGGACGGCGGCACCGAAACCGACGCCGCCGCCGTCAGCAGCAATCCGCCCACGCCCTGTGTCGCCGTGGAGCTGCTCGGCACCGGCTTACCGCACGTCGTGGTGAGAGCCCCGCGCAGCTGGAGCAACCGCGACCACGGCACCAGCTGCCGGCAACCGCTGCCAGTCTACGAAGATCCTGGCGACGGCGCGGTCGAGCTGATGCACGGCGATGGGCGCGCGCAGCTGCGCGGCTACAAGAACATCGAGATCATCCCGGCGGACTGAGCGGTGCTCAACGCTCGTCTGCTCGATGCGCGATCGACGCTCGAGCACACACGCCGAAGCTCACGAAGGCGGTCAAGGGCACGGTGATCGCCGTGTCGCCATTGCCGCCGAGCGGCAGGGCCAGCGCGCCCGCGCTGAGCTCGAGCCACACGCCTTCCACCAGACGCCCCTGCAGGATCGCCGATGCCCGCAGGCTCAAGCCGTCCGTCAGGGCGTGCGCATCATCGAACCACAGGTTCGCGTAGCCAGCTCCAAGCTGGGCGCGCAACTCGAGCCACTCCAAGAGCTGCAGCCGCCGGGCAGCACTCGCCGTGAGCTGACTCAGTCGCGTATCGCTGAGGCTCTGGCTGCGAGTGCTGCGCCGCAAAGTCATGAGCTCGGCGCCCAGTGACCAGCCTTGCCATACGAGCACGCGCACTGCCAGCTCGTTGCCGACACCGGCGCCGG
>JADGRE010000385.1 GCA_017881185.1 Pseudomonadota bacterium | reverse complement strand
ATGCCGAGCGTGGGCGACGGTCTCGGCATGGCACGTCTGGGACGACGTTATTGGCAGAGCATGGCGAGCAAGTTCGACAAGGGCGGACTGTCGCAGGAATGCCGGTTTTCACCATGAAGGGACCACCTTCGGGCTGAGATTTTCAGCCTGAAGGGACCACTGATTTTCAGGGTCATGGGACCACCCTCGAGGGGGCGTGGCCCTGGATTTTCAGGGTCATGGGACCACCGGATTTTCAGGGTCATGGGACCACTGAAGCCGAGGTCCGAGGTCATCGCGCTCGAACACCAACCCGAGGAGCCTGCTGCTGCCGACGAGGGCGTCGTGCAGGAGGTCCTCAGTGAGTTTTCGGGAGTTAACCATGATCGAAGTGAGAGAAGTGGCGCGGCGCTGGCAGGCGCGGCAGGGATTGCGCGAGATCGCGCGCGAGACGGGGCTCGATCGCAAGACGGTGCGTCGGTACGTCGATGCGCTCAAGGCGCTGGGCGTGACTGCAGACGCCGTGCTCGACGATGCGGTGGTGCATGTGATCGCACAGCAGGTGCAGATGCGCCCGGCCGCAGAGCTGAGCGTGGAGCGCGCCAAGCTCGGTGCGCATCGCGAGCGCATCGTTGCGTGGCTCGGCGAGAAGCGTCCTTTGCGATTGACGAAGATCGCGACGCTGCTCGCGCGCGATCACGGCGTGGAAGTGAGCTATGCGACGTTGCGCCGGTACGCGATGGACGAGCTCGGCTTTGGCCGCGTGAAGCCGACGGTGCGCATCGCGGATGCGCCAGCCGGCGAAGAGGCGCAGGTGGACTTTGGACTGATGGGAGAGCTGGTCGATGCGCAGAGCGGCGAGGTGCGCAAGCTGCACGTGCTGATCATCACGCTGAGCTTCAGCCGCTACCAGTTTGTTTGGCCGACGTATGCGCAGACGACGGAGGCTACGTGCGAGGGCCTGGATGAAGCGTGGCGCGTCTTCGGTGGCGTGCCGCAACGCATCGTGCCTGACAACGCATCGTCGATGGTGAGCAAGGCCGACCCTCTGGGGCCGGTGCTGGTGCCGGCATTTGCAGACTACGTGCAGGCGCGCGGGCTCTTCGTCGATGCTGCGCGCGTGCGCTCGCCCAAGGACAAGGGCCGCGTCGAGAACCAGGTGGCGTACGTGCGCGAGAGCTGGTGGAGCGGCGAGCGCTTCGGCTCGCTCGACGAAGCACGCGCGAGCGCGCTGCACTGGTGCTGCGAGATCGCCGGCATGCGTGTGCACGGCACGACGCGTGCGCGACCGCGTGAGGTCTTCGAGCAACAGGAGCAAGCGCTGCTTTCGCCGGCGCCGACTGAGCGCTTCGATGTGCCGCACTGGGCAACGGCGAAGGTGCATCCTGACCATCACGTGCAGGTGCTCAAGTCACTATACTCGGTGCCGACGAAGCACATCGGTCGCGAGGTGCGGGTACGCGCGGACCGTCGCATCGTGCGCGTGTACGCGGGGACCGAACTGATCAAGACGCATCCGCGCGTGGCTGTTGGCAAGCGCTCGACGGACCCAAACGACTATCCCAGTGGCGTCGCCCCGTACGCGATGCGCAGCGTGGATGCGCTCCTGGTGCGAGCACAGAAGCGCGGTGAGCACGTGGGCCGCTACGCGACACGACTGCTCGGTGGTCCACTGCCGTGGACGACGATGCGCCAGGGCTACGAGCTGGTGCGGCTGTGCGACCGCTACGGCGATGCGCGCGTGGATGCGGTGTGCAAGAGCGCACTCGACTTCGATGTCATCGACGTGCCGCGCATCGGTCGGATGCTCAAGCATGCGATCCGCATCGAGGACGCAGCCGCCGAGCAAGGGCACGTGCGCAGGCTGCCAAGCACGCCGCGCTTCGCGCGCTCTGCCGATGGCTACGCGACACGCAAGGAGGTGACGTGATGCAAGCGCCTGTGCTTTCTGCCGACCTCAAGAACGTGCTCAAGAAGCTCAAGCTCGGGCATCTCATTGCAACGCTTCCAGATCGCCTGGTGCTCGCAGACAAGCAGCAGCTCAACGTGGAAGACACTCTGCTGCTGGTGCTCTCCGACGAGGTCTCGCGTCGCGAGAGCACCGCAGCGCAGCGACGCGCAGACCGCGCCGGTCTCGACCCCGCGATGCAGCTGGAGCGATGGGACGGGGCGACGAAGGTCCGCTACGACAAGCGCGTGCTCGCCGAGGTCGCATCGCTGCGCTTTGTGCAGCTCAACAAGAACGCGCTGATCCTCGGACCCGTCGGCGTGGGCAAGACCTTTCTTGCGAGCGCGATCGGGCATATCGCATGCCGGCACGGCTACAACGTGCACTTTACGCGGGCCGACGCGATGCTCAGGCGCTTGAAGCAGAGCCGCCTCGACAACTCGCGCGACGCGCTGCTCACCGAGCTGTGCACGGTGGACCTGCTGATCGTCGACGACTTCGCGCTCGAGCCGATGACACGCGACGAGAGCCGCGATGTCTATCAGCTCTTCGTCGAGCGCAGCGGTCGCGCCTCCACGCTCGTCACCAGCAACCGCGACACGAACGAGTGGCTCGCGACTTTCGACGATGTCTTGCTCGGTCAGAGTGCTGTCGATCGCTTCGCGCACGCCGCGTACGATCTCATCGTCGAAGGCGAGTCGTACCGCGCGAAGCTCAAGCCCAAGGTGCGCGATGATGACCCGCCACCGCCCGCGCCGGCAGACAAGAAGCCAACGATCGGAAGACGGCGCTGACGCGCCGTACGTCGGCCCGCTGACGCGAGCCTCCGAGGCCTCGACAACTGACACCGTCGTCGCGCATCATCACGCCGGTCGCGACGACTGACCCCTGGTCCCATCATCCGGAAAATCAGGTGGTCCCTTCGGGGTGAACAGCGGCAGAGGACGGCTTCCTCGCGCCGTTCGAGAGCTTCGTCAACGCTCATCCTCACTCGGGCTGGACCGCGGCGGTGCTA
>JADGRE010000051.1 GCA_017881185.1 Pseudomonadota bacterium | reverse complement strand
CTTGAGCTTGAGGAACTGGACGAAGTCGGCGACCTCGGCGATCTTGTCGTCGGGCAGCGTGCGGATCTTGTCGAGCAGGTCCTGAGTGTAGCTGGGTGACGGCATGCGGGCCTCGTGCTGTGTCGCCAGGCGGTTGTTGTCAGTGTACGCCGCCCCAGCCCAGCCCGCCATCGCACCGCACTGGCCGGCCGAAGCGGCCGGCCACCTCAGATCCCCAACTCCCCACGCCTCTGCGCCAACCACGCCAAGTAATACTCATCCTCGCGCCGCGCTTCCAATCTCTCCGCCGCAATCTCCGTCTCGAGCAGCTTCTTCAAGTCTCCCACCTTCTTGCTAGGCGCGAGCTTGAAGTGCTCCATGATCGCAGTACCAATGCCCTTCGACAGCGGCGGCAGCTTCGCGTCTTCCACCGCGAGCTTCTCGATGCGCTCTGACAGATCGCTGACCTGCCGCAGCCCACGCTTCTTCTTCTCCGGACGCTTCGTCGTGATGTCGGCACGGCTCAGGTCGAGCAGATCCGTCAGCCCATCGCCCATCTCTTTGCCGAAGCGGCGCACGGCAGAGTCGGTCCACTCGCCGGCGTATTGGCTGGCGCGCAGGTGGTGCAGAATCAAGTAGTGCACGCGCTCGTAGAGCTCGCCGTTGAAGCCCAGGCGCGCGGCGACCTTGCGACGGAACATGGCGGCGCCGACCTCGCTGTGGCCGAAGAAGTGCACTTCGCCGCTCGGCTCGATCTTGCGCGTCTTCACCTTGCCAATGTCGTGCAGTAGCGCGCCCCAGCGAACTGGCAGGCGCGGCACCGATTGCCAGACGACTTGCTTGGTGTGCTTCCAGACGTCTTTGTGGCGCCACTCGCCGTCGCCGAAGCCGACCAGCGCGTGCACCTCGGGCATCCACGGTTCGAGCGCACCGCACAGGTTGAGGGCTTCGAGGCCTTCTTGGGTGTGGCGGCCCAGCAGCAGCTGGTCGAGGTAGTGGCGGAACTTCTCGAGCGACAGCGCGCGCCAGTCTTCGCGGCTCGGGGTGGGCGGCGGGTTGCCCAGCGCCTCCGGGTCGGTGGTGCCGACGGCCGTGGCCCAGGCCAGGGCCTGTTCGGCGCGTGCCGGGTCGGGTGCGGTAGTGCTGGCGGGGGCAGCAGGCGCGGCCACAGGCGCGTCCGCTGTCGAGGGCGGCGATTGGCTGAGGTCAGCGGTCATGGGGTGCTTCGGGCCGTGACGAGGGGGAGGGGCAACCTAACGCCAGTCGTAGGTTCGCGCAAATCGCCTTCGGGGTGCGTTATCATGGCCGGCCCCGCCGTCGTCACCGCTCGCAATCTGCCATGGCTCACCCCACTGCTTCCCCCTGGCGTATCTGGCTCTTGCCGCTGTCGGTGTTGCTCGGGCTCTCGCTCACGCTCTTCGTGCTCACGTGCTTGGCGGATTCGAGCGCGCTGGGCGATCCGTGGGCGCTGTTTCGCCTGGTGATTCACCCCAATCCCTCGGCAGCAGCGAACACGCTCGGCAACGCAGGCGAGATCGTTGCAGCCGTGTTGGCCATCGCGATCACGGTCGTGGCCATCATCGTGGAGTTGGCCAGCAACCGCTACACGCACCGGGTCACCGAGCTGTTCATCGCCGAGCCGACGAACTTCTTCGTGATGAGCCTGTTCGTGGTCACCGCCGTCGAGGCGCTGTGGGTCACGATGATCATCGATCAGTCGCAGGGCGCTGGCGGCTTCATGCCGTACATCAGCATCGGCGTGACGATGACGCTGCTCACGGCGTGTCTATTGATCTTGCTGCCGTACTTCAACTTCGTGTTCGCGTACCTGAACCCGGTGCAGATCGTCGATCGCATCTCCACGCACACGCTGGAAGTGATCGCGCACAAGGGTGGCAAGGCCGACATCGACGAGCGCAAGCGCGAGGCCAGCCGCGGCGTGGAGCAGCTGGCCGACGTGGCCGTCAACGCCATGGAGCACCGCGACAAGGGTGTGTCGATGGCGAGCGTGAACGCGCTCAAACAGCTGGCCATCGACTACCAGGGCGTGCGCGCCGGGCTGTCGCCCGCTTGGTTTCGCGTGGAAGGCGAGATCGCGCAGAACCCCGACTTCGTGTCGATGGACGCCGCAGTACTGGGCGAAGTTGCGCAGCGGCGCATCTGGTTCGAGATGAAGGTGCTGCGGCAGTACCAGATGGTCTACGCCGAGGCGCTCAATCACATGCGCGACATCGCGTACGTCATCGCCATCAACACGCGCTTGCTCGCCGAGGAAGCCGCACGGCAGAACCAGACCGAGCTGCTGCACCTGTGCATGAAGTTCTTCAACACCTACCTGCGCGCGGCCATCAACGCCAAAGACGTGCGCACGGCCTACAACGTGTTCAATCAGTACCGGCTGCTGGCTGAGGCGCTGCTCAGTTACAAGCGCGGCGCGTACGCGGTCGAGATCGCGCGCTACTTCAAGTACTACGGGCTCATCTCCTTCAGCGCGAGCTTGCCTTTCATTCTCGAGACGGTCGCCTACGACCTGTGCACGCTCAACGAGACCGCGCTCGATCGCAGCTCGCCGGTGCTCGACGATCTCTTGCGCTTGTTCCTGCGCGTGGACAAAGAGAGCGAAGGCGAGGTGCAGGAGGCGAGCTTGCGCGGCGTACGCAAGGCGCAGGTGAAGCTGGCCACGTACTACTTGCTCAAAGACGACAGAACGCGTGCGCGACAGGTCTACGAAGACATGGCTGGCGAAGACCTCACACGCCTGGCGTCGATCCGCGACGAGCTGTTCGGCGTGCAGTCGTCCGAGTACTGGGAGATCACCGACCGCGGCGCGAACTTCGACTACCTGCCCAAGGAGCGCAAGGTGAAGCTCGCCGAGTTCTTCAGCTGGTTTCCCGGCCTGCCGGTGGGTCGCTCCGGCTTCGTGAGTCAGCTGCCTGCGGCGCCAGGCGAGGGCGCGTCGGTCGAGTTCATCGACGAGTAGCGCTTGTACGCGCGCGCCTTCATCTGGCTACCAATCGCGGCGCGTGCTGAGGGGTTCTTGGCCCGCGCGTGCGTGATATGCTGAATGCGCATGCGAGCCGGCGACGCCAATCCGGGTCCGCCGTTTCCGGTGCCCGTGTTCTGAAAAGTACATCGCCCGGACCGCGTTGCACACCGTGAGGTGCGCCTTGCGCCACGCGCTGTTGCGCGTGGATGGATGCGGGCGATGTGCGTTGTGTTGCTGCTGCCTCTGCTTACTTGCAGCCGAGGACCGTGAACACTTGGCTGCAGAGGCTGTCCATCATGGCCTGCGCCGCCTGCGTGCAGGCCATCATGGCTTTGCCGGTCAGCGTGCCGCAGCATGCCGATAGCTGAGCGCAGGTGTGCGCCGCAGCACCTGTGCCTGCAGCGCCGCCGATCCCGGCTGTGCCCGTGCCCGCGCCGCCCGTGCCCGCAGCACCCGTGCCTGCGCCGCTGATGCTGGTGCTGCCACACTCGTTGCCGCAGCTCGTCGTCTGGCAGTTGCTCAGGTTGCTCGAACAGCTCTGGCACGCCGCGTTGAGGCTCGAGATGCAGCCCTGTGCGCAGGTGGCATCGTTGCATTGGCACTGCATGGTGCAGCTGATGAATGTGGAGCAGGCGCCGCCCGAGTAGGTGCCGCTCGCCCAGCCCGAGCCGTAGCAGCCGCTGGCCTCGGCGTTGCAATGCGCCTGCAGGCAGGTCGCGCACGCGCTGCCGCTGGTCGGCGCCTTGCTGCTGCCGCACGCAGCGCTGGTGCCAGCGCCGCCGCTGGTGCCAGCGCCGCTGCCGGTACCTGCGCCACCACCCGTGCCCGCGCCAGCGGTCGTGGTTGGCTTCGAGCTGCCACACGCCACGGCGAGCACGATCGTCGCGGCCGTCATCCCCAATTTCCAAGCCTGTGTCATTGGATTCTCCCTTTCGCCACCTAGAGCTGCGGCGTAGAGCGCCGCGACGCGGTTAGACCGTATCGCCAGTGCAAACGGGGAGCAACCTCCGCACGCCCGCGGTGGTTGCGCGAAACTCGCTCGTGGAGCGCCCTTGCGCGTTCGCAAACCTCAGCGCGGCGCGCCTTCGCGCAGCGACGCGGGAAGCGGCAGGTCTTTGTCTTCCGCCGCGGCAGCCTTCGCGGCTCCGGCGCTGCTCTTTCCAGCCTTTGCGCGACCGTGCTCGTCGAGGTCGCTCGGGTAGAGCGCGAGGTACGCCTTCACCAGCTCCATCGGCAGCTCCTCGCTCGCCGGTGCCCCGATCTTCACCAGGTAGGGCCCGCTCACCCAGATCGCCCAGCGTTCGGACTTGCCGCCGTCCAGGCTCCAGACATCGGCACCGGCCAGCTCCCGCACCGAGAACTGATAGCTGCTGAGCGTGGTCAGTCGTTCACGGGCCTCGGCAGCAAGTGATGCGGCGTGCTGGTACACCGTCACGAACGCGGTCGTGACGGCCACTTGCTTGTCGCCCTCGCGCCGCATGTAGCTCGCGGTGTGGCCCACCGCGGGATTGCCTTCGACCACGATCTCCACGTCGAGCGTCTTCTGATAGCGGCGGTAGCCGAACGCACCGAGATCGTGCTCGATGACGTAGCGCTCCGGCAGCGACGAGCCGCAAGCGGTAAGCAGCGCAAGCAGCATCGTCACGAGATACATAGGTCTCACGCTGGGCTCCGATCGTGGAAGAACAGCTCGCCGCTGTCGGCGTCGAGCGTGACGCGCGTGCCCAGCGGCAGCTCCAAGTTGTCGTCGAGGTGTCCGGCGGGCAACCCTGCGGCGACCGGAATGCCGAGCTCACGCAAGCGTTCGGCGAGCACCTCGGCAGCGCTCACGCCATCTTCACCAGGCTCGGCTTTCTCGAATGCGCCGAGCACCACGGCGCGCACACCTCTGAACGCGCCGGCGTTGCGCCAGGTGGTGAGCATGCGGTCGATGCGGTAAGGCCGCTCGCCGACATCCTCGAGGAACAGCACCGCGCCTTCGAGGCTCGGGAAGTGAGGCGTGCCGATCAACGCCGTGAGCACCGTGAGGTTGCCACCGGCGAGCACGCCTTCGCTGCGACCTGCAACGACACTTTGCAGGTTGCCGACGCGCGCCGGGCCGCGACCTTCGACGGCGTCGAGCCAGCGGGTGAACAGCGCGTCGCTGGCATTGCCGAGCGTGGCCACCATGCTGCCGTGTACCGAGGCCACTGCCGCGCGCGCCCACAGCGCATGCAACGCCGTGATGTCGCTGAAGCCCACGAGCAGCTTCGGGCGTGCACGCAGCCGCGCCGGATCGAGCCGTGCGAGCAAGCGCGTTGCCCCGTAGCCGCCACGCGCCGCGACGATGGCGTCGACCGAGTCGTCTTCGAGCGCCGCGCCCAGCTCGCGCAGGCGGCGGGTGTCGTCGCCGGCGAGAAAGCCCGAGCGATCCAGGATGCGCGGATCGTGCCGTACTTCGTAGCGCGTGCGCAGGCGCGCGACGCCCTTGGCAAACGCCTCGGCATCGAACGGGCTCGAGGGCGCGATCACGGCGATGCGCGCTTCGGGCCGCAACCACGGTCGTGCAAAGTCGCTCGCCATCAGCTCGGGGTCTCGGGATCGATGTAGTCGACGAGCTCACCGCGGAAGGTGCGCAGCGTGGTGGTGCCTGCGTGCTGCGCGACCACGTAGTCGGGGCCGATGGGCACCTTGCCTTTGCCACCTGGCGTGTCGACGATGAGCTTGGGCAGCGCGATGCCGCTCAGGCGCCCTTGCAGCTGCGCCATCAGCTCGACACCCGTCGCGATCGGCGTGCGCAGGTGCGAGGTGCCACGCACCGGGTCGGCCTGTAGCAAATAGTAGGGGCGCACGCGCGCGCGCACGAGGCCCCGGAACAACTGCTCGAGCGTGCTTGCTTGATCGTTCACGCCGCGCAAGAGCACGGTCTGGTTCATCACGGGGATGCCGTGGTCCACCAGGCGCGCGCACGCGGCGCGCGACTGGGATGTGAGCTCTTTGGGATGATTGAAGTGCGTCATCAACCAGACGGCCGGGTGCGCACGCAGCGCCTGGCACAGTTCGGGCGTGATGCGCTGCGGCAAGGTGACGGGCGTGCGGCTCGCCACGCGCACGTAGAGCACGCTTTCGATGCTGGCGAGCTCGGTCAAGAGGGCCGCGATGCGCGCGTCGGACATCACCAGTGGATCGCCGCCGGAAACGATGACGTCTTGCACTTCAGGGTGGGCGCGCAGGTAGTCGAATGCGCCTTGCAGATGCGCGAGCGGCCGCGCGCCGCCGCCACCGCCGACCATGCGCGAGCGCGTACAGAAGCGGCAGTAGACACTACAACGGTCCGTTGCAAGCAAGAGCGCGCGGTCGGGGTAGCGCTGCACCAGACTCGGCGCGACCTCGTGCGCTTCTTCACCGAGCGGGTCGCGCAGGTCGCCGCGTGCTTCCCGCGCTTCCTCGATGCGCGGCACGCACTGCAGGCGAATCGGGCAGCGCGGGTCGTGCTTGTCGCACAGCCCCAAGTAGTAGGGCGTGATCGACATCGGGAAGCCGTCGCCCAGCGCGCGCGCAACGCCCTGGCGTTCGCTTTCGTCGAGCACGAGCGCGGCTTCCAGCGCCGGCAGCGACGTGACCGCGTGACGCACCTGATGCTGCCAGTTCGCAGGGTCGTAGAGGTCCTCGTTGGAGCCTAGACCGAGCACGCCGCGCGCGATCGGTAGCGTCACGTCGCGCCCACGCTACTTGATGCGCTCGAGCAGCAGCTCGCGCTGCAGCCGCAGCGCCTTGGGCACCGTCGAGCCGAGCGAGTCGAACCACTCGCCCTGGGCTTCCAGCTCGCGCTTCCATTCGACGGGATCGATCTTGGTCGCTTCGAGCACGTCTTCTTCGGAGATGTCCATGTCGGACAGATCCAGGTCGCCTGGGCGTGGCACCCAGCCGATCTTGGTTTCCTGGCCGCCGACCTTGCCGCGCGCACGGTCGATGACCCACTTGAGCACGCGCATGTTCTCGCCGAAGCCTGGCCACACGAACTTGCCCTGGGCGTTCTGGCGGAACCAGTTGACCATGAAGATCTTCGGCGGCATGGGGATCTTCGACTGCATCGCAAGCCAGTGCTGGAAGTAGCTGCCCATGTCGTAGCCGCAGAACGGCAGCATGGCCATCGGGTCGCGACGCACCACGCCGACCTTGCCCGTTGCAGCTGCGGTGGTCTCCGAGCCCATGGTGGCGCCAAAGTATACGCCGTGCGTCCAGTTGAACGACTGCACGACCAGCGGCACGGTGGTGGCGCGACGGCCACCGAAGATGATCGCCGAGATGGGCACGCCCTGCGGGTCGTCCCAGAACTTCGACAACGCCGGGTTGTTGGCGGCCGGCGAGGTGAAGCGCGAGTTCGGGTGCGCAGCCTTGTCGGCCGAGCCCTTCTTCCACGGGCGACCTTGCCAGTCGGTCAGCTCTTCCGGCACTTCGCCGTCCTTGCCTTCCCACCACACGTCGTTGTCCTTGGTGCGGGCGACGTTGGTGAAGAGCGTGTTCTTGCGCACCGAGAGCATCGCGTTCGGGTTGCTCTTCATGCTGGTGCCGGGCGCGACGCCGAAGTAGCCGGCCTCGGGGTTCACGGCCCACAGCCGGCCGTCGGAGCCCACGCGCATCCAGGCGATGTCGTCGCCGACGGTGGTGACCTTCCAGCCGTGGAAGCGCTTGGGCGGAATGAGCATGGCGAAGTTGGTCTTGCCGCAGGCGCTCGGGAACGCCCCGGCGACGTAGGTGACTTCGCCCTCGGGGCTCTCCACGCCGAGGATGAGCATGTGCTCGGCGAGCCAGCCTTCGTTGCGGCCGAGGTAGCTGCCGATGCGCAGTGCCAGGCACTTCTTGCCGAGCAGCACGTTGCCGCCGTAGCCGCTGCCCACCGACCAGATGGTGTTGTCCTGCGGAAAGTGGCAGATGAAGCGGCGCTCGGGGTTGACGTCGAGTGTGGAGTGCAGACCGCGGTTGAACTCGTTGCCGTCACCCATCATCTGCAGCGCGGCTTTGCCCATGCGCGTCATGATGCGCATGTTCAAGACCACGTAGACGCTGTCGGTCAGCTCGATGCCGATCTTCGACGACGACGAGCCCAGCGGCCCCATCACGTAGGGCACCACGTACATGGTGCGGCCCTTCATGGCGCCGTCGTAGAGCCCGCTCAGCTTCTTGTACGCATCGGCGGGCGCCATCCAGTTGTTGGTGGGGCCGGCTTCTTCCTTGGTGGGCGTGCAGATGAAGGTGAGGTGCTCGACGCGCGCGACGTCGTTCGGGTTGCTGCGGCTGTAGTAACAGCCCGGGAGCTTCTCTTGGTTCAGCGGCTCGAGCACTCCCTGAGCGACCGCGATCTCGGTCAGCCGGCGTTGCTCTTCTTCGCTGCCGTCGCACCAGACGATCTGGTCGGGCTTCGTCATCTTGGCGCACTGATCGACCCAGTCGAGCAGCTGCTTGTTGGTGGAGAGAGCCTGGTTTCCCGAGTTTGCTGTCATGTTTGGTCTACCGCCTGCGCTAAATAAGACGCGCGCACTGTACCCGATTATCCGACACCGTGCAGGCGATTCCGTCTGGGAATTTGGATCGATCTACCGCGACGCGCGCGGACCGACCCGCCAGCCTGCGCCACTGCGCTCTTGCAGTGCCTGGCTGCGGGCACCACCATCCGGGCCGCGCACCGCTGGCGCCCGGCAGACCGCCCGCATGATCAAGTACATCGGCTCCAAACGGAAGCTCGTGGACCAGCTACTGGCTGTGACCGCGGCGCTGCCTGACGTGCATACCGTGCTCGACCTGTTCAGTGGCACGGCGAGAGTGGGGCGCGCGTGGAAGGAGCGCGGCTACCTCGTCACCGCCAACGATCACAACGAGTACGCGTACTGGATTGCGCAGTGCTACGTCGGCGTCGAGCGCGATCGCTGGCTATCGCCCGCCAGCGAGTTGCTCGCACAGCTCGACGCACTGCCCGGCGCGCCCGGCTACTTCACCAAGACCTTCTGCGAAGACGCACGCTACTTCCAGCCGAAGAACGGCGCCCGCGTCGACGCCATCCGCGAAGCCATCGCCGGCATGAGCTTGCCGTTGCCGCTGCAAGCCATCGCGCTGGTCTCGCTCATGGAAGCTGCCGATCGCGTTGACTCCACCGTGGGATTGCAGATGGCGTATCTCAAGAGTTGGGCGGCGCGCGCCCACAACGATCTGCAGCTGCGCATGCCGGAGCTCGTGGTTGGCCCGAGCGGCAACGTCCTGATGCTGGACGCGCTGCAGTGCGCCGGCACCGGCAGTTACGACGTCGCGTACCTCGATCCGCCGTACAACCAGCACAAGTACCGCAACAACTACCACGTGTGGGAATCGCTGGTGCGCTGGGACAAGCCCGAGGTCTACGGCATCGCGAACAAGCGCATCGACTGCAAGAGCTACACGAGCGCGTTCAACTCGCGTGTGCAGATCCACGACGCGCTGCAAGCCTTGGTGGACGCGGTGCGCGCGCGCTACCTGATCGTGTCGTTCAACGACGAAGGCTACGTGAGCGAGGCGCAGCTGCAGGCCATCTTGCAGCGGCGCGGCCCGACGGCGGTGCTGCGTGTGGACTACCAGCGCTATGTGGGCGCGAAGATCGGCATCTACAACCCCTCCGGAGTGAAGACCGGGACGGTGGGCAAGCTCCGCAACCAAGAGCTGATCTTCGTGGTGGCGTGCGATGGCCAGCTGCCCGCCGGGCTCGTCGAGCTCGGCGCCGAGATGCCATAGGCCCGCGCACGGCTTGGGTCGCGGCGACCGCGGGCGCCATCGTTGATCCGATTGCGCGCTTGTCGTTGCCGCACATCTATAGTAATGTGTTGTCACTGCATTTCGGGCGGCTTGGGAGGGTTTAGCGATGCGCGAACGAGCCACAGACCACGCGGCTGGGATCCGGACTGAGACCTCCTCACGGGTAGAGGCAGAGCGCGCAGCGCCAGCGCTCGAGTCGGCAGGCGGCCACGAACATGGTCGCCGGCCGCGCCGCGAGACCCGCATCTTCGGCCGCTGGGACGAGTTGCCCGACGGTCGCTGAGCAGCGGCGCGGCAGTGGCGCGCGGCGTTTGCAGCTGACGAATGCGCTCCGGCGGCGGGCGCCGCTTACGGCTTCTTCAGGGAGCTGGAGCGCTCTTGCGCTCGCTGTGCGCCCTTGGGGTCTTTGTCTTTCACGAGCACCGCGTAGTGGTCGTACGCCTTCACGGCCTCGTCGGTCTGCCCCATCTTCTCGTAGCAGTTGGCGAGGTCGTAGTACGAGCCGGCGTCGCTGGCGTCCTTGTCGATGACCTGGCGGTAGAGCGGAATGGCGTCGGCGAAGCGCTGGACACCGCGCATGGTGATCGCGAGGTTGCGCAAGAGACCGAGGTCGCCCGGCTTGGCTTCGAGGCCGCGCTGCAGGTACACGATGGCCTCTTCGTAGCGGCGCTCCTTGCGCAGCGCGACGCCGAGGTTGTTCAGCAGCTCGACATCGTGCGGGTGCTTCTCGGCCGCGTCCTGCATGACCTTGATGGCTTCGGCGTTCTTACCCAGCTGACGCAGCGCTGCGCCGAGGTTCGCAACGCTCTGGCTGTCGTCCTTGTCGAGCTCGATGGCCTTGCGCAGGCGCACGACGGCATCGTCGTAGCGCTTGAGGTGCACGAGCGCGGCACCCGCCAGCGCGTAACTCTCCGCGTGGTTGGGCGACAGCTCGATGGCCTTCTCGAAGCACTTGATGGCGGCTGCGTAGTCGCCGGTGTCGGCGAGCAAGCTACCGAGCGCGAGGTGCGCAGCTGCATGGTCGGGGCGCAGGCGTACGGCCTCGCGCAGCTCGCGCATGGCCTCGTTGGTCTCACCGCGCTTCTTGTGGTCGAGCCCCATGCGGTAGTGGCCCTCGGCCTCGTCGGCGCGGGCTGCGGGGGCAACGGCCAGACACACACTGCAGGCGAGTAGGCAGGCGTATACGGTGCGAGCGAAGGTCATGGCGGCGTGCTCCTTGGGGCAGCGACGAGGGCGTAAGGTCCCGGATTCTACAGCGTGGGGACCGCGGCAGGATGATTACCCGGCTGGCCGCGATTTGACAGGCCCACCGTTGTCGCTACTCTGTGCCCATCATGGTGCTTCGTCTCGGCCTCGGAACGCTCGCTCTCGGCCTGCTACTGCGCAGGGCGGGACGGGTTGCCTTGGGCTGAATACAGAACACCAAGCCAACCCCATCCCGCCGCACCGGTCGGGAAAGGGTTGTGCCTTCGAGACATGTCCCAGCACCTGACCGTAGCGGCAAGCCGTAACGGCAACGGAGCTTCGTCATGTCTACAGCGCCTCAAAGTCAGAAAGTCCAGATCTTCGACACCACCCTCCGCGATGGTGAGCAGTCCGCGGGCGTGCTCTTCAGTGCGGCCGACAAGCTCGAGATCGCCCGGGCGCTGGCGGCGCTCGGGGTCGACGTGATCGAGGCCGGCTTTCCCGCCGCTTCGCCCGCCGAAGTGGCTGTTGTCAGCTGCATCGCGCGCGAGCTTCGCGACGTGGGGGTCTGCGCGCTCAGTCGCGCGGTGCCGGCCGACGTTGAAGTCGCTGCGCAAGCCATCGAGCACGCGCACAAGCCACGCATCCACGTGTTCATCAACGCGAGTGACGCGCAGGTGGTGCATCAGCTCCACAAGAGCCGGCAGGAGGTAATCGAGCTTGCGCAGGCCAGCGTGGCCTTGGCGGTGGCGCGTGTTGGCGAAGTGGAGTTCTCGCCCATGGACGCGACGCGCGCGGATCCAGCGTTCTTGGCGCAGCTCGTGCGCGCGGCGCTCGCCGCTGGCGCGAAGGTCATCAACATTCCGGACACGGTGGGCTTCATCTTGCCGACGCAGCTCTGCCAGCTCATCGCCGAGCTGTACGCCGCAGTGCCCGAGCTTTTGGCGGCCACGCTCTCGTTCCACGGCCAAGATGATCTCGGGCTCGCCACCGCCAACGCGCTCAGCGCGGTGGGCGCCGGCGCGCGGCAGCTCGAGGTGACCGTCAACGGTATTGGAGAGCGTGCAGGCAACACGCCGCTCGAGGAAGTCGTGATGGCGCTCGCCGTACACGGCCCACGCATGGGAGTGCACACGGACGTGCACACGCGTGGCATCGCGCCGCTCTCGGCGCTCGTCGAAGCGCGCAGCGGCATGCGCGTGGCATCGAACAAGGCCATCGTGGGTCGCAACGCGTTTCGGCACGCCTCGGGCATCCACCAGGATGGCGTGCTCAAGCACCGCAGCACCTACGAGGTGATCGACCCTGCGTCGATCGGTCACGCGCATGGCACCGAGATCGTGCTCGGCAAGCTTTCGGGAAGGGCTGGGCTCGCGTCGCGTGCACACGCGCTCGGCTACGCGCTCGGCGCGGCGGAGCTCGGGGCAGCCTATGCGCTCTTCCAGGCCCTCGCGGACCGCAAGCGCGAGATCGGTGACGCCGACGTGGTCGCCCTCTGCGAGCGTGTCCGAGAGAACCCAGCGGGGGCGGGCCGTGATATCGTCGGCGCACCGTGACGACGCCCGAGAGCCCGGCTGCGCAGACCCAGCACGCAATCGAGAAGCCGATCGAAAGGTCGATCGACATCGTGGTGCCTGCGTTCAACGAAGAAGCCTGTATCGAGGCGTTCTACGAACGTACCGCCGCGGTCATCGCGGGTTTGCCCTACACGTTTCGCTTGCTGTTCATCGACGACGGTTCGCACGACGGAACCGCGGCGCGTTGCCTGGCGTTGGCGCAGCGCGATCCGCGCGTGGGGTTGTTGCGTTTCTCCCGCAACTTCGGGCACCAAGCGGCTCTCACGGCGGGCCTCGATGCCGCCGACGCCGATGCAGTCATCACGCTCGATGCCGATCTGCAGCACCCGCCCGAGATGCTGCCGGCGTTCATCGCGGCCTGGGAGAACGGTGCCGAGATCGTCTCGGGCGTGCGTCAGGGTGCGCGCACCGCGTCGCTGGGAAAACGCATGAGCTCCGCGCTGTTTTATCGCTTTCTCAACACCATCTCGCCGGTGCACGTGACGCCGGACTCCCCGGATTTTCGCCTGCTCGACGCCAAGGCCGTGCGCGCGATCCGGCGTCTGCGCGAGCAGAGTCGCTTTTTGCGAGGCATCTATTCGTGGGTGGGCTTCAAGCAAGTGGAGCTGCCCTACGAAGAAGGCGATCGCCAGGCTGGCGGAACGCACTACGGCGCCGGTGACATGTTGCTCTTTGCGCTGCGCGCAGTGCTTAGCTTCTCGCGTGCGCCGCTGCGCTTGGCCACTTACCTGGGGCTTGCGGTATCGGGGCTGGCGTTCGCGTTCGGCGTGTACGCGATCGTGATGAACGTGGTGTTCCACGAGGTCATCCGTGGTTGGACCTCGCTCGCCGCGCTGGTCTCCTTCCTGTCGGGTGTGCAGCTGCTCACATTGGGCGTGCTCGGCGAGTACATGGGGCAGGTGCTCGAGGAGAGCAAACAGCGGCCACTGTATTTGGTGGCGGAGACGCGCCTGCCCGAGCTTGCGGGCAAGCGGCCAGAGCAGCCCGCTTCGCTGCCATCGCGCGCTTGACCGCTTGACGCTCAACCGTCGCTTCGAGGACGAGCTCGCGAACGTATGTCGCAAGGAGCAGGTGAGCCTCATCCCGTACAGCCCCATCGCGGGCGGCGTGCTCAGCGGCAAGTACCAAGGCGGCGCGTGGCCCGAGGGCGCGCGCTTTTCGTCGTACCGCACGGGTGGCAAGCGCGGCGAGGCGATGAGCGCGCGCTTCGTGAACGAAAGGACGCTGGCGAGCACCGAGCGCATCATGAAGGTGGCGGCGGAGTGCGAGCTGTCTGCGACCACCTTCGCCACCGCTTGGACTTTGAGTCGCGACTTCGTGGCCTCGACCATCATCGGTGCCACGCGCCCGGAGCAGCTCGAAGACACGCTCAAGGCGGCGAGCGTCACGCTGCCGATGGAAGCGTTGCTCAAGGTCGATCAGATCTCGCGCGAGATCATGTATCCGATGGGCTGAGCGCGAGCTCGGGCGGCAAGCTCAGAAGTCGACCGGTTGTGCGCGTGCGAACGCGATGGCGTCGGGGATGCGCTCGGGCGAAAGGCCCTTCCAGTAGACCGTCCAGCCGCTGTCGCGTGCGCGGCCGTCGCACTGCTTTTCGTACCAGGAGCGGATCGGATTGTGCGGCCGCGCTCGCCACACGAGCACGCGGTGATCAGCGGTCATGGTCTGCCACAGGTCGCGGCCCACGCCTTCGCCCTGCGCTTCGCGCGGCACGGCGAACTTGGAGAGGTAGGCGCCGAGCGGCGTGGGCGCGACCAGGGCGGCGCCGCGGTAGCCTTCTTCGATATAGGCGTTGAGATACTGGCGCTGCAGCACTTGGGGCTGCGGTGGCTTGCCGAAGCTGCTGGTGAGCAGCGCGCGCAGGCGTTCGAGATCGACGCCAGCGAGCGCCCTGTGACGCACGATGCGCGCGCCGCGCCGCAGCAAGGTGCCGGCACCCTTCACGGTGAAGAGCTCGTGCAGCAAGTTGAGCGGAGATGTGACGGTGACCAAGAGCTCGTGTTGCACCAGCTCGAGCACCAGCCGCCGCGAGCAGCTGAGCAGGGCTTTGTGTGCAGGCTGAAGCTCGGGTGAAGCCATCAAGGTGGCGAACTCGTCGCTCAGGTTGACCACCGACAGCGCCTGTCCGCCCTCGCGCAAGCCGCCTTCGTTGCGCAGGAAGATCAGCTTGTGCGAACGCAGGTCGTCGAGCAGCGTCGCCAGCTGCAGCAAGCGCGCGTCGGCGTCGTTGCCGTGCAGTCGCACCAGCGGTATGGCGCCGCGGTCGGTCGCCGCCACCAGCTGCTCGCGCGGCGCAGACACCGACAGCGACTCCACGGCGACCTGCATCTCGTCGAGCTTCTTGCGCAGGCGCCGGCTCTCGTTCTCGGCGCCCGTGCCGTAGAAGCCGAGGATGACGACGGGCGTGAGCGAGAGCGCGCTGAGCAGGCGCAGGTCGAAGGCGACCGCGTCGGTGTTCTCGCGTAGGGTCTCCGGGTCGATCACGATGGCGGCGAAGCTCTCGCCGGCACGTTCGCGAAACAAGCGCAGGTAGAACTCGGCTTCGGAGCCTGGGCCCACACCCGCCAAGAATCGCAAGACTGCTTCTGCCGGTTCCATGGCGTGCTCGGCGCCACCATAGCAAAGAATGCGCGTGCGCCAAGCCCAGCGCGAGTGTGCGACACTGGCAGTGAGCTTCTGCGGATGCAGCGCACCTACGACGCAGTGATCATCGGTTCTGGGCCCAACGGCCTCGCCGCAGCCATCGCGCTGGCGCAAGCGCAGTTGCAGGTGCTCGTGGTGGAGGCGCGGCAGGAGGTCGGCGGTGGCCTGCGCAGTGCTGCGCTGACGCGGCCGGGGTACCTGCACGATGTGTGTTCCGCCGTGCATCCGCTCGGGGTGTTGTCGCCGTATCTGCGCACGCTGCCGTTGCAGGAACACGGCTTGCAGTGGGCGCACGCGCCGGTGTCGGCGGCGCATCCACTCGATGACGGTCGGGCCGTGGTGCTGGAACGCTCGGTTGCGGCCACGGCTGCGCGCTTGGGTGTGGACGCCCGCCGCTACGAGCGCTTGATGCAGCCCTTCGCGAATGCCGCGGGGCCACTGTTGCGCGACCTGCTCGGACCGCTGGGGTTGCCGCGCAAGCCGCTGCTCTTCGCGCGCTTCGGCCTCTACGGCATGCGCTCGGCGCGAGGTCTGGCGCGCAGCTTGTTCGAAGAAGACGCGGCCCAAGCGTTGCTCGCCGGCTGTGCCGCGCACTCCATCCTGCCGTTGTCGAAGCTGTTCACCGGCGCAGTGGGCTTGATGTTCTTGCTCAGCGGCCACGCCACCGACTGGCCGGTCGCCGCGGGTGGCTCGCAGTCGATCGCCGCGGCGCTGACGAGCTACTTCAAGAGTCTAGGCGGCGAGCTCGTCACCGGCCAGCGCGTCAACGCGTTGTCGGAGTTGCCGCAGGCGCGCGCCTATCTGTTCGACCTTGCGCCCCGGCAGCTCGCGCAGATCGCGCAGGCCGAGTTGCCCGAGGGCTATCGCAAGCGTCTCTTGCGCTATCGCTATGGGCCGGGCGTGTTCAAGGTCGACTACGCGCTCTCGGGGCCCATCCCGTGGCGCGCGGCCGAGTGTGCGCAGGCGTCGACCGTGCACGTGGGTGGTACGCTGGCGGACATCGCGCAGTCGGAGCATGCCGCGTGGCAGGGCGAGCACAGCGAACGTCCGTTCGTGATGGTGTGCCAGCAGAGTCACTTCGACGCCACGCGCGCGCCTGCCGGCAAGCATACCGGCTACGCGTACTGTCACGTGCCGCACGCCAGCGACGTGGACATGTTGCCCGCGATCGAACGGCAGCTCGAGCGCTTCGCGCCGGGCTTTCGGCAATTGGTGCTGCAACGTCGCAGCTGGTTTGCCGCGGATCTCGAGCGCGAGAACGCGGCGCACGTGGGCGGCGTGATCGCCGGTGGTGCGGCCGACATCACGCAGCTCTTCACGCGGCCGGTGGCGCGGTTCGATCCCTACACCACGCCCAATCCGAAAGTGTTCCTGTGCTCGGCCGCCACGCCGCCGGGCGGGGGCGTGCACGGCATGTGCGGCTACTACGCGGCGCGCAGCGTGCTACGGCGGCGCTTCGGGCGTTCGCTGCCGGGCTCGCTCGCCGGTTGAGTACGCGTGCTGGCTCGCTTTCGGCGGGTGGCGCCTGCGTGTACGCTCGCGCCATGACGAGACCAAGCATTTCAGTGGGTGCGACCGTCGCGCTGATCGCGACGACTCTGGGTTGTGCGGGCAACACTGCCGAGCGAAAGCCGGAAGATTGGCGCGCGCAGCTTCGTGCCAGCATGCAACAGGACGTTGCAACTCGCGAACGCCGCGACGAGCTGAGTCAGCAGATGAGCCAGGCGGTGGAAGGCGCCGAGCTCGAGCGCTTGACCCAGCCCCAGCTGCGTGCCGCACTCGGCGAGGGCCTCATGTGCGGTGACGACGCGCTGTGCAAGGCTCAGGGCTTCAGCTCCGAGGACTGGTACTACCCGATCGGCCACGCCAGCGATCCGAAGATCAAGCAGTTGCCCGTGCTCATCATCGGCTGGGACCCGCAGGGGCGGGTGGCGCGGGTGTACAGCTTGCGCACTCATTGAAGCAGAGGCGCCGCGCGAGCCTTGACGCGCGGGCGTCTGTGCACATGACCTCGGGACATGCGCTCCCTGGTCTGGTTCCGCGGCAAGGATCTCCGGCTTGCCGATCACGCGGCGTTGCTGCAGGCGTGTAGCAACGGCCACGAGCTGGTGCTGGTCTTCGTGCTCGCGCGCAAGTACTTTGGGGTGGCCGCCGAGCAAAGGCCCGGGCATCGCCTGCAGTACTTGCTGCAAGCGCTGCGCGATTTGTCCGATGCGATTGCCCTGCGCGGCAACCGGCTGCTGGTCGTGCCGGGGCCACCGACCACCACCACGCGTCGCCGCCGCGTTCGAGCACGAGCGCGAGGTCGGAACGCCCCGGCAGAAACTTCAGATCGACGGGCTGCACGAAGCCATGCGCGACGGGTTCGAGGCTGACCAGGGCCAGTCGTGGCCGACTGCCCAGTGCCGGCTTCGCCCGTGCCGGACGGTAGGTCGGCGTGAGCCAGGTGACGAACATCCGGCCGACGTTGCGTGGTCCGATGGCTGCAGCGCCAGCTGCCGTCAGCAGCAACGCGAGCGCGCTCCAGCGCAACGAGCTCCGCACGCGAGTGGCCCCGGTCACGCGTTCTGCAGCCGCGAGAGCAGCGCCTTGCGCTGCGCGCGCAGCAGCGTGCGCACGTGCGTTTCGGCGGCGTCACCGTCGCGCTGCTGGACGGCGCGTCCGATGGCGCTGGCCAGCTGCACCAGGGCCTTGTGCGGCGGGCAATTGTCCACGTGCTTGCGACCGACGCGCAGCTGCGCGGTCAGCGCGTTGCGCACCATGCGCAGCACCACGTTGCGGCTGGCCACCGCGAGCAGGTCCGTGAGCTCGTCGACCACGCTCCACAGCGCGGCGCTCGGCAGCTGCGGCTCCACCAGGCGCGCCAGCAGACTCCGTGCGCGCGCGCGCTCGGCGTCGTCGGCGCGCTCCACGGCAAAGCGTGCGCCACCCGCGATGACGAGCTCGTGGACGTCGAGCCACTGCGAGACCAGCGACGGGTCTGGGCGCTCTGCGTGCATGAGCAGGTGCTGCAGCACGCCGAGGCCCGCTTGCTCGAGCGGCAACACCCGCGCGCCACCGCCACGACGAATCGCCACGAAGCCTTCTTGCGCGAGACGCTTGAGCGCCTCGCGTGCACAGCTACGGTGCACCCCGCTGCGCTCGGCAAGCTCGCGCTCCGACGGCAGGCGCTCGCCAGGGCCGTACTTGCCGGAGAGAATCTGCTCGCGCAGGCGCTCGGCGATGGCCGAGGCTCGCGGTGCTTCGCTGTCAGCTGCAGCGCGGTCGGGCTCAAGCATGGGTCTGCTCCTCGGCGCGGATTTCGGTCGGCCGCTCGGTCTGCAGCGCGGCGTGGGCCTGCGCTGGTGCGAACGGGCCCAGCTGCTTGCGCTTCAGCTCGCGGGTCATCAGTGCCTGGAACTTGCGGTTGCGATTGAGCACGAGGGGGAACATCGCCAGGTAGCCGCATGGCAGTTTCGGGCTTTGCTCCCAGGTGCGCAACTGCTGGTAGGGGCGCGAGGCAAACGCGTGATGGTCGGCGTGGCGCGACAGCCCGGTGAGCGCGTAGTACGTGAAGCGTGAGTGCGTGTCCCAGGAATGCATGGGCAGCACGCGCTTGGTCGTGCGCGACAGGCCCCAGTGCTCGAAGTAGTTCACGACCTCGAGCGCGCGCGTCGCCCAAAACGCTTGCAGGAGCCACGCAGCGAAGGCGGCGGTGCCGAACGCCCGGCCAATCGCGATCGCCAGCGCCCACTCGACCACGAGCCCGTGCAACACGCGGCTTCGCAAAAGGCGCGGGTCGTACCAGCGCATCTCGACGTCGCCCAAGCGCTCGGTCTCCAGGCGCCAGGCACTGCGGAACTGTGCGGGCACCGTGCGCCGATAGAAGTGCGCGAAGCTCTCGCCGAAGCGCGCGGTCGCCGGGTCTTGTGGCGTGCCCACGCGCACGTGATGGCC
The DNA here is from genome assembly GCA_017881185.1 of Pseudomonadota bacterium. GTDB lineage: Bacteria > Myxococcota_A > Polyangia > Polyangiales > JAFGIB01 > JADGRF01. The sequence continues at coordinate 10,845 of JADGRE010000051.1, read as the reverse complement.
GCGCACGTGCTCGGTGTAGAAGTGCTCGTACATGACGCTGCACAAGAGCAGCCTGCCCAGCTGTCGCATGGGTGCGCTGGTGCGGTGGATCAGCTCGTGGGCCACCACGATGGCGGAGTAACCGGAGCTCGAGCCGACGACCACCATCGCCATCAGTGTGTCGACGGACCACACGCTCTGCTGGGACATCATCCGGCACAGCAGCGCCAGGTTCAGCAGGTGCAAGCCCGCGAGCGCGAGCAGCAGGCCATCGAACGGCCATGCAGGAACATTCGCGGCAGGCATGCGCGTCTCGTCGCCGTTGCGCCGATCGATCGCCAGCGCCACCACGATCGGCACGAAGAACAGTGGCCCCACCCACCACGGTCGGTGGGGTCCGGTGACCAGGAAGAGCAGCGTGTTGATTGGAAACGCCAGCGACAACAAGTGCTTGCAGAAGTTCAGCCACAAGCTCGGCGTGGCCTCAGCGCTGGGGGCCGGTTCTTCGATGGTCTGCATCGCGTGCATGCGCGCCTCTGGGTGGGCAAGCCACAGTGGTAGGACCAAAGTGGTCCGACCACCTTAGGGGCGTAGGTGGCGCCGGTCAAGCTGCGCGCGGGAGATCCTGGCGGGCTTGCGTCAGCCAGCGCTTGGCTCGTGTGTTTGGGCTGACGTGCTCTACATGTACCGAGTCCAGCCGTCGGGATGCGCGCGCTTGTACGCCAGATACCGGATGCATGCAGGGTACAGTACCGCGACGATGCCCACGCCTCCCAGGTACGCGCTCTCTACCCCGAGCTTGCCGGCCATGTGCGATGCGTGCGCCACGGCTTCGAGCAGGTGCACGTGCAGCAGGTAGTAGAAGAACGCCGTCTGCCCCAGCGTTGCGAGCACGCGGCTGCCGAAGAAGCTGCCGCGGGTGCGTGCCAGCGCGAAGAAGCCCGCGAGCGCCAGCGCCATGATGCCGAGCTCGAGCGCGTAGTATGAAACCCCCGGCGGGTACTTGCTCACGTGCAGCCATTGCACGAGCGAGCCGTCGTCGCGCGGCAACGCCATGTTGCCGTAGCCGTTGGCTGCGCGCACCAGCGCGAACAGCGCCAGCAGTGCCGTGCCCGCGCCCAGGAGCAAGCGCTCGGGCCTTGCCGGCGCGCCAAAGGCCAAGTGCCTGCCGTACGCCCAGCCGAGCATCATGATCGCGAGCCAGGGCAGCGTGGGGTAGGCCACGACCAAGCCCGGGACGCGCCCGCCGCAGAGCACGAACGCCAGCGCGAGAGGCGGGCTCTTGCTCCCGAGCAGCCACAATGCGAGGCCGCTGAGCGCCTCGCAGCCCAGCATCAATGCGAGTGCGGCGCCCACGAGCCAGCGCAGCGACAAGCGCCGCAGCGCCGCCATCAGCATCAGACTCGTGCCGATGGCGTACAGCACCTGGAACAGCACGAACGCACCCTGCGTGAAGCCCCAGGCCATCCACAGCGGATCGAGCGCGGCGATGAGCAGACCGCGTTGCAGCAAGTAGCGGTCGACCGAAGCCGCGCTTTGCCCCGCGGCGATGCGGCGCTCGACGCTCAGCGCGACGGCGGCTCCTGCCAGGAACACGAAGGTGGGCGCGCACAGGTGCGTGATCCAACGCGTGAAGAACTGCGCCGGGGGCAGCGCCATGCCGGGGTGGTACATGAACGCCGAATCCGAGAACACGCGCCCGCCGTTGAACGCACCGGAGGCATGGTCGATCGACATCAAGATCATCACGAGGCCACGCATCCAATCGAGCGCCGGCAAGCGCAGGCGATCGCCGTGGCCGGCGACGCTGGTCGCCGCGCCGTCTGCGCTTAGGTCAGTAGAGGTGGCATCCATGCTGGGCGCAGCTTAGTTGACGCAGCGCCCTTCGGGAATCGGTGGTGTGCGTGGTATGAAACCAGGGTCTGCTGCGCGCGCGCGGGCGCTTTGGGCCGCGGCTTCTGTTATACAGCGGGCGAAATTTCGGGTCGGGTCGATGAGCGATAGCGTCAAGGTCAAATCCAGAGATCTGGCCAAGCAGGAAACCCGTGAGGCGCTGGTTCGCGCCGGCATGGACGTGTTCTCGGAGGAGGGCGTCGACGTGCCCAGCCTCGACGCCGTCTGCGCGCGGGCCGGCTTCACGCGCGGCGCGTTCTACGTGCACTTCAAAGATCGCGAAGACTTCCTCGGCGCCGTGGTCGATCAAGCGCTGCAAGACTTCGTTAACTGGGTCATTTCTACCGGCGACTTGCAGGGCGGTCTGGTTGGCGTCGTCGATCGCTTCTTGCAGATCACTCAGGAAGCCAGGGTATCGTTCAGCGCTCGGCAGCGTTTGCTCTTGCAGCTGGTGTCACGCGGCATTCAGGCGGGCGGTACCGGAGAGCGGCGCTACAAGGCGTTGATCGAAGAGGCGGTCATGCGCCTCGCCGACGCCGCCAGGCAAGGTCAGGCCGACGGCACCGTCAAACGCGATCTCGACCCACCGCAGATCGGCTTCTTGCTGGCCGCCGCCGCCGTGGGCTTCATCGCCTTGGTGGACGCCGGCTACGAGCCCGACTTCGACGACATTCGCACGCTCGTCCACCGCTTGATTCTAGAGCCCGCGCGCTGAGGTACCCATCCATGACAGCCAAGAAATCTCCCACGGGTGGCAAGCCCGCTCGCCGCCCGCCGCCTCTGCGTGCAGGCGCGATCATGCAGCCCGCGCGCAAGCCGGTGCCGTGCACCACCTGCGGCTTGTGCTGCACCTACGTCGCAATCGAGATCGATGCGCCGAGCACGCTGCGCCGCGCGACGCAGCTGCTCTGGTACCTCTACCACGAGGGCGTCAGCCTCTACGCCAGTGGCGACGACTGGATGGTGCAGTTCGAGAGCCGCTGCAAGAACCTGCTGCCCGATCGGCGCTGCGGTGTGTACGAGACCCGCCCGCACCTCTGCCGCGAATACAGCGAGCAAGACTGCGAAGTGAACACCGACGACGACGGCATCACCTTCTACACGACCGAGGCGCTGATGGCGCACCTGCAGGTGCACTACAAGCGCGCTCACCGTGAGTTGCTCAAAGGCTATGCACCGCCGCCGTCAGCAGCAACCGGCAAGCGCCGTCTGTCGCTCTTCGAGCAACGCTTCGCCGACGTACGCTCGCTCGGCTCGAGCTGAGCGGGGTAGCGCGCGGCTGCCCGCGCTTCAGTCGCCATGATGTGCCCGTGCGGTGCTATCGTGGGCAGGATGCTGCGAATTTGGGTGCAGGTGGCTCGCGGGGCGCTGGCGTTGCTCACGCTGCTGTGGTGTGGGCTCGGCGCCGCGCACGCAGGCGAAGGCGTGGGCGTGGGCGCGTTGCCGCTCGGGCTCGGCAGCAGCTTCGCGCCGGGACGCATCCTGCACGGCGTCACCGCACACCGCCTGATCCACTTCACCTTCGACGACGGCCCCGACGCGAAGACCACCCCGCAGCTGCTCGACGAGCTCGATGCAGCCGGCGTGAAGGCCACCTTCTTCTTCTCGGCCAGCCGCTTCCGCGATCACAGCCAGCGCAATGCACACGCGCGCGAGCTCGCGCTCTTGGTGCGCCAGCGTGGTCATGGCATTGGCTCGCATTCGGTGGACCACAAGCGCATGCGCAACATGACGCCCGCGCAGCTGCACGAGCAGCTCGACGCCAGCGACCGTTTGTTCACCGAGATCTTCGGCGCGCGCACCTACCTGTTCCGGCCGCCGTGGGGCTCACACTCTGCCGAGCTCGATCGCATGTTGAGCGAGCGGGCCGACACCATGGTGCTGTGGAACATCGGCTCCGACGACTGGGTCATCGACAACGCGCAGAAGCTCACCACCACCTTCCTGCGCGCGCTGCCTTACCTCGAACGCACGCGCGGCTGGGGCGGCGGCATCGTGCTCATGCACGACACCCATCCCTGGACAGTGGAAGCCTTTCCGCAGATCGTGGCCGGCCTGCGTGCTCGCAACTGCGAGCTGCTGGGCACCAGCGAAGAGCTCTACGACATCGTCGACGACTTGAGCTGGCTCGCCGCGGCCGACGCCGATGCGACACCTGCACGAGCGCAGCAACTTGCGGACCGTCAGGCCAAGCTGCGCGAGCAAACCCGTGCGCGCTGCGCCAATGCGAGCCAGTGAGCGTGCCGGGGAGCAGCGTGCGCAGGCACTTGCACCGCGCGCGCACTTGGCTCTAAGTGGGCGGCATGACCCGACCCTGGATTGTCCCCGACCACGGCCCCATCGAGCGTCACGAGCCCAACCTGTGGAGCGTCGCGGGCGGCGTGCCAGGTATGCCGCTGCGCCGGCGCATGACCGTGGTGCGGCTGGGCGACGGCCGCCTGGTCATCTGGAGCTGCATGCCGCTCGCCGAGCCCGCGATGAACGAGCTCGAAGCCTGGGGCACGCCAGCGTTCATGGTGGTGCCGAGCGCGCACCATCGGCTCGATGCGCCTGCGTACAAGCAGCGTTACCCCGCTGCGCGCGTGTTGTGCGCGAGCGAGATACGCACGCAGGTGCAGAAGGTGGTCGCGGTCGACGGCAGCATCGAGGAGCTACCGAACGATCCTGCGCTGCGCTGGGAGCGCGTGCCGGGCGCTGGAGGCGGCGAGATTGCGCTGCGCGTGACCAGCGCCGGGTCCCGCCTCAGCGTGGTGATCAACGATGTGGTCTTCAATCACCCGCATGTGCCCGGCTTCGCGGGCTTCGTGCTGCGCGCCATCGGGTCGAGCGGTGGCCCGCGCGTGACCTTCATCGCCCGCACCTTCATGCTGAAGGACAATGCCGCCCTGCGCGGCTACCTCCTGGAGCTGGCGAGCCTGCCAGGCCTCACGCGGGTGATCGTCTCGCACGTCGACCCGATCGACCAAGACCCTGCGGCTGTACTGCGTCGGGTTGCGGCGACCCTGGGTTGAGCGGCTAGCGCCGACCTGGGTCAAGCGCCCGGGATTGTCCGGGTTTTTCCGGGTTTTTCGTACGGGCCCCGTGCGCGCGTTAGGCTCAGTGTGCCCCGAGCATGCCCGCCGCAGCGCGTGAGGTGTGTCCGAGCCGCTTTGCGCAGGCTTGACGCCCGTCGTTTCATCCAACATGGACGCAATCGTACATTTACTCGGTCCGACTTCCGGGCTAATCTGAATTAGGTAGCGGCTGTTGATGTCATCCAAGCCACAGTTTCCGTCTGTCGAAGGCGTCTGGGCGCCACGGACCAGCGGTATCAACCTGCGTGGTGATGGGCCTGCGTCCGACCGGCCGGTTCAGCTCTCGCAACACTGGTCCGCGGAGTCCGTCGAAGACGGCGACGGCGACACCATGATCGGTTGCGTGCCGCTCTCCGATCTCAGCTGCGTGTACCAGCCCATCGTGGATCTCACCAACGGCCGTGCGTTCGCCTACGAGGTGCTCGCCCGCTGTCGCGTGCCCGGGCTGACCAACCCGTCGATCTTGTTCAAGCGCGCTGCGGCCGAACGCTTCTGCGGTTTGCTCGGGCGCACCATGCGCAAGCTCGGCTCCGATCGCTGCAAGGGCCTGCCGCTCTTTCTCAACGTGCACCCCGCCGAGCTCAGCGATCGCTTCGTGATCCAGCTGGACGACCCGATGTACTCGCACGACGACGACGTCTACGTGGAGATCACCGAATCGGTGCCGTTCTCGCACTACGACCTGTGCGCCTCGATGTTGAAAGAGATGCGCGAGCGCGGTGGCGTGCACCTGGTCGTCGATGATCTGGGCGCCGGCTATTCGAACCTGCGGCGCATCGCCGATCTCGAGCCGGCCATCGTGAAGCTCGATCGCGAGCTGGTCACCAACCTCGACCAGAACCGGCGGCAGCGCGTGTTGGTGCAAGCGGTCGTGCGCATGTGCGTCGACCTCGGCGCGCGCGTGGTGGCCGAGGGCCTCGAGACCTGGGACGAAGTCCGCGCAGCGCGCGACTGCGGCTGCCATTTCGGGCAGGGCTACTCGCTCGGGCGGCCAGGGCCGTCGGTGGCAGAGCCGATCTGGAAGTTGTAACTGCGCGGGCTTGCGGCACAGGCCCATCAGCAGCGGTGACAGTGGGTTGTTCTTGTAGTGCGCGGCGCGGCCTGCGGCTTGGTTGGCGCAGCGCCTGGTACGGGCCTTGCTGTAGGTGAGGGCAGCGCCCAACTCAGCCTGGCGCCTGGCACACTGTGGCACAAACCACCCCAAGCTCAGTACTGCGAGATGCACTGGTTTTCGGGCCGGTGCGGCGGGTGTTGGTGCTGCTGCTGGGCTTGGTGCTCGCCGCGAGCGGCTGCGTGGGAGGTCCGCATCCACTGCCTCCCGGCAACGACGTCCACCAGGGACAGGCCGGTCTCGGCGGAGGCTACGTCGATAGTGGCAGCCTCGGAATGGGCACCGGGGGCGACGCTGCTGGCATAGCGGTGACGGGCGCGGCGGACGGCGGGAGGGTTGTTTCACCGGTCGACGCCGCGTGTCCGGCTGGCCCCGTCGGTACACTGCGCGACGCGCAGATCGACAAGGCCGACGCCGGCCTGTCGTGTCACGCGGACGATGCCGGTGCGCTTGCGCCGTAAGCATTGAATTTTCAGCGTTTTCTCGGTGTTCCCGCGCCTCCGAATGGTCGATTGTATGCTGCCCGCAAGTTGTGCTAACCCCGTCGGTCAACTGTGACGGACCGTCCGCGCGCCATGAGAGACAGGGCTTCAACCCTGCGAAACACGCCGGCCGTGACTGGCACCAAGGGCAAGTACGGCCTGTTGGTCATCGTCAACGGCGTGGTGTCCACTCGCCCGCTGCCGGAGACCGGCGAGCTGAGCATCGGCCGTGCTCGCGAGAACGAGATCCAGATCGTCGATGCCTCGGTGTCGCGCGTGCACGCCATGCTGCGCATCGGCGACACGGTCACTATCGAAGACATGGGCAGCGCCAACGGCACGCGCGTGCGCGGCGCGTTGATCGAGCCCGCTCGGCCAGTGGAAGTCGCGCTCGGCGAGGTCATGGATCTGGGCTCCGCCATGGTGATGGTGCAGCAGCGGCCGCTGGCTACGCGCGAGTGGCGCATCTGGGCCCACGGCTACTTCGAAGGCCGGCTCGAAGACGAGTGCGTGCGTGCCACGCGCACCAGCGGCAGCTTCGGCCTCGTGCGCATCCGCGCCGCGGGCTCGAGTGAAGGCGATTTGATTCAGCAGGTGCTGGCCAACACGCTGCGCACCGACGACGTCGTGGGCCTGTACGGCCCGGGCGATTACGAAGTGCTGCTCGTCGAGCGCTCCGAGGCCGACACGCAGTGGATCGTGACCTCGCTCGAGAAGGCGTTCAACGACGTGGGCTTGAATGCGCGTGTGGGCGTGGCGTTGTTCCCGCGCGACGGGCGCAGCGCCGACGTGCTCGAAGCCCGCGCGGGCTCGCAAGCGCGCGGCAGCGTGCCGCAACCCGAGCCAGCGGGCCCGCTGGTGGTGCGCTCGCAGGTGATGCGCAAGCTCTACGAGTTGCTCGAGCGCGTCGCGCCGGGCGACATCACTGTGCTCATCATGGGCGACACGGGCGTGGGCAAAGAGGTGATGGCCGAGCAGGTGCATCTCTTGTCGCCGCGCCGCGCCAAGTCGTTCTTGCGTTTGAACTGCGCTGCTCTGTCCGAGTCGCTGCTCGAGAGCGAGCTGTTTGGTCACGAGCGCGGCTCGTTCACGGGCGCGCACCAGGCCAAGGCCGGGCTGCTCGAGACCGCGCAGGGCGGCACGGTGTTTCTCGACGAAATCGGCGAGCTGCCCATGTCGGTGCAGGTGAAGCTGCTGCGCGTGCTCGAGGAGCGCCAAGTCTGGCGCGTGGGCGGTGTGAAGCCGCGCCCCATCGACGTGCGTTTCGTCGCCGCCACCAACCGCGACCTCGAGACCGCGGTGACCGAGCACAAGTTCCGACAAGACTTGTACTTCCGCTTGGCCGGCGTGACCTTGCACATTCCTCCGTTGCGCGAGCGCACCGAGGAGATCGAGCCGCTGGCGCGCGAGTTCATCAAGCAACTCGGTCGTCCGGGCCGCAACGCTGGGGCCGATCTGTCGCCGCCCATCACGGAGCTGCTCTTGGGCTACGCCTGGCCGGGCAACATCCGCGAGCTGCGCAACTCGATCGAGCGCGCCGTGTTGCTCGCCGGCGACGCGCCGATGCAGCCCGAGCACTTCGCCGTCGAGAAGATGACCGCCACGGTGAGCACGCCGATCTCCGACACGCCCGGCCGCGCAGCGGCGCGCGACAAGCACGCGCCTGTCACGCCCACGGTGCAGCGCGAAACGCTGATCCCACCGCCGGGCGACGACGACGAGCCCACCGGCGAGCTGTCGCTGGCCGACCGCTTGCGACGTGAAGTGACGCAAGTCGAACGCCAGCACATCATCGACGCGCTGACGCGTTGCGGCGGCAATCAGACGCGCGCGGCGCGCGAGCTCGGCATCTCGCGCCGTACGCTGATCTCGCGTCTGGAAGCGTACAACTTGCCGCGCCCGTTGAAAGACCGGCGCGATGACTGACCCGCAGTGACCCGCAATGACCCGCACGCGTGAACGCAGCGCTTTGACGTTGCGCGCGCTCTTGGGTTGAGCTAACGGTTCGCCCCCGGACGTGGACATCTTGTTGCACCAAGCTTCCGTGTTGCGCTTGCCGTCGAGCAAGCGTGCCTCGGTGATCGTGTACGACGGAACGCAGGACTTGGGTCTGTGGCGTCCGCCCGGCCCCGACCGCGAGCTGTGGGACGCGTACGGCGACGACCTGCGCGCCGTGCTCGACAAAGAGAAGAAGCGTCTGCCCAACAGCGAGCTGCCGATCGGCGGTGTGCTGCGCCTGCACCCCGGCAAGCTGCATTGCGACTTCCTGCTGTGGGTGGCCACGCGCAAGCCACATGGTCAGACCGAGCCTGCCGGCGCGCCCAGCCTGAGCGAAGTGGAGAACGCCGCGCGTCGCGCCATCGAGTTCGTGGCCGAGCACGACGTGGTGCGTGTGGCCTTCTCTGCGCTCGGCGCAGGCAAGGGCGAAGCTCCCGCCTCCGAGCGCATGGGCGCCGTAGTGCGCGCCGTCGCCGCTTACAAAGAAGCCTGCTTCGCCGCCGAGCGCCCCACGCACATCGAAGAAGTGATCATCTGCGATCCGAGTGGCGAGAACATCGCAAAGGCGCGACGCCTGGCACCCAAGCTCTCGAAGACCGCGTATGTTCCGTTTTCGCCGCCAACAGCTGCGGCCACCGCGCCGCGCGAACGCGCCGCACGCACCGTCTCAGCCACCGGAGCCAAGACTCCCGCCCGCCGCGGCCAACCCAAACTACGCCCCGAAGACGTAGCCGCCGCCCGCGCGCGCGCCCACCCTTACGACCGTACGCGTTGCTACACCGCCGGTGCCTGGCTCATCCACCCCGTCTTCGGCGTCGGCCAAGTCCAACTGGTCAAACCCGACCGCATGATTGCCGTCCTGTTCGAAAACGGCGACGACAAGACCCTGATCCACGACCGCCCCTGAGCGCCGACCGGCCCTCGAGCAACGCGACGCGTGTCGTTCGGCGCCCAACCCCCTCTGTGCTCCGACCTCTGCAACACAACGTTCAAGACATGCGGGACGCGCCGGATGCAGCTGCCGAACCGTTCACGAGCGGGTGAACATCCCGTAGAGCGTGAGCAAGATCTCCACGACGATCAGCACCACGATGTACCACTCCACGCGCAGGTTGCGGCGCTGTTGCAGAAGGTCCAGCGCCGTGCGCGCGGTGCGTGAGACGAGATTCAGCTTGCGTTCGAGCCCGGCCGCACGCTCGCGCAGCTCGTACTCGCGCTCGAGGCGCGGGTAGAAACGCTCGAGCTCCGCGTTCTCCCACAGCATCTCGGGCTTCTCGCGCACTTCGACGCGACCCACCATGCGCTGCTCGGCGATGAGCGCGCTGCCGATGTGCTCGAGCAACTCGCGCACGCGCCTTCCTGCGCCGCCGTGCTCATTGAGATTCTGCGCCAGAGGTTCGATGCGGTCGAAGACGGCGGCGATCGTGCCCTCGTACTGCGCGAGCACCACGCTCTTGGCCAAGGCCTCTGCGATGACCTGCAGGCGCGCTACGTTCTCGTCGGGCACGTACAGCACGCCTTCTTCCACGCGCGGTCCGCTCTCGAAGTCGCCGTCGATCCGCAGCTCGACCACTTCGACTTCCGGTTTGGCGTGCGGCTCCTTGATGGCGAGGCTTTCGATCAGCTTGCGTTCGTCTTCGGCGCTCACGCCGAAGAGCACGAGCGCGCCGTAGCGAAAGAGCACCGCGCAGCCGCGTTCGGCGGCGGCTACAACCAGCGGCCCATCGGCGATACGGCGCAATGGTTCGCCACTGCCGGGCGCGACGCGCGCGCCGAGCGACAGCGCGCGCACTTGTAGGCTGGTGGCGCCGTGGAAGAGCGAGACAGGACGGCTGGAGAGTGCGCGTGGCTCGGGCATGACGACCTGGTATGTTACCCAATGCCGACGCGCTGCGCTGCGGTCTCGTGTTGCCCGCGCCGGGCGCAGGGGCTTTCAGCCGAGCAGTAGCCGTCGCAGCACAGGCGCCGCGCGCTTGCGGAAGGCGGCGTCGAGCGCAAAGCGCTCTTGCGCTTGGCGCAACGCGCGCGCCGCGGTCGGCACCGGATGCTTGGCGAAAAACGCGGTGACGTCTTTGCGGTAGTGCTCGTCGCGCAAGAGCGGGGTGGCTTCGACCAGGCGCGAGACGAGCATGGCGGGCATGCGTTCGCGCAGCGCCGGCCACTGCGCCTTGACGAAGCTCCAGGTGGCCGCTTTCGCTGCGCTGTTGCCGAGCAGGCGTGCCAGCAAGAGGGCCACGTCTTGCGTCGGGATCTGCTCGGTGAGCAAGAGCGCGTGCACCCGCGCCACGAGCTTGGGATTGCGCACGTC
>JADGRE010000002.1 GCA_017881185.1 Pseudomonadota bacterium | reverse complement strand
AGCTACCACTCGGTCTTCAAGGGTCGCGGCATGGCGTTCAGTGAAGTGCGCCAGTACCAGCCGGGCGACGACGTGCGCTTCATCGACTGGAACGTCAGCGCGCGCATGAGTGACGCCTACGTGAAGGTGTTCACCGAAGAGCGCGAGATGACGGTCATGCTGCTGGTCGATCTGTCCGGCAGCGAAGACTTCGGCTCGGTGACGCAGCCCAAGAACGAGCTGCTCGCCGAGGTCGCGGCGCTCTTGGCGTTCAGCGCGATCAAGAACAACGATCGCGTGGGCTTGATCTTGTTCACCGATCGCGTCGAGAAGTTCGTGCCGCCGAAGAAGGGCAAGAGCCACGTGATGCGCGTCGTGACCGAAGTGCTCACGGCGCGGCCCGAGCACCGCGGCACCGACATTCGCTGCGCGCTCGACCTGCTCGGACACGTGCAGAAGCGCAAGTGCGTGGCGTTCCTGATCTCCGACTTCATCACCGGCGGCTACGAGCGCTCGCTGCGCCTGGCCTCGCGCCGGCACGATCTCATCCCGATTCAGATCAGCGACCCGCGCGAAGAGACCTTGCCCGACCTGGGCGTGGTGCTCGCGGAAGATCTCGAGACCGGCGAGCTGATCGAGGTGGACACCTCCGACCGGCAGGTGCGCGAGCTCTACGCCGCGCGCGTGGCCCGGCAGCGCGCGGAGCGCGAGCAGCTGTTCCGGCGCTTGGATCTCGATCACCTCACCATCCACACCCACCAGCCGTACGTGCGGCCCATCGCCGAGCTGTTTCGGCTGCGTCAGAAGCGGGTGCGCCACGGATGAAGCACCTTCTGCCGGCGCTCGCGTGCGGCGTGTGGCTCTGGACGGGCGGGCTCGCGCGCGCGGATCTGCTGCCGAGCAAGGCGCAGGCCGCCCCGCCGGCGACGGACCCGCCGCCATCCGCTGCAGCCGTCGCCGCTGCGCCCGACGCTGGCACACCAGACAAGCAGCTCTCGCCGGAGCACCAGCCACGCTTGCACGTGACGCTCGACCCATCGCACACCTTGCACACCGGCGAGCTCGCGCATCTTCAGATCACAGCCGACGCGCTGCTCGGCGACGACGTCACGGTCTCCGAGCAGAGCTTCGCGCCCTTCGAGGTGCACCAGAAGCGCGCGCGCGTGGAACCGCCGAGCGGCAATCACCAGCGCTTCGTTTTCGATCTGGAGCTGCTCGCGCTCGAGCCGACCGACAAGCCCGTGCCAGCCATCGAGCTGCGCGTCGTCACCAAAGACGGCGTGGTGGCGCAGGTGAAGACGCAGGAGCTGCCCTACGCGGTGCGCTCCTGGATCGCGAACGAGCCGAACGCCCAGCCCAAGCTGCAGACCAAGCCCGTCGGCGTGAAGCAGGACAACTGGTGGCCCGTGTACATCGCGTCGGGCCTCGCGGCCATCGCGCTGATCGCCGGGCTCACCTTGCTGGTGTCGCGTTACCTGCAACGCCGGCCGAAGCCGGCGCCGCCACCCGTGCCGAAGCGGCCAGCGTGGGAGATCGCCGTCGAGAAGCTGGGCGAGCTGCGCCGGCAGAAGCAACGCATGCTGGAAGAGGGCCGCGGCGGGCTGTTCGTGGATCAGGTCAGCGACGTGGTGCGCGAGTACCTGGGCGGGCGCTATGGGTTCGAGGGCCTCGAAACGACCAGCGACGAGATGCTCGGTCTCTTGCGGCAACGCAACGCCGGCGTCGCGTTCACGCAAGAAGTCTCGGTGTTTCTCGGGCGTTGCGACCTCGTGAAGTTCGCCAAGGTGGAACCGGATCAAGACGAAGCCGATCTGATCTTCGGCAAGGCGCACGATCTCGTGCAGGGCAACCGGCCTGTGCCGGTCGCGCCGCCGGTCGGTCCAGCAGGGGCAGCAGTCGCGCCTGCGACGCCCGCCGCCGTCAGCAGCACACCCGAGCCGGCGCCCGGTGAGCGCGGAGGCGAGCCATGAGCCGCTGGCTTCCGATTTTACGTCCCGCACTGCTGAGCCTCGCGCTTGCCGCACTCACCGGCATGCTCGTGGCGTGGACCGTCGAGAGCTACTACGAGGTTCCGCTCACCACGCACAACCTGCGCTTCGAGCGGCCTCTGGCCGGTTGCTTGCTGAGCGCAGCGCTGCTCGTGCTCGTAGTGCGTGGCCACCTGCGCCGGCGCCGCGCACCGCGCCTGCGCATGTCGCGCGCGCGCGACTTGGCTGCACTGCCGCAGGGCATGCGCGTGTGGCTCGAGCCGGCGCTGGTGGCTGCGCGCGTGGTCGCGGTGCTGCTCATGGCGCTGGCGCTGATGGGTCCGCAGAGCATCCACGCGCGGGACGTGACCGAGGTGCAGGGCATCGACATCGTGCTCACGCTGGATCTCTCGCTGTCGATGCAAGCGGCCGACATTCGCCCCAACCGCTTCAACGCGACCCAAGCCGTGGTCGACGACTTCATCTCCAAGCGCCCGAACGACCGCATCGGCGCAGTGATCTTCGGCCGCGACGCGCACACGCTCTTGCCGCTCACCACCGATCACGAAGCGCTGCGCGGCATGATCAACGAGCTGCAGCTGGGCGTCATCGAAGGCCGCGGCACAGCCATCGGCAACGGCATCGGCGTCGCGCTCAACCGGCTGCGCCACTCCGATGCCAAGAGCAAGGTGGTCATCCTGTTGACCGACGGTGACTCCAACAGCGGCAACGTCTCGCCGCTGCAAGCCGCGGACTTCGCCAAGACCCTGGGCGTGAAGGTCTACACGATCTTGATGGGGCGCACCGATGACGCGCCGGTGCAGTCCGGGCTCGATCTCTTCGGCCGCCCGCTCTTCGACAAAGGCAACTTCCCGGTGAACCCGGAGCTGCTGAAGAAGGTCGCCGCGCTGACGGGTGGCGAGGCCTTCCAGGTCGCCAACCGCGAAGCGCTCGAGCGCTCGTTCCACGTCATCCTCGACCGCTTGCAGAAGTCGCAGATCGAAGACGCCGGGCGCGTGTACGGCGAGCTATTTCCCGCGTTTCTAGCGCCGGCGCTCTTGCTACTGTTGCTCGAGATCTTCGCCGCGAACCTGCTGCAGCGGAGGTGGCCATGAGCTGGCATTCGCCATCGCTCTTGTGGCTGCTGTTGCTGGTGCCGCTGCTCGGCGTCGCGATGTTCATCGGCTTTCGCTTGCGGCAGCGCGCAACGCAACGCTTCGGTGCGCGTGAGGCCCTGCAACGCCTGCAGGTTGGCCGACCGACCGGCATGCGTGCCACGCGTGCGATCGTGATTCTCCTGGGCGTCGCCTTCGCTGTCATCGCGCTGGCGCGCCCGCAGTACGGCTCGCGCACGCGCCTCTTGCGCAAGCGCGGCGTCGACGTGGTGATCGCGCTCGACTTCTCCAAGAGCATGCTCGCGCGCGACGTGCGCCCCAGTCGCATCGATCGCGCCAAGGCCGAGGTCACCGCGTTCTTGAACGAGCTCGGCGGCGACCGCGTGGGCATGGTGGCGTTCGCGGGCGAGACCATGGAGTTCCCGATGACGGTGGACTACTCGGCGGCCACGCTCTTCTTCCGCGACTTGGGCCCTTACGACATGCCCGTGGGCGGCACGGCCATCGGTCGCGCGCTCACTGCGAGCAAGCGCTTGCTGGAGCGCTCCACCACGCAGACCACCGAAGGTGAGAAGGCTCAGCGCGCGCGCGTGGTGATCCTGCTGACCGACGGTGAAGACCACGAAGGCGACCCGGTGGCTGCCGCCGAAGAGCTCGCGAAGATCGGTGCGCGCGTCTACGCCGTGGGCATCGGCACGCGCACCGGCGAGCCGATTCCGACGCTCACCGACGACGGCACCTGGACCGGCTACATGCGCGACAACGCCGGCAACCCGGTGCTCAGCTCGCTGACCGCCGACAACGAGACCCAGCTGCGCAAGATCGCGCAAGCGACGGGGGGCAAGTACTTCGCCGCGGGCCGCGGCAGCGTGGGCCTCGACCAGATTCGCGCCGAGATGCGACGCATGAAGCAGACCGAGCTCAAGGCGCGCAAAGTGACCGTGCACGAGGAACGCTACGCGCCGGTGCTGCTCATCGCCTTCTTGCTGGTGTTGCTCGAGGCGTTGCTGCCGGAAGCATTGTTCGGCGGCTTGCTCGGCAAGCGCAAGGAGCCGAGCCCATGAGGCGACGCGCTGCAACGCTCTGTTACGCAGGTGTGCTCGCGCTGCTCTGGCCTGGCAGCGCGCAGGCCGAGCTGCCGTCATGGCTGCGCACCGACAACGGCGATGTGCAGGCAGGCAACGAGAAGCTCACCAAGGGCGATGCCAAGGGCGCGCTCGAAAGCTATGACCGCGCGGCCCGCACGCTGCCCGACTCGCCCGGCGTGAGCCTCGACCGTGGCCTGGCGCTCTTGCGACTCGGCGAATTCGCAAAAGCCAAAGACGCGCTGCTGGCAGCGGCGGGCCCGTCGGCGCCCGGAAACGTGCGCGCCGATGCCTACGAGAACCTCGCGCTCTCGTACTATCGGCAAGCCGATGCGCTGGCGAGTCAGAACAAGCACGAGGAGGCCCAGCGCCTGTTCCGGGAATCCGTCGACGCCGCCAAGCGCTCGCTGCGCATGCGCCCGGGCGACCCGAACGCCGCGTGGAACCTGGAGCTGGCCGCGCGCCGCGTGCGCGAAGAAGAACAGAAGCAGAAGCAGGAAGACGACAAGAAGAAGCAGGCCCAGCAGAAGAAGGATCACGACAAGAAGCCGGACCAAGATCAGAACAAAGATCAGAACAAAGACCAGAGCCAAGACCAGAACAAAGATCAGAACAAAGACGACCAAGATCAGCAAAAGGACGGCAAGCAAGACCAGCAGAAGCAGCAAGACGCGCAGAAGAAGCCCGACCAGACCGATGCGCAGAAGCAAGCACAGGAGCAAGCCGCCAAGCAGAAGCAGCAAGAGCAGAAGCAGGACAAGCCGACCGAGGCACAGGAAGGGCAAGCCAAGAAGGACAAGCCCACGCCCGAGAAGCCGATTCCCGCCGCCGTGAAGCAAGCACTGGACTCGCTGCAGGATGGTGAGGAAAACTTCGAGCGCATCAGGGCCCGACAACGCGCCGCGCAAGAGCGCCGGGCACCCGAGAAGGATTGGTGATGCGCACGGGCCACAGCTGGCTGCTTGCAGGATGCCTGGTCGCCGCGTGTGCCGGATACGCGGCGCAGGTGCAGGCGCAAGCTCAGGTGCAGGTCGAGATGTCGGCCGATCGCACCGAGCTGAGCATGGGCGAGAGCGTCGTCCTGAACATCAGCGTGCAGCTGCAGGGTGCAGACTCACCACGCATCGAAGTGCCGGAGTTTGGCGGCTTTCAGATCGTACAGCGCAGCGTGCAGCGCCCGATGCAGTTCTCCTTCGGCTTCGGCCAGCAGGCGCCCATGGTCACCTCGACCACGCAGTACATCTTCGTGCTCGTGCCGCGCGCCCCGGGCCGCTTTCCCATCAAGCCCGTGCGCGTGACGGTCGGCCAGAAGGTGTTCCAGAGCCAGGCGCTCACGCTGACCGTGCACGGCGCAGGCGCCCAAGAGCCGCCGGGCCAGGGCGCACCGCCCGATCAGCAAGCTCCGGGCCAGCAGCCGCCAACAGCTGCACAGGTCCAGCCGCCCACCACGACACCGCAAGCCACCGGCGACGCCGCGACCTTCGACGCCGACGCGTTCCTGCGTACCGTCGTCGACAAGACCTCGCCGTACCAGGGCGAGCAGGTCACCGCCACGATCTACCTCTACACGCACCGTAACCTGCAACAGATGCCGGAGGTGCGTACCGAAGCCTCCACCGACGGCTTCTGGACCCACGACCTGCTCGCCGCGCGCCGCTCCATGGAGCCCACGCGCCAGGTGGTCAACGGCCATGGCTTCTGGGTCTACGTGCTGCGACGCTTCGCGGCCTTCCCCCTCCAGCCCGGCGATCTCGTGCTGGGCGCGATGAGCCTCACGCTCAGCCACGAGACCATCTTCGATCTGCTCGACCCTTCGCACGCCGAGCCAAACCTGCAACGCACGGGTGTACCCCTGCTCTTGCACGTGAAGCCGCTGCCCGAGACGGGCAAGCCGGCGGGTGACGTGGCCGTGGGCAACTTCGAGCTCGCGGCACAACTCGACCGCAACCAGGTAGTGACGGGCGACGCAGTGACGCTCACAGCCACTGTGCGCGGCAGAGGCAACGTGCGTGCACTCGCGCTCGCCACGCCGAGTGTGCCGAAGCTCGAGGTGCTGCAGCCAGAGACGCACGAAGTGGTGGAGTCACCCGATGATCTCGTGCAAGGCACGCGCAGCTTCGCATGGCTGATCGTGCCCAACGCTCCGGGCACGTACACGATTCCGCCCGTGCAGCTGGACTTCTTCGACCCGCAAAGCCAGAGCTACAAGCGCGTGAGCAGCGCGGCGCTCACGCTGACTGCGGCCGGCAACGCGCGCGCAGCAGCGCCAACCGAGCCGACCCCGAGCCAGACCGCGCCGGACGTCGCAGTGCCGGGCGACGAAGAGAGCTGGCCGCCGATCCGCACACACGCCGCCTTCGCGCGCAAGCAAGCGAAGCTGGCGGACCAGCCCTCGTATGCCTGGGGCCTCGGTGCGGCGCCGTTCTTGTGGCTCTTGAGCATCAGCGTACCCGCCATGCAGCGTCGTGTGCGCGAGCGCAGACAGCGCGGCGGCCCACGCGAAGCCTTGCGCGTCGCCCGCACCAAGCTCGCACAGGCCAAAGCCGGCCTCGAAGCGCAGGACGCCAAGCGCTTCCATGCCGAGCTTGCGGCAGCACTGCATACCGCGCTCGACGCGCGCCTGTCGGTGGTGGCGGCCGGCCTCACGCGACCGCAGCTGCGGGCGGCGCTCGATGCACACGGCGTGCCCGATGGCGCCATCCGCGAGCTGCTCGACGTGCTCGAGCGCTGCGACTTCGCCCGCTTCAGCTCCGCTGCCGTGAGCGCGCAAGACATGCAGGCGCTGCTGGCGCGCGGCACAAGCCTCGTAGACGGTCTCGCGCGTAGCGCCCCCAAGAGCGAGGCTCCGACATGAGCTGGCCCTCCATGCAACGCATTGTTGTATCCTTGGCGCTGCTCTCATGCGTCGGCGTCGCTGCGCATGCAACCGCTGCCAGTAGCCTCGAGAGCCTGTTCGCCGCCGGCAACTCGGCCTACTTCCAGGGCGACTACGCCAGCGCCGCGGCACGCTACCAGGAGCTGGTCGATGCCGGCGTTCACGACGCCGACCTGTACTTCAACCTGGGCACCGCCCAAGCGCGCCTGGGTGCGCTGGGCCGCGCAATCCTCTGCTTCGAGCGCGCGCAGCTGCTCGCACCGCAGGACACCGAGATTGCCACTGCGCTCGGCATGGCGCGCTCTGCGTTAGGCAAGCGCCGGGCTCAGGCCCAGGGTGAAGCCACCATTGAGACACGGCCACCGCTGCTACAGGCACTGGTCGCCCCTTACCGAGAAGACACCCTGGCGGGCTGGGTGCTGGCGCTGAACCTGCTATTCTTCGGGCTGCTCTTGCTGCGTCCGCGCCTGCGCGGCGACAGCCTGCGCGCCGGTATCGCCATGCTCGCGGCCACCACCCTGCTGGGCCTGGGCAGCGCCGCCGGCGCGTTGGCGGTCAAGCGCGGCATCTTCGACGAAGGCCAGGCCGCCGTGGTGCTGCGCGAGAACGCGGAGCTGCGCGAAGGCCCCGACCCACGCGCCCGCAGCCGCGGCCATGCACACGAAGGCCAGAGCGCCCGAGTCCTGCGGCGCGACGGCAGCTTCCTGCGCGTGCGGGTCGCGGGGGGCGCCGAGGGCTGGCTCCAAGGAAGCGACGTGGGCGTGATAGCTCAGGATTGACAGTCCGCAGAGGGCAGAACAGGATCGGCGCCGCCATGGTCAAGAAGAGCGGAAAAAAACCGACGGTGCTCATCGCCGATGACGATCTCGAGATCCTCACGATGGTGCGCACGCTGCTGCGCCGTCGCGATGTTCACCTGCTCGAAGCCAGCGACGGCGACGAAGCCATGAAGCTGATCCGCCACAACCACCCGGACCTGGTGGTGCTGGACGTCATGATGCCCGGCCAGAGCGGCTGGGAAATCTGCAAGGCCATCCGCGAAGACGACGCCCTCAAGGCGACCGGCGTCATCATGCTCACCGGCATCGGCGAGCACCTGAACGAGATGACCTCGCCCCTGTACGGCGCCGATGCCTTCCTCGACAAGCCCTTCGAGCTGACCGCGCTCGACGCCGCCGTGACCAAAGTGCTGGCCAAGCACGGCTTCTGATGAAGCTGATATGCTGCGCGCCCCAAGTGTGCTAGCCGTGAGCCGCGTCATGTTGGGAGCTGAAACTATGGTCAGGCATCGGCGAGCGCGTGTGCTGCGCCGGCTAGCCAGAGTGCTCGTGGTGCAAGCCCTCTTGCTGGCCCTGTTACTGGCCAGCACGGGCTGCGGCAACAAGAAAGACCTGGGGTCCAAGCCCACGCCGCCGCCGGCTGCGGAAGAGCTCAGCTTCGGCCTCACCAAGGCTCAGGCCGCACAGCCGCTCGTCAAGGTCGGCGACACCACCATCACGCTCGGCCAATTCGCCGACCGCCTGGGCGGTCAGTCGCCCTACCTGCGTGCGCGCTACAACAGCCCCGAGCGCCGCCGCGAGTTCCTCGACAACATGGTGCGCTTCGAGCTCCTGGCCAGCGAAGCCGACAAGCGCGGCTACAACCAGAAGAGCGATGTCGTGCGCGTGCGCAAGCAGATGATGGTCCAGCAGATGATGCAGGAGCTGTTCGAGAAGGACGGCGTGCAGCTGGCGGACATCACCGATCTCGAGATCACGCAGTACTACAACGGCAACAAGGCCGAGTTCGAGAAGCCGGCGCAGGTGCGAGCGAGCCACATCCAGTGCAAGGACAAGGCGACCGCGAGCAAGGTGCTCGAGCTGGCCAAGCAGCATCCGGAAGACATGCAAGCCTTCCGAAAGCTCGCCGAGCAGTACAACCAGGACCCCGAAACCAAAGACAACTTCGGCGACCTGCGCTTCTTCTCCGAGACGGCAGACGCCACCGACGTGGGTGGCCCAGAGCGGCCCGACGCGCTGCGCAAGGCCGCATTCACGCTCAAGAACGTGGGCGACGTGTATCCCGAGATCTTGCAGACCGAGCACGCCTTCCACGTGCTCAAGCTCACCGGCAAGCGCGAGGCCATGACGCGCACGCTCGAAGATGCGCGCCGACTCATTCAAAACCGGATCTGGCGCAAGAAGCGTGAAGACGCGATCGAGAATTTCGTGGCCGAGCTGCGCAAGAAGGCCGAAGTGAAAGAAAGCCCCGAGTTGCTCGCCAAGGTTCAGGTGCAGCCCGATCCGACGCCAGCCGGGAAGGCCGAAGCCAAGCACGAGCACGATCACGACGAAGCCGTCGACGAGTCCGAGGTCGACGGCGACAAGGCGCGCGACAAAGCGGGCGACAAGTCAGGCGACAAAGCCGCTGACAAACACAAAGCCGGTGGCAGCAAGCCCGGCAAGGCGCCCGAGAAATGAGCTTGTCGCGTTCCAGCTGCGTCGTGGTGAGTGCGTGCTTGCTTGCGCTGTGCACACTGCCAGTCGCTGCCCCAGTCGCTGCCAGCGCCGAGATCGTGGAACGCGTGGTCGCCGTGGTGAACGACGACGCCATCTTTCTGTCCGAGCTGCGGCGTCGTGCCGGTCCGTTCCTGGAGCAGGTCGCCGCGGACCCCGATGCCAACGAGCGCAAGGCGCACATCAAGAAGCTCTACGATCACTTCTTGAGCGAGCTGGTCGACGAGCAGCTCATTCAGCAGACCGCGCGCAAGATGAACATCAACGTCTCGAGCGTCGACGTCGACCAAGCCATCGAGAACGTGCGCAACCAGAACACGCTCAGCACCGAGCAGTTCTGGGAAGCCGTCAAAGGCCAGGGCTTCACCGAGAAGCAGTACCGCGAAGACGTGCGCAAGCAGCTCTTGCGCCTGAAGGTCACCAACCAGCGCGTGCGCAGCCGCGTCAACATCAGCGAAGACACCGTCAAAGACGAGTACGACGACCGCGTGCGCTCGGCGCGACGCCGCCAGCGCTTCCACGCCGAGCACCTGTTCCTGCCGCTGGCCGCGACGGCTTCGGCCACGGAAGTGGTCAAGGCCATGAAGAGCGCGCAAGAGCTGAAGAAGGGCCTGTCGCCCGAGACCTTCGAGGCCGTCATGAACGCGCACGGCGGCGGAGATCTCGGCTGGCTCGATCAAGGCGACCTGCCCGAAGATCTCGAGAATGCACTGCTGGCGCTCGAGCCCGGTCAGATCAGCGAGCCGGTGCGCGGTCCTTCCGGCGTGCACGTGTTCTGGTTGCGCGAGCGCCAGGCTGGCGGCATCAGCGTGCCGCCGTTCGCCCAGGCGAAAGAGACCATCTACCGCGAGCTGCTCGACAAGCAGATGGCCAAGCAGCAGGACCTGTTCCTGGCCGAGCTGCGCCGCGCCGCGGTGATCGACCTCAAGCCGTAAGCAGCTCGGCGATCACGTCGTCGACCACCTGCGTGATGCGCGCCACTTCCGCGTGCGCGTTGGGCCAGTGCGGCGAAAAGCGCAAGAGCCCGTCGGGACACGAGCACACCACACCACGCTGACCGAGCGCGCTGGCCAGCCGCGGTGCAGGCCAAGCTTCGGGCGGTTGCAACGAGAGCGTGCAGGAGCGCCGCGCCGCGTCGGCAGTGCGCAGCGAGCTGAAGCCACGCTGCACGAGCTGGGGATCGAGCAGATCGTGGTAGGCGTTGACGTGCCGGTGGATGGCGTCGACGCCGAGACTCAGGATCAGCTCGAGCGAGGCCTCGAGCGCCGCGCAGCTCACGCTGCTGAGCATGCCGCCCTCGAAGAGCTTGGCGTCAGAGCGCAGCGCGCGGTCGTAGCGCAGCTTGCCGCCACCTGTCAGCAACATGTCCGTGGCGTCGACGTAGCTCATGCAACCCGCGATGGCCGGCCGTAGCTGCGACAGACAGGCTTGGCGCACGTAGAGCACGCCAGCGCCGTCGAGGCCCATCAGCCACTTGTGTGCGCCTGCCACGAGGTAGTCGATGTCCAACGCTGCAACGTCGAGCGGCACGGCGCCTGCCGCTTGCACCGCATCCACCACCAGCTCGGCGCCGTGCGCATGGCACAGCGCAGCGATCTCTTGCAGCGGCATGCGCAAGCCCGTCTGGAATTGCACGGCGCTCACGCAGCACAGCCGCACGCCACCGCGGGCTAACTCTTCTGCCAGGCGCGAGAAGTCTGGGCCGCCGTCGGCTGCGAAGTCGGACACCGGCAGCATCACCAACTGCAATCCGAACAGCTCCGCGGCGCGCGCAAACGGCGCAACGTTGGTCGGGTACTCTCCGCTGAACGCGATGATGCGGTCACCGCGCAACCACGGCAGGCTCAGCGCCACCGTCGACAGCCCGTACATGGTGTTGGGCACGAGCGCGATCTCTTGTGCCTGCGCGCCGAGCAGCGTCGCGAGCTTGGCGCGCAAGCGCTCGCGCTGCTCGATGCAGGCGCCGAACCCGAGCGAGCCCTGCTTGCCGAGCTCACTGGTGAGCGTGGTGACGGCGGCACGCACCGGATCCGAAGGGGGCGCGATGCCCGCGTGATTCGCATACACCGCAGGCGCGAGCGAACTGAACAAGCTGCGATCACCGAGTCGCGCGAGCATCGTCGGAGGAGCCTGGCAGCGAAACGTGCAGGCGTCCAGGGCCGAGGACGCGGCGCTCGGCTACTGGCGCGCGCCGCGCGATTCGGCGCCGCCTCCGCGTCGTTGCGAGCCACTGGGCTGCGTGTCCCCGGCCTCGCTGTTCAAGTCGGTGCTATGTCCGAGCGCGGCGTCGCGCAGCCCGGCGCACGAGCGCCAAACCGAACAAGAGCGCCCCGCTTGCGAACAGCCCGCGATCGCGCTGGCTCGACACCATTTCGCAGCCGCAGCCGGCATTGCGATGTGCAGCGGGGCTCAGTCCACCGTCGGCACTGGTACCGCTACCGCCGCCAGCATCGACATTCTGCGAGAGGCTCGCGTCCAGCGTGACGGCAGGAGCACCTGCATCCACCCCTGTCCCGGGAGTGACGCCCGCGTCCGTGCCACTGCCTGAGGGCGGCGCTACTGGCAGCTTGTTCGGGTTGGTACCGTCGACCACCAACATCGTGATGGAGGTCGCTGGCAACGCGACACTCGCCATGCCTGCACTCAAGGTGACGTCGGCCTGCTTCACGATCATCGCGCCGCCATTGTTCGTGAACACCTGGCCGCTGGTGCCCGGCATGAAATTGCCGAAGCTGACTTGCACCTTCTGCGCACTGCCCATCTCGTTGACGAGCACCGCGGTGACGCGGGTCTTGCTGACGGCCGCGAACGCTTGCACGCCGCTGCCCGTGACCGTGGTCTTCACACCCACGCTCTCGAAGTGGGCGCCTTTGCCGTCGAAGTTGCGGTACAGCCGGTACGCCGAGAACGCCTTCTCGGTGGCTGCAGGCGCGCCCCACGCCGTGGCCATGTCGAGCCCCTCGCGACCGAAGATGCCGAGCAAGTCGGCGTAGGTGACGGCACCGAGCGCGCTGTCGTGCTCGCCGAAGTCGAACTCGCTGATGGAGAGCTTGGTGCCCGGGTAGTGTTGATCGACCCAAGCGCGCATGCGCGGCAAGAGATAGATCTTGTCGTTGATCCACGAGGGGTCGGGGTAGCTCTTGTCCCAGAGTGAGCGCGTGTTGTCTGGAACGTTGCCGCCTTGCGGATAGTAGTGCAGGTCGAGGAAATGCAAGATGCGCTGGCCGTGGGCTTGCTCGTAAGCCTTGGCTTGATCGAGCAACCACGCCACGAGCTCTTCGCCGCCATGGGCTTTGCGATCGGGTGATTGATCGCTGCAACCCTTGGAGACGTCGTCGAGGTCGGAGCACAGGTAGTTGGGCCAGCCCCATTCCGCGGGTCCCGACACCTGCGCCGTCGGATCGGCCTGCAAGATGACCACGGCGTAGTCGCGCATGCGCTGCCACAGCTCGTCGTAGCCAAGGCGACCCGGACGTAGATCGTGGTGCGTGGAGCTCCACAGCGCGGGCTCGTTGTCGAGCGAGTAGATGCGCTTGCCCGCGGAGGCGCCGAACTTGGTCACGAGGTAGCTCACCCAGGTCTTCGCCCACGCCGGATCGACCGGCGTGCTGGTCGCACTGGGCGACGCGCAGGTGATCCAGCCGTTGCCAGAAGGCGGCTTGCCGTCGCCACAGTTGCTGTCCCACTGGTCGAAGCTGTGTTGTTGTGGCGTGACGGTCGCCGGACAGCCGCAATCGTACGGGTGGCTGTACTTGGGTGGTGCCTTGGGCGTGTAGCCGATCGTCGGAATGGTGAAGAGCGCGGTCATGCCGCGGCTCTTGGCATCCATCAAGAATGCGTTCGCCGAGCTGCTCTCCTTGGCGTCGGCGGGCGGACAGGTGCCGGTGCAATCGGAGATGTTCTCGAAGTACCAGTCGCTGCCGGTGTTGTGGACGTCGATCTCGTAGTTGTAGCGCGTCGTACTGTTGCCGCCGCGCCGACTGACCGTGAGCTTGCCGGCGTCGGACTGTGCAGCGTCGGCGAAATTCACGCCGTAGATGAGCGGCGAGATGAGATGCGCATCGGCGCTGGGGTCAATGCTCACGTTCACGTCGGCCAACGCCGTGCGCGCCTGCAGCAGTAGAAGCAGCGAGCCGACCGGAACCCACAGGCGTGCGCTTGGCATGCGTGCATCACAGCCAAGCTCCAGACCGCTGTCAACCTCGCAATGCGTACCGCGGGCGGCGTAGAGCGGCTCACAGATTCGTGCCGACGTTACCGATGGAGATACTCGGCCCGAAGATCATCGCATAGCGGCCGCGCGAGCTGGCGCCGGGGTCGCGCGTGATGTCGGACTCGAACCAGAGGTGCAGGCTGATGGATGCCTGCGTGAGTGAAGAACGGTTGGCGATGGGCACGCTGACGCCCAGGCCCACCACGCCGCCCACCTGCGTAAGCGACTTGCCCGTGGTGCTGGTGGAGTTGGCCAGACCCATCACGAGCACGCCGCCCTCAGCGCCGAGGAAGCCTTCGTGGCCTTCGGCGTCGAGCCAGGTGAGCCGCGAGATTACGCCGAAGTTGAGCGCGAGCGCGCCGCTGTACTCGTGGGTGCTGAAGCGATACAGGCCGGTGGGTATGGTCGTGGTGCCATACAAGCGCGCCCTAGCGTTGCCGAGCACCGCCGACCACTGTGCCGCTGGCGAGCCGGTCTTGAGCTCGGAGGCGCCGATGTAGTGTGCTTCGTCGGCTTCATGGGACACGCGCACGACCACGCGGTCGAACGGGTCGGTCACCCCGTGAATGTACGCGTAGCGCGGCTCGTGACCGGCGCGAAAGGTGAACACTTCGGAGACGTGCGCATCGCTACGCGTGCCACCGTCGGGCTTGATGACGTCGACCTCGAAGATTAGCTTCTGACTGCCATACTCTGGCGACAAGCGCTCGCGGTGGAAGATCATGCGGCAGGTGTCGCGCAGGCCGTACGGCAAGTGGGCCGTCACGCCGATGCGCACGGTCTGCAGGGGCACGGCGCCACCGCCGCACTGCAGCTCGATGAGCGCGTGGCCGTCGTGCACACTGGCACCGATCGGCGCAGGGATGTTGGCCTCGTGGATGGGCCGCTGCAGCGTGTCGGTGAGCACGGCGAGGTCGATCGCAGACAAGCCATCCGGCAAGGCCGTGTTACGCACGCCGAAGCGCAGATCGGTCAGGCCGGCGGCGTTCGGATCGCCGCGTATCGTCACGGTGGTGCCCTCGCCCGCCACTTCGTACACGCCTTCGCTGGGCAAGAGCTGCAAGCGCTCCGGCGCCGGCAAGGCGGAGACATGCACCACGGCCGGGCGATTGTTCGGCACGAAGTCCAGGTTCGGGAAGCCCGGAAGCTCGAGCGAAGCGCGCAGGTGGGGTGCGCTGCGCGTGGGGGTGTGCGCGATCGCCAGCGCCACGGCGTTCGACTGGCCGCGCAGCGCGGTGATGCTGAGGTCGTCATCCGACACGCTACCCAGACGCAGCACGGCGTAGGCGGAGTCTTGGGTATGGAGCGTCTGCAACACCTTGAGCACGGAGTGGTCCGTGGTGAACTGCACACCCGAGAGATCGCGCGCGCAGGCGCCATCGAGTCGAACGATGACCGCCGCGTCGGCGTTGTTGCGCAGCGGGGCACCGGAAACCACCGTCATCGGGCAGTAGAGCACCGGCAGCTTCACGCTCGGCTGCGCGTCGAGCCCATCCTTCACAGCCAGCCAAACGTGCGGACGCAGGCGCAGCTTGAGCTCGATCGTGCTCGCGAGGCTGGCTGCGCCGCGCACGATGAGCTTGCCGGCAGCCATCTCGCACTGCAGCGGGGCGCTGCACTCTGCCGAGGCAATGGCCTCCGGATGGATCAGCGGCGCCTCGCCCTGGCCGGCAGACAGATCGAGGCTCGCGTCGAGAGGTAGCAGGCGCCGCAACACGATGCGCGCCGGAACGAGACTGAACGCGTCGCTGCCGACACGGCGCCCGTCGCTGTCGAAGCTCGTCACGTCGGCGCTCGTGCGCGCCCCTGCGGGCCACCAGCTGAAGCTGGTGGCCACCAAGGCCACGGCTTGCGCCCCCGCGCCCACAGCGAAGCCGCAGCGCTCGGAGCCGCCTTCGAGCTTCGGATCACGACACACGTCGCTGCCCGCCTGCGTTGCACCGCGCCACGTCACGCTCACCCCCGCCAGGTTGTGGCCTTTGAGATCGAGGCGGCCGTCGTCCGGACTCCACACCACCGAGGCCGCGTCGAGCTGGGGCCAGCTGTCGGTGGCCAGCACCGTGAGCGTCGCGCCGCTGGTCGCGCAGGCTTCGGCGCTGGGCGCGACGCGCAGCTCGAACGCGCGGCCGATGGCGTCGTGCGAGCTCGGTGGCCGTAGCGCATGGCCGCCCGCCTCGATGCTCCAACCGTCGACCGGACCACAGGCCACCACGCCCCCGCCCAGCGGAATCGGCTGGCCACCGATGGGGGCCTGCAGGGTTTGCGCGTGCGCTTGGCTCGCCAACGCCCAAAAGGCGGCAAGCCAAACGAGGGTGGCGCAGCGCTGGCGGATGCGAATCACGAGTGCTCTCAACATGGACGCACGGGCGATTATTGCACGCGCAGCGCCTGCGTCAGCGCTCGCAGGTCGCCCACCCCGTGTTCGAGCCGCTGTAGCACTCGCAGCTGCGCGCGCGCGCGTTGCAGGTTGTGCGACGGGTGCGCGATCTTGAAGTAGCGATCCCCCTGTAGATGATCGGTCAGGAAGCGCAGCGCGAGCTCGAAGCTGATCACCGCACCCGCCACGGGCAAAAGCTCCCATTCGCTGTCCGAGAGCTGAGCGCCCACGGCCTCTACGTAGCCTCGCGCCAACGCGGCGTACATCGGCTCGCGCAGCTGGATGCTGTCGAGATCGCGTGCATCCTCCGCGCCCGAGCACGCGAGCACGCGCACCAAATCGCCGAAGTCGTGCAACCACAAGCCGGGCATGACGGTGTCGAGATCCAGCACGCACAGCGCACGCTCGCTGCGCGCATCGAAGAGCAAGTTGCCGAGCTTCGCGTCGTTGTGCGCGATGCGCTCAGGTAGCGCACCTTTGGCCTGCGCCGCCGACAGCAGCGTGGCGAGCGGCGCGTGCGCTTCCGCCTCGTCGAGCTCGCGCAGTACGTCTGCCGCACGCGCGCAGGGATCGTTCTGCGCTGCCACGCGCAGCGCCGTGAGACGCGCGGCGGTGTCGTGAAACCCGGGGATCGTCACGCGCAAAGGCGGCGCGGGCAGATCGAGCAGCGCGAGCTGGAAGTCCCCGAACGCGCGACCCGCTTCGAACGCTGCGCGCTCGCCCGACATCAGCTCGCCCGACACGCTGTCCTCGATCAGCTCGAAGGCGCGGTAACATTCGCCATCGGCAGCGCGCAGGTACGACTGGCCAGCGCGCGTGGGCACCAGCTGCAGTACGCGTCGGCCCAAGTCGCCAACACCCGCACGCTGCAGGCGCGCGCGCAGGTGCTCGGTGACGCGCGCCAGGTTGTCCATGACGGCATCGAGATTGGGTAGCACACGCTGGTTCAAGCGCTGCACCAGCAAGCGACGCGCAGCCACACCGTTGCCGTAGCTCACCACGAAGCTGTCGTGGATGTGACCGGTCCCGTGGGGGCGAACCTGCTCTGGCGCGCCACTCACCGCGAACGCGCCTGCGCAGGCTTTGACGGCGTCCAGTGTGGGCCGTGTCGTCACTTCCCGAGCATACACAGCAGGCACCATCCCGTATACTCGCGACAACCGTGCGGACCCGCGTGTGAGCTTCCTTCGCCATTGGCCATTCTTCGCATCGGTCGCGCTGGCCTGCGCGGTCGGAGTCTGGCTGCACTGGCCGAGCGTCGACTCCGGCTTCCGCGGCGACGACTACGTACAAGCCGCCATGCTGCGCGGCGACTTCAGCGTCGAACGCAGCCGCTTCGATTTGTTCGACTTCGCGTCGGGAGAGCGCGCCGACACCGCGGCCTTGCGCGACTTCGGCTACCTGCCCTGGTGGAGCGTTCAGGATCTGCGCCTGCGCATGTGGCGTCCGCTCGCCAGCGCCCTGATGGCGGCCGACTACGCTGTCTTCGGCGAGCACGCCCGCCCGCAGCACCTGCACTCGCTGGCTTGGCTGGTCGCGATGCTGCTGTCGGCAGCGCTGCTCTTGCGAGCGCTGCTGCCCGAGTCGATCGCCGCACTGGCGTGCGTGTTCTTCGCCATGGAAGAAGGCCACGCCGTGCCAGTCGCGTGGCTCGCCAACCGCAGCACGTTGGTCGCGACCACCTTCGCGTTCCTGGCGTGCGCGGCGCACGTGCGCGTCCGCCAATCGGCTGCAAGCACGCACGTGTCTCGCATGGCGCGCGTTGCATTCGTTGCGCTGCTCACGAGCTTGGCTCTGCTGTCGGGCGAGTACAGCTTCACTGCGCTCACTTACGTGCTGGCGTACGAGCTGCTCGTGGCGCAGGGCGCAGCGAGCGAGCGAGTGCGTGCCAGCCTGCCCGTGCTCGTGCCGACGCTGGTGTATCTGCTCCTGCACGCCACCTTGGGTCGCGACGTGGTCGGCTCGGGTTACTACATCAGCCCGATCTCCAGCCCCGTCAGCTTCGCGATGGCAGCGCTGGTACGCGTGCCCGTGCTCGTCGCCGATCTCGTGCTCGGCTTTCCTGCGGCGTACTACAACATGGGCTCGCCGTTTCGCAGCTACGTGCTCTCACACCACTGGTTCAGTCCGAGCGCTTGGCGAAGCCTGCCCGACTGGACGACCGGACACGCGTTCATCGGTTGGGCGGCGTTGCTCGGGTATCTTTGGCTGTTGCGCACGCTCCTGCGCGCGCTGCCGCAAGAGCAGCGCCCCGCCTTGCGTTGTCTCGGCTTGGGGATGTTGCTCGCGCTCGCGCCGAGCGCAAGCGCACTGCCGGGAGGCCGACTGGTCGGCGGCGCCGCGCTGGGCGTGTGCGCGGTGGGCGCCACGCTGCTGATGCAGCTGTCACCCCTGGCGCGCGGAGTGCCGTGGCTGGGGCGGGTCGGCCGATCTTGCCTCGCGCTCTGGGTGCTGTGGGTGCTCGGACTGCAGAGCGTGGCGCAGGCGCGCGGCCAGAGCAGCTGGTTCGCGCACGAGTCAGACGCGCTGCGTGTCTGGTCGCTGGACGCCGACTTGCCGGTGACCAACGCCGCAGCGCAGCGCATCTACGTAGTTGCCACAGCCGACTTCACCACCTCCGTGAACCTGCCCTGGCTGCGGCTCATGCACGGGCTGCCACTGTCGCGCTCGTACCGGCGTCTCATGCCCGGGTCCGAGCCCTTCGACCTGCGGCGCCTCGATGCGCACACGCTGGAGATCACCGTGCTCACTGGCGACGTGCGCGGTGACGCCGTGCCCTCGCTCTACCGTGACGACAACCACCCCATGGTCGATGGCATGCGCGCGCAGCTACCGGGCCTGTCGGTGCAAGTGATGCGCACGCTGCTGGGCAATCCGTTCGTAGTGCGCTTCCGCTTCGACGAAGACCTCGACGACGAGCACATGTGGTTTCTGCAGTGCACGGCAGAAGGTCTGCGCCGGATTCACATGCCGAAGGTCGGCGAGGTGTTGCGCTTGCCCAAGGCCCAGCTGCGCGACCTGCGCGTGCTGGGGCGCTCACCGCCCGGTGCCGACCCCGAGTGAGCCCCCGGTCGCGTTGCGAGGGAGCACGAGATCGTCTAGACCGCAGCCCTCGGTGTCCCAGCTCGCACAGCATTTCTCCCTAGAGCGCAGCCTCGGCACCGCGCCCACGCCGGTCGCCGACATCCTGGCGCGTCTGCGCTCCCAGCGCCGCACCGACTTCACTTCGGCCCCGTCGGGCGCGCTGGCATACCTGCTGCACGCGGCGCGCAAGAACCTGGGCAAGCCGCTGCTCATCATCACCGCGGATTCGGCCAGCGCCACGCGCATGGCAGCCGACCTGCGCTTCTTCGAGGGCGACGCCGATCCACCGCGCGTGCTGCTCTACCCCGCGGCCGAGACCACGCCGTTCGTAGACGTCGCGCCCGATCGACGCGCGTCGATGCACCGCCTGTCGGTGCTCTTTCACCTGGCGCACGAGCTACCGTGGTCTTGCCTGGTGGTGCCGGTCACAGCGCTCGTGCGCCGCGTCGCGCCCAAGAGCGCCATCGCCAGTCACTCGCTGCGCGTGGAGCCGGGCGTGGAGTTGCCGCGCGAGCGCTTCCTGCAGATGTTGAGCGAGAGCGGCTACCTGCGCGTGCCGGTGGTTGAAGACCCTGGCACCTTCGCTGTGCGCGGCTCGCTGCTCGACGTCTACCCGCCCCATGCACGCGAGCCCTCACGCATCGAGCTCGACGACGAGCTGGTGGTGTCGATCCGGCGCTTCGATCCCGACGACCAACGCACGCTCGGCGAAGCACCCGACGTGCGCATCCATCCGGTGCGCGAGACACTGGTCAGCGGCCCCGAGCTGGAGCGCGCCAAGACGCGCCTGGGCGATCTGTGCGACTCGCTGAACATGCCGTCGAGTCGGCGCCGGCAGCTGGTGGAAGAGCTCGGCACCGGCCGCGCTTTTCTGGGGCTCGAGGGTCTGTTGCCTGCTTTCTACGAGCGCCTCGACACGCTCTTCGACTACCTGCCCGCGCAGACGCAGCTGGTCGCGCTCGATCCGGCGCAGCTGCGCGCCGCGCTCGACGACGAGCTGCACAGCGCCGAGCTCGATCGCAGCGCCAAGCTCGAAGCCAAGGCGCCGGTGTTCGACCACACGGCGTTGTACCTCGCGCACAGCGAGCTGACGCAGCGCCTCACCGAAGGCGCGCTCGCCGTGGTGCACAAGCTCGCGATGGGCGGCGAAGCGAGCCCGGAAGACAGCCCGACGCTCGCGCCGCTCTTCGAGGTGAAGCCCGAAGCGCTGCTGCGACTGTCCGCCACCGACCAGAGCGCGCTCGCCGGCGAGCTGAAGGCGCGGCGCCAAAGCCGTACCGGCGAGGCCCCGCTCGCCCCGCTGGTCGCGCACGTGCAGCGCTTCATGGACGAAGGCCTGCGCGTGGTGCTCACGGCCAAGACCAACACCCAGGCCGAGCGCATGGCGGCGCTCTTGCGCGGCTACGGTCTTGCGCTCGCCAAGCTAGAGCCTGCGTTGCCCGAGAGCTTCGACACGCTGCTGCCCGGCGAGCCCAAGCTGCTCGTCGGTCCGCTCGAAGACGGCTTCGTGTTGCCGTCGGAAGCGCTCGCCGTCATCACCGAGCGCGAGATCTTCGGCGAGCGTGCCTCGCGCTCGCGCACGCACAAGAAGAGCCGTGACAAGACGCGTGCCTTCGTGGAGGACCTGCGCGAGCTGCGCGCCGGTGACTACGTGGTGCACGCCGAGCACGGCATCGGTCGCTACCTCGGCCTCGACTACAAAGAAGTGCCGGTCTCGCGCTTCGAGCAGCTGCAAGGCCTCACGCCCAAGCGCGTCGAAGTGCTGGTCCTCGAGTACAACGCCGGTGACAAGCTGTACTTGCCGGTCACGCGCCTGCGGCAGATCGAGAAGTTCGCGGGCGGCGAGCACAGCAGCCCCAAGCTCGATCGCCTCGGTGGTCAAACCTTCGAGCGCACCAAGGCGCGCGTCAAGAGCGCGGTGCGCAAGCTGGCCGACGATCTGCTCGCGCTCTACGCCGCGCGCCGCGCCCAGAGCAGACCGCCCTACCCGCCGCCCGACCGCCACTACGCCGAGCTCGAGGCCACCTTCCCCTTCGAGGAAACGGTGGATCAAGCTCGCGCGATCGAGGAAGTGATGAGCGATCTCGATGGCAAGATGCCGATGGATCGCGTGGTCTGCGGTGACGTCGGCTTCGGCAAGACCGAGGTCGCCATGCGCGCCGCGTTCCGCGTGGCCATGAGCGGGCATCAGGTGGCCGTGCTGTGCCCCACCACCGTGCTCGCGCAACAGCACTACTTGAACTTCGAGGAGCGCCTGCGCGACTACCCGCTGCGCGTGGAAGTGCTGTCGCGCTTCGTGCCGAAGAAAGAGCAGACGCTGATCACCGCCAAGCTCAAAGAAGGCAAGTGCGACATCGTCATCGGTACGCATCGCTTGCTGTCCAAAGACGTGCGCTTCAAGAACCTGGGCCTCTTGGTGGTCGACGAGGAGCAGCGCTTCGGCGTGGCGCACAAGGAACGCGTCAAGCAGCTCAAGAACGAGGTCGACGTGCTCACGCTCAGCGCGACGCCCATCCCGCGTACCTTGCAGATGGCGGTCGCCGGCATGCGCGAGCTGTCGATCATCGCCACGCCGCCGACCGACCGACGCGCTGTGCGCACCTTCGTCACGCGCTGGGATGATCACGTCATCAGCGAAGCCATCCGGCGCGAGCTGTCGCGCGGCGGCCAGGTGTTCTTCGTGCACAACCGCATCGAGCGCCTGCACGAACGCGCCGCGCAGCTGGCCGAGCTCGTGCCCGACGCGCGCATCGCCGTGGCCCACGGCCGCCTGCGCGAAGACACGCTCGAGCGCGTGATGACCGACTTCGTGGCCGGTCGCTTCGATCTCTTGTGCTGCACGGCCATCGTGGAGAACGGCCTCGACATCCCGCGTGCCAACACCATCTTGATCGATCGCGCCGACACCTTCGGACTGTCGCAGCTCTACCAGCTGCGCGGGCGGGTGGGCCGCTCGCGCGAGCGCGCGTATTGCTATTTGATCGCGCCGCCCGAGAGCCAGCTGTCGGACGAAGCGCGCACACGCATCGAGGCGCTGGAGCGTTTCTCGCAGCTCGGCGCCGGCTTTCAGGTGGCGTCGCTGGACATGGAGCTGCGCGGCGCCGGCGATCTGCTCGGCGCCGAGCAAAGCGGCAACGTGGCCGCGGTGGGCCTCGAGCTCTTCGTGCAGATGCTGGAAGAGGCCATGGCCGAGCTGCGCGGCCAGCCCGTGGTGCACGACATCGACCCTGAGCTCACGCTGGACCTCGAGCACTACCTGCCGGACGATTACGTGGCGGACGTAGGCCTGCGTCTGTCGCTCTACAAGCGCTTTTCCTCGGCCGACGACGAAGACGGCGTGGCCGACATCGCCAACGAAATGGAGGACCGCTTCGGCCCACCACCAGCCCCCGCGCTGGCATTCGTGCGCGCCATGGCGCTCAAGCCGCAGCTGCGGGCGCTGCAGGCGCTCGGCTGCGAGGCCACCGCCTCGCGGGTGACCCTGCACTTGAGCCAGGACACCCCGCTCGACCCCGAACAGGTGATCAAGCTCGTCCAGAGTGGCAAGGGCTATCAATTCACCCCCGACCTGCGCCTGACTCGCCGCTTCAACGCTCCGGGCGGCGGCGACACGGTCGACCGCGTGCGTCAGGTGCTCGACGAGTTGCGCCCCCTGCGACAAGAACCCAAACACTAGCAGGCCAGTGGCACGCCGCCTACACTGACAGCGAAACCCCACCGAGGAACGGAACGCACCATGGCCCTGGAACGACAGCTGGAAACCATCTTCGACGCCGAACGTACGCTGCGCACGGCGGAGACCGCGCTGATGCGGGAGGACCCCAAGCAGGTGTCGCGCGTGCTCGCGGCCGCGGTCACGGCTGCGCGCGCGCTCAAAGACCGGCCAGAAGCCGAGCTGCGGCTGACGCGCCTGGCCGATCTGTGTGCGCAAGTCGCGACGCCCGAGATGGCAGACGCCCTCGTGCAAATCCTCGACGACGAGAGCCCCGCCGTGCGCGTGCAGGCCGCCGAGGCACTGGTGGACGTGGCCTACGAACGCTACGCCGAGGTCGCGCGAGGCATCGAACGCGCGCTCGCGAACGGCAAAGCCTACAACGCGCTGCGCGAGCTACCCTGGGTGGTGGCCGAGGTCGCCGAGCCGAGCGCGGTGGGTCTCATCACGCGTTTCCTCGACCACCCCGACGGCGAAGTCGTGGGTTCCGCGGTGGAAGCGCTGGCCTCACTTGGCGATCCAAGCGCGGTGCCGGCTCTTAGCAAACTTAAAGACGACCCGCGCGAGGTCACGATCGAGGACGCCGACGAGGAGCTCGACGCCACCCTGGGCGAGCTCGTCCGCGAAGCCATCGAGACCCTGAGCAAGTGAGCAAAATCGGGCGCAGTGCGGCATGGCAGAGCGCGCGGTGCAATTTCCGTCCACTGTTCTATTGAGCACGGGCCCGCGTCGCGGTAGGTCATAACAGTGGATGGGTGCGGTGAACGCAGAACGGCCGGAAAATTCGCTGGCGGATCGTGGCCGATGTGAGCCACATCCGCAGCCAACCGGCACCCTAGTCGGAGAGGCGCGAAACGATGCATGAGCTTGGAAGTCGACGTATGCGCAGCGTTATCTGCGAGTTTCGGTGGACCGTGGGTGCTGGACTCTTGGTGTGGTCGCTGGGCGCTTGTAACGCCGCGACACCGACTCACAACGGCGTGAACCAACAAGGCGGCGGCGGTGTAGGCGCTGGAGGCGTCGGCGCGGGCAGCAGCGCGGGCACGAGCGCGGTGCAGGCCGGCACCAGTGGTGGCGTGGCCGGCGGCGCGGGCATCGCGGTGGCAGGCGCGGGCGCTGCTGGCACGGCCATGCCGGGCGTCGATGGCGGCGCGACCGTCGGCCCCAAGCCGATCTTCACCCCGGGCACCGACCCCAACCGCAATGCGGTGATGCCAGGCAAGATCTGCGATCGCATCTCCGAGATTCAGTGCGCAGGCGAAGAGCACTGCTGCGACAACCCTGGTCGCACGCGCGCGCAATGCAAGACGGAGATGCTCAGCGGCTGCATGAACACGTTGCAGCTCGACGCCGTGGCGATGGACCCGATCACCGGCTTCGACGCCCCCTATGCCAAGATGACGTTCGACACCTACGAGATGAAGGCCTCCACGTGCGACCCGACCGTCGCCGACTGGGGCTCGAGCATCACCGGCTTGCGCGGCATCCTGAAGGGCACGCGTGCCAACGACGCATCGTGCACGCCGGCCACCACGAACCCGAGCGACAAAGCCAAGATCGGCGCCGCCCTGGCTTCATGCACGGGCCTCGACACCAACTCGTGTGAGCCGAGCGTCATCGCCAACGTGCCGGCGGGCAAGTGGACCTGCACGGCGAAGCATCCGGCAGGCGGCATCTGCGTGGTCGACACCAACTGCAGCGAGGGCCTGTTCTGCGACAACCCGAAGATGGTGATCGGCAAGTGCGCGGCCCGCAAAGCGCCCAATACGCCGTGCGTCAATCCGAACGAGTGCGCGTCGTTCTTCTGCAAGGGCGGCAAGTGCGTCGAGTCGGGCGTGCAGCCCGCGTATTGCCTGAAGAACTGATCCGATCTGTTCACACGCGCCACTGCGCACTGCCGAGCACGCCCGCGTCGGGTGGGCTCGGTGTCCTGAGCGCGAGGTAGAACGCCGCGTAGAGCAAGAAGCTCAGCGGCAGCGTTGCCGCGATGCCCACGCCGCATGCGAGCAGACCGAGCAGTGACAGGATGCCGGCAACCAGGCCCACACCCAGCACGTGCCAGCGCTGACCGCGGGCGATGGCCCAGGAGGCACGCACGGCGCCCAGCGGGCGAAGGGCTGGGTCTGCGACGAGACTGATCTGGCAGAACGCCAGGCCCAGCATGACGTAGAGCGCAACCGGCATGCCGAGCAACAACGCGAGGCCCGCGAGCCAATACATGGCCTTGCCCAGCGTCCAAAACAGCAGCGCGATGCCGCCGCCGAAGCCGAGCATCGGCGAGTACACGATCAAGGTCAGCAAGAGTGCGGCCGGCAAACGTCGCACCCGAGCTAGCGCAGCCCACACACTGGCCGGGCGGCCCTCGAGGATATCGAGGCACAGCCCGAAGCTGCTGAGCTCGAAACACAGCTGCAGCACGTGCGTGACGACTTGCACGGCGACGCTGCGCCAGATCGTGTCGGAGGACGAGCTTCTCGACGCCCCGGCAAACGTGCCGATCCAGAGCGCCGCGCCGACCGTCAAGCCGTAGAGCACCATCACGCCCCCTCCGCACAAGAGCGCCAGCGGCGGCCAGTGTTGCTTGAAGCGCGTCAGACTCAAGCTGAGGAGGCCATCGAGTGTCCAGTGCTCGCGTGAGTACGCAAACGCACCGCCCTGCCCGGCGCGCGCGCGGCAGGCGAGACACAAGCCGTTCGCTTGCTCACCGATGCAGCTGTCACAAGCGAAATTGCCGCAGCGCGCGCAGGTGGCGATGGCGGTCAGCGAAGGATGCACGGCGCAGCGCCCGTCTGGCCGCTGCGAGTCCGGGAGCTGTGGTTTCGTGGGCTCGTTCATGGGCTCACAGCCTGCGCAGCGCGCGCAGCTTGGCGGCGCGTGCCCGGGTGCGCTCGCGCTGCAAGAGCGACGCGTAGTCGATAGCCGCGGGCATGTCCAAGCGCGGAGCGTCGGGGATCTCGGCCCTGGCGAGCTCGACACCGAATGCACACAGCACGCGTGTGGCCGTGGCGAATTCGTTGGCGGCAGGGGTCTGCAGCGCCGCCACCAACGCCTGCTGGGCGGCCTTCGCGACGTAGCCGCGCTGCGCGAGCTGCACGAAGCTCGCGAGCAACGCTTCGGGCGAAAACGCCTGCTCGATGACGAGCTCGGCGGCCACGCGCAGCGCGGCCTTGGCGTCGATCGCTCCCATCTGCACCAGCACGACCGCGGGCTGGAAGTAGTTGTAGAACGGACACACGCGCGCGCCGTAGTCGTCGAAGCGTTCGAGCGGCGAGACCCGATCGAGATGGATGAACACACGCAAGCAGTGATCGCGACGCGGCAGGTCGGCCGCCAGGCGCAGCAAGCGCGGCGCCTCGTCGTCGGTGACGGCGGCTTGCTCGAGCACGCTTGCGAGCACCTCGAGGCTCGCTCGACCCGCACACAGGTCCGCGTAGAGCGAGTACACGAACGCGTCGGTCTCGGCGTCGTCGCCGAACAGGATCTCGTCGGCCTGCGCAGGCATGGTCTCGCGCGAATCGAGCAGCGCCCCGAGCTTGAAGCCCACTTGATCGCGCAAGAAGCTGAAGCGCCCGCGCAGCAAGTTCTTCAAGCTGGGCTTGAGCGTCAGGCTGTCCCAGCGGATACCATCCAGCCGCAGCTTTGCCTCGAGCACGCGGCGCATCTGCTCGGGGCTACCCGACAGTATGTACAAGCCGAGCGGACCGGTCGCGCGCAGCTCGCGTAACAACGCAGCCGCGCCAGGCACCGTGTGCTTGTCCTTGGCGCGCTCGAACGCGCGCGTGACCAAGTCGCGCAGCGTGTCGAACTCCGTGCGCAGATAGGTCTTGTCGAGGTCCCAGCGGTAGACCAGCCGTGCGCGATCGACGCTGCGGCCGAGCGCTGTGCCCGGATGCTCCACAGGCCGAGGCTAGCACGCGCATCGCAGCGGCGGTCAGGAAGCGACACGCCCGGCTGGAGAAGCACCGACGCTTCCGCTATCGTCCACGCCGTGTCGACCTCCAAAAGCGCCGACATCTTGATTCTCGCCGCGCACGCGCCGGAGCTCGTGGGCTTTCGCGGGGCGCTGGGCACTTCGCTCGCGGGCGTGGTGCGCGGGCTACGTGTGGTCTGCGCCACGGTGGGCGTGGGCATG
Source organism: Pseudomonadota bacterium (assembly GCA_017881185.1). Taxonomy (GTDB): domain Bacteria; phylum Myxococcota_A; class Polyangia; order Polyangiales; family JAFGIB01; genus JADGRF01. Next base: position 47,096 of record JADGRE010000002.1, on the reverse strand, counting down.
CCTGTCGCCGGCGCAGGCACGGTGCGCCACGTCCGCGACGCCAAGCCACGCGCCGTGCTGCTGGTCGGCTCCTGCGGCGTGTACCCCAAGCAAGCCGCGCATGCTCCGCTCGATCTGGTCGTGCCCGAACGCATCAGCCTGGTCGACGCCACCGTGCTCGGCGGCAAGGCTGCGTTTGCTGCGCCGATGCAGACCGTGTCAGTCCCCGACGCCACGCTCGCGCACGGCCTGGCGAGCTGTGAGCACGAAGTACATCGCGGCAACCTGGCGACGACACTGGCGATCACCATCGACGACGTGCTGGCCGGTCGCCTCGGTCGCAAGAGCGAATGCCAGACCGAGAATCTCGAAGCGTTCTCCGTCGCGGTCGCGTGCGCAGCGGTGCCCTTGCCCTTTGCTGCAGTGTTGGCGGTGACCAACACGGTCGGCAGCAGCGGCCGAGCGCAGTGGGCCAAGCATCAACGCAAGGCGGCGGAGCGCTGCGGCAAGCTGGTGCTCGACTGGATCCACCGGGGCGCTCGTGGGTTGCCGGCTCGGTAGGCGAGAAGACGAGAAGAGAGCAGAGCGTGACCTGAGGGGCGCGCGGGGAGGGCGGGTCGCTGCCGGGCTCAGACAGTCCTCGGCGGGTGGGGCTGGTGGGCCACGCCATGAAATGCGGCTGGGCCTGCGGAACTCGCCCAGCAGCGACCCGCCCTCCCCGCGCGCTCCAGCATCAAACGCGGTCTGTCAGCTGGAATCCGGAAGGCGGAGAGAGCGCCACGTGGCTCGGCATTCTCGTGGTGGGGCTCGCCCTAATGGGGCGTCGCAGTCAAGCGCGTCGACGAAATTGGGGCGCACGACGGTGCTATAGGCGGCGGTCGATGCAGGCGGCGAGTTGGGCGAAGGTCTTTACGTCGCGTAGCTCGTAGTCGGGGATCTCGACGTCGAAGTGTTGTTCGAGCTCGCTGAGCAACTCGAGCACGCGCATGCTGTCGATGCCGAGACTCTCGAAGACGTCGGCGTCGGCGCGCAGGACGCTGACGTCTTTCTTGAAGCGGCGCGCGGCCATCGCCATCAGCTGTTCGACAGTATTCGGCAAGGCGGTCACCTGTGCCGGGCATCAAAGCGGATGTCCGGCGAGACGTCAAGCTGCGGCGACAGGCACAGCGCACCGGTGCTGGCGAACGCCCCCGCGCACCGTGGGCCACGCTCTCACGCGCTTGCTCCCGCCGCGTAACCATTGACGCCCCCCTGCCCCGTTGGTACTCGTCGAGCCTTCCGCCCCGCTACGAAGGAGACGCTGCATGGCCATCGATTTCTGCTTCCCGCCCGAGGTCGAAGACGTCCGCAAGCGCGTGCGTGCCTTCATGGAAGCTGAAGTGAAGCCGGCGGAAACCGAGGACCTGTGGGCGGAGCACAACCGTCGCAAGCTCGTCGAGACCATCATCGCGCTGCGCAAGAAGGCGCACGAGGCGGGCTTGTGGATGCCGCACATGCCCGAGGAATGGGGCGGCATGGGCCTGGGGCCTACTGCCGTCGCCGCAGTGTCGTCGGAAGCCGCGCGCACACGACTCGGCGCTTTCATCTTGAATTGCCAGGCGCCCGACGAAGGCAACATGCACACGCTCTTGCACTTCGGTACGGCCGAGCAGAAGGCCAAGTATCTGAAGCCGCTGTGCCAGGGTATCCAGCGCTCCTGCTTCGCCATGACCGAGCCCGAAGTTGCGGGCTCCGACCCCACCCTGATTCAGACACTCGCGGTGCGCGACGGCAATGACTGGGTGGTCAACGGTCACAAGTGGTTCATCACCGGTGCACACGGCGCGCAGTTCGCCATCTTGATCGCCCGCACCAACCCCGACGCCGACGTGCCGCAGGAGCGCAACACCGCGTTCATCGTGGACACGAACCTGCCTGGCTGGACGGTGGTGCGCGACATCGAGACGATGTCGGGCGGACACAACCACTGCGAGATCCGCATCGAGAACCTGCGTCTGCCGAACAATGCAGTGCTGGGGCGCATCGGTGGCGGTCACGAGCTGGGGCAAGCGCGGCTGGGGCCCGCACGCCTGGCGCACTGCATGCGCTGGCTCGGACAGATCGAGCTCGCACTCGAAATGATGATCGACCGCGCACAAAAGCGCTTCTCACACGGCTCGCTCCTGTCGGAGAAACAAGGCATTCAGTGGCTCATCGCCGACAGCGGCATGGAGCTGTACGCCGCCAAGCTGATGGTGCTGCACGCCGCGTACAAGATCGAAAACAAGCTGCCGTACAAGACCGAGGTCTCGTATTGCAAGCATCACGTGGCCAACACCTTGTGGCGCGTGATCGATCGCGCAGTGCAAGTCCACGGCGCGCTCGGTTACTCGAACGACACACCGCTGGCGAAGATGCTCGCACAGGCCCGCTGGGCACGCTTCGCAGACGGCGCCGACGAGATCCACCAGATGCGTATCGCCCAGATGCTGATGCAGGCCTACAGCGAGAGCGGCTCGGTGCGCCGCGCCACCGGCGATCTGCCGTTGTAGTCAGTCGTAAGCTGCAATCCCATGCAAGCCCTGTGCTTCGACGGAACCCTGCTGCAAGTGCGCGAGCTCCCCGTGCCCGTGCGAGGGCCGGGCGAAGCGCTGGTGCGAGTGCGCATGGCGGGCATCTGCAACACCGATCTCGAAATCGCACGCGGCTACATGGGCTTCCGCGGCGTGCTTGGCCACGAGCTGGTGGGCGAGGTCGAAGACGCCGACGATTCAAGCTGGCTCGGCGCGCGCGTAGCAGGCGAGATCAACCTGAGCTGCCAGCACTGCGACATGTGCGAGCGCGGTCTCGGGCGCCACTGCCGCGCGCGCAGCGTGCTCGGCATCCTCGGCAAGGACGGCTGCTTCGCGCAGTACGTCAGCCTGCCAGTGCGCAACTTGCATCGCTTGCCGGACAGCATCGACGACCGCACCGCGTGTTTCGTCGAGCCGCTCGCCGCCTGCTACGAGATCCTCGAACAGGTCGCCGTGCAACCGACCGACCGGATTGCCGTGCTCGGCGATGGCAAGCTCGGTCAGCTGGCGGCGCGCGTGCTGCAACAAACGGGTGCAGCCCCGGTGCTGGTAGGAAAGCACGCTCGCAAGCTCGAGCTTGCTCACGCCGCAGGCATTCGCAGCGCCAGCGCGGCGGATCTCACCGCACATACCTTCGATACCGTCATCGAGGCCACCGGTTCGTCATCGGGCATGGAGCTGGCCATGCAGCTCTTGCGACCACGCGGCACGCTCGTGCTCAAGAGCACCTACCACGGAAAGTTGTCGCTCGACGCCGCGCCGCTCGTGATCGACGAGCTCACCGTGGTCGGCTCACGCTGCGGGCCCATGCCGCCCGCCATCGCCGCGCTCGGACAGCAGAGCATCTCGCCCGCGCCGCTGATCGACGCCGTGTTTGCCTTGCGCGATGCCGTGAGCGCATTTGCCAAGGCGCAAGAGCCCGGCGTGCTCAAGGTGCTGCTCGAGATGTCCTGAGCGCAGCGTCCGGTGTAGACTTGGCGGCTGCCATGGGACCGCTGCGTGGATTGAAGGTCGTCGAGCTGGTGGGCCTTGGCCCCGGACCGTTCGCCGCCATGTTGCTCGCCGACATGGGCGCGAGCGTGATCCGTATCGATCGCACCGATCGCGTGCGCAGCGACGCCGCGGCAAGACCTTCGCTCGATCTGCTCGCCCGCGGCCGACCCAACCTCGCCGTGGACCTCAAGCATCCTGACGGCGTCGCGTGCGTGCTGCGGCTCATCGAGCAGAGCGACGCGCTGATCGAAGGCTTTCGCCCCGGCGTCATGGAGCGCCTCGGCCTCGGACCCGAGCTGTGCATGTCGCGCAACCCGCGGCTGGTGTTCGGGCGCATGACAGGCTGGGGGCAGACGGGCCCGCTCGCCGACACCGCTGGCCACGACATCGACTACATCGCCATCGCCGGCGCGCTGCACGGCATCGGTCGCGCAGGAGACAAGCCCGTACCACCGCTCAACCTGGTCGGCGACTTCGGCGGCGGCGCGCTGTACCTGGCGTTCGGCGTGCTGTGCGCGATCTACGAGGCCCAACGCTCGGGCCACGGACAGGTGGTAGACGCAGCGATGGTCGACGGCGCCGCATCGCTCATGACCATGTTCTACAGCATGCAGGCCATGGGAATGCACCGCGACGAGCGCGGGGTGAACATGCTCGACAGCGGCGCGCACTTCTACGAAACCTACGAGACGGTCGACCAGAAGCACATGGCCGTCGGTGCCATCGAGCCGCAGTTCTACGCGGAGCTAGTGCAGCGGCTAGGCCTCGATGCCACGACTCTACCGCGTCAGCTGGACCGCAACAGTTGGCCGGCCATGAAGGACCGGTTCGCCGCGCTCTTCAAGACCAAGACGCAGGCGCAGTGGTGCGAGATCTTCGACGGCAGCGACGCCTGTGTCGCCCCCGTGCTCGGACTGCACGCCGCGACGCAGCATCCTCACATGCGTGCGCGCCAGAGCTTCGTGGAGATTGCCGGAGTGACCCAACCTGCACCCGCGCCGCGTTTCAGCCGCAGCCAGCCCGAGCTACCCGAGCCGCCCTGCCAGCCGGGAACCGACACCGACGCCGTGCTGCGCAGCCATGGCTTTTGTGCCGAGGAAATCGCGCAGCTGCGCAGCGTGCGAGCCATCGCGTGAACGAGCTTTGTCCGATCCGCGGACCGCTGATCGGCAACGCTGCGCTCTCGGCTCACGGCATGGGCAACGGCACGAAGGTCTCGAGCCGATGGAAGTCCGGTGCGCTCGCCCCAGCCGGCGCGGGAGCATGCGCATCGTAGCAGCGCGCGCCGGGCGCGCCGTGGATCGCATACGCGTTCACCCGACACGCCTGCGCAGGCAGCAGCGCCCACGGCACCACCGCGCGGCTGCGAAAGCGCCCTGCCGCTGCATCCCGCTCGGCGTGGTATTCGATGGCGAGCTTGCTGCGTACGATGCGCCGCACGCCTTGCAGCTCGAGCACCAGGTGATGGCCGTGCGGCCCAAGCTCGAGCTCCAGGTAGTGCTCACCGGCGTCCGCGATGAAGACCTCGACGACCGCGTACTCCCACAGCCGGTCTGTCGGCCCCACGGGGCTCGGCGGCGGCTGGTCCCCGTAGTCGGGAGCATCCACGCTGATCACGCAGCACTGTCCTGCAATCAACGTCAGCTCGACCATTGCATGCTCGGCCGCCAACAGCGGCACGCCATCCCAGCGCGAAGCGATCACCAAGCGCGTCGTGACCACCGCCGGCGCAGCTGCGCCTTGCGTCACTGCGCGTAGCTCTCCAGCGGCGGGCACAAGCACATCAGGTTGCGATCGCCGTAGGTGTTGTCCACGCGCGCCACCGGCGGCCAGAACTTGTGTGCACGCGTCCACGGCGCGGGATACGCCGCTTGTTCGCGGCTGTACTTGTGATTCCAGTCGCTCGCGAGCAGCGCCTCGGCCGGATGCGGCGCGTGCTTGAGCGGGTTGTCCTGGCGATCGAGCGTGCCGGCTTCGATGGCACGGATCTCCTCGCGGATCGCGATCAGCGCGTCGCACAAGCGGTCGAGCTCGGCGCGCGACTCGCTCTCGGTCGGCTCGATCATCAGCGTGCCCGCCACCGGCCACGACATGGTCGGCGCGTGGAAGCCGTAGTCCATCAAGCGCTTGGCGATGTCTTCGACTTCGACGCCCGCGCTGGCTTTGAACGGACGCGCGTCGATCACGAACTCGTGCGCGACCATGCCCTGCTTGCCCGTGAAGAGCACCTTGTAGTGCGGCGAAAGACGCTTGGCCATGTAGTTGGCGTTCAAGATCGCGACCTCGGTCGCGCGCCGCAAACCGTCGGGCCCCATCATCGCGATGTACATCCACGAGATGGCCAGAATGCTCGCGCTGCCGTTGGCCGCCGCCGACACCGGCGCGATGCGATGCGCACCGCCACCACCGTTGATCGGATGCCCCGGAAGATACGGCGCCAGATGCTGGGCCACACCGATCGGCCCCATGCCCGGCCCGCCGCCGCCGTGCGGAATGCAGAAGGTCTTGTGCAGGTTCAGGTGACACACGTCGGCGCCGATGTCGCCCGGGCGGCACAAGCCCACCTGCGCGTTCATGTTCGCGCCGTCCATGTAGACCTGCCCGCCGTGGCCGTGAACAACCTCGCAGATCTCCTTCACGCTCTCCTCGAACACGCCGTGCGTGGAGGGATAGGTGATCATGAGCGCGCCCAGATTCTTGGCGTGCTCGGCAGCCTTGGCTTTGAGGTCGGGCACGTCGATGTTGCCGTCGTCGTCACACTGGACCACCACGACCTTGAAGCCCGCGACCACAGCGCTGGCGGGGTTGGTGCCGTGGGCCGACTTCGGGATCAGACACACGTTGCGGTGGGCCTGACCACGCTGCTCGTGGTGCGCGCGGATCACGAGCAAGCCCGCGTACTCACCCTGCGAGCCGGCGTTCGGTTGCAGCGACACCGCTGCAAACCCGGTGATCTCCGAGAGCCACGCCTCGAGCTCGGCGAACATCTGCGCGTAGCCGCGGGCCTGGTCGGCCGGTGCGAACGGATGCAGCTGCGCCAGCTGGGGCCACGAAATCGGATACATCTCCGCCGCTGCATTGAGCTTCATCGTGCACGAGCCCAGCGGAATCATGGACGTGGTCAGCGAGAGATCCTTGGCCTGCAAGCGATGCATGTAGCGCAACAGCTCGTGCTCGGTGTGGTAGCGCTGCCAGATCTCGTGGGTGAGGAACGCGCTCTGGCGCGTCAGCGCAGCCGGATACGCGCGGCTGCCCTCGGCTTGCAGGCTCTTCGGATCGAAGCCGAGCTCCGACTTGCCGGCGAACGCGCTGAGCAGCGCCTGCACGTCGGCCCAGGTCGTGGTCTCGTCGAGCGACACGCCGAGCGCGCCGTCGTCGTACTTGCGCAGGTTCATGCCAGCTGCAACGGCGCGTTGCATGATGGCGTCGGCCTGCGTGCGCGTGGTGGCAAGGCGCAAGGTATCGAAGCGCTCGCCCTGCCCGGCGTCGAAGCCGAGCTTGGCGAGGCCCGCACGCAGCACGGCGGTGAGTCCGCGCACGCGCTGTGCGATGCGTCGCAGTCCTTCCGGACCGTGATAGACCGCGTACATCGAGGCCATCACGGCCAAGAGCACCTGCGCGGTGCAGATGTTGCTCGTGGCCTTGTCGCGGCGGATGTGTTGCTCGCGCGTCTGGATCGCCAGCCGGTACGCGCGCTTGCCGCGCGCATCGCGCGACACGCCCACGATGCGGCCCGGCATCTGACGCTTGTAGTCTTCACGCGTGGCGAGGTACGCGGCGTGCGGCCCGCCGTAACCCATCGGCACACCGAAACGTTGCGTCGAGCCCACAGCCACGTCGGCACCGAGCTCGCCCGGTGCACGCAGCAAGGTCAATGCCAGGATGTCGGCAGCGACCACGAGCAGCGCGCCCTGATCGTGCAAGCGCTGCGCGAGCGCCGCGTAGTCTTCGACGCGCCCGTCGGTGGTCGGGTATTGCACCAGCGCACCGAACAGCTGCTGCTGCTGCACGTCGATCGACTGCACCGGCCCCACGTGCACCACGATGCCCAGCGGCGCCGCGCGGCCCTTGAGCACGGCGATGGTCTGCGGATGACAGTCTTCCGCCACGAAGAAACCGTGCTGCTTCTCGTCGGTGAGCACGTGACACATGTGCATGGCTTCGGCAGCAGCCGTAGCTTCGTCGAGCAGCGAAGCGTTCGCGAGCGGCAGCGCGGTCAGATCCGCGATCAGGGTCTGGAAGTTGAGCAGCGCCTCGAGCCGGCCCTGCGAGATCTCGGCCTGGTACGGCGTGTACTGCGTGTACCAGCCCGGATTCTCGAGGATGTTGCGCCCGATCACCGGCGGGGTGATGCAGCCGCTGTAGCCCATGCCGATGAACGAGCGCAGCACTTGGTTGTGTCCGACCATCGCACGCAGCCGCTCAGTCGCCTCGTGCTCAGTCAGTGCAGCCGGCAGCGCCAGCGGCTGCTTGCGCAAGATCGACGCAGGCACCGTCGCTTTCACCATGGCGTCGAGCGACGGCTGGCCCAAGAGGCGCAGCATCTCGGCGATCTCGGCCTCGGCCGGCCCGATGTGGCGCGGCGCGAAGGTGTCGCTCGGGGAAAGCAGCGCGGCTTGCGACTCGGCTTGCGAAAGAACGCTCATGGTGCTCCTGGTGCTCTGCGGGGGCGGAAGTTGCGCGGCACTCTAACCGCACGGGCCGCCCGCGAAAAGGTGGATGGCGAGCGTGTCGTTGCTCAGAAGCCCACATCGCGCAACGCGACCGGACGCGCGCCCACGTTGCGCCGACGGCTGTACTGCATGCGGCGATCGGAGCCCGCCGTGGCAGGGTTGCGAGCCTCGAGCGCAGCAGCGGCGGCGCTGTCGGGGGCCGGCGCCGAGAACAAACCCGGCGAAAGCAGCAGCGCAAGCAGGCCGATCACCAGCGCCACAGGCACGAGCCACCACACGCTTGGCCGTTGACGAGTGGCCGGCCGGCGTACGACCACACCCGCCGGCGCCACTGCAGGGCCTGCTTTGCGAGCTGCCGGCCGCGCATTGGCCGCAGTGATCTTCGCCTGCACGGGCGACTTGGCGCCGGGCGATTTCTGCGCTGCACGCGATCGTGCCGCCGCGGCACCGGGACCTTGGCCGTAGTCGAGATCGAGCGCGTCCGCGCTGAAGCCGCCGCCGAGCCCGTCGAGAGAATTGCCCAGGAGCGCCGAGTCGTCTGGCGCCGAGTGTCCGATTCTTGGCGCTGATCGCGCCCCACTCGGTCGGCCCGGCTCCTTGTGTCCGTGGCTGCTGCGCACGGGATTCGCGGGCAGCGCGAGCGGAGCGATCGGCTCCGCTGGGCGGGGCCCGAGCGGTATGCGCGCCGAGCTGGGCTCGCGCCCGGAAGACACAGGCGCGGGTGCAAGCGCGGGATTGGGATTGTGGAGATCGCGCAGCAGCGGCGGCGATTCGCGGCTGGCCTGCTGCGCCAGACCCTCGAAGTCGCCCCAGCCGTTTTGAGCGGCCGCAGCGGGCAGCGGAGCGGGTGCCACCGCCGCCGCTGATGGCGGCGGTGGCAAGGGCAACGGCACCGCGGTGGCGGGCACGGGCGCAGGCATGGGCGCCGCGACGGCCTGTCGCGCTGGCCGCTCCGAGCCCGCGGGCCCAGATGCTGCCACGAAGGCCTTCTCCGCCGCGGAGATCAGCGCGCGTCGAAACACCTGTGCGTCGACGAAGCGCTCTTCGCGATCGTGCGCCATCGCCTGCGCCACACAGTCCGAGAGCAGCTCGGGCACGTCGGCCCGAAGCTGGATCATCTTCGGCGGGATGGTGGTCACGATCTTCACGATCAGCTCGCCCACGGTGTTGGCCTCGTACGGCAAGCGACCGGTGATGCCCTCGTAGATGATCGCGCCCATGCTGTAGATGTCGGCGCGCTTGTCGATGTGCTTCTCGCCGCGCGCTTGCTCGGGCGACATGTAGTCGGGCGTGCCGACGATCATGCCGTCTTGCGTCGAGATCGCCGACGGACGCTCGTGGTCGCCATCGAGACTGCGCGAGATGCCGAAGTCCAGGATCTTCGGATACACGGTGTCGGTGTCACGGTGCAGGAAGATGTTCTGCGGCTTGAGATCGCGGTGCACGATGCCCGCTTCATGAACGGCCGCCAGCCCGCGCAGCGTGAGACTGGCGAAGTGCACGACCTCTTCCATGCGCAGCCGCGGCTCGCGCTGCATGCGATCGTGCAGGCTCTCACCCGACAGCAACTCCATCACCATGTACGGCATGTCGTCGACCACGCCGAAGTCCACCGTGTGGATCACGTTGCGGTGCTGCACCGACGCCGCGATGCGTGCTTCGCGCAAGAACTGATCGACGATCACGGTCGGGTCACGATGACCGCGCAGGTACAGGAGCTTGATCGCCACCGGGCGCCGCAAGGTCAGGTCTTCGGCGCGCCACACGCTGGCCATGCCGCCTTCGCCGATCAACGACTCCAGACGATAGCGCCCCGCGATCAGGTCGCCTGCGGTCAACGCTGACATCAGGCCGCTGCGATCACGCGGTTGCGGCCACCGCGCTTGGCTTGGTAGAGCGCCTTGTCCGCCACCGAGACCAAGTCTTCCGGCGACTTCACGTTCGCATCGGGCATGGAGCCCACGCCGATGCTGACCGTCACGGGAATGCGCTTGCCCTCGAACACGAACTGGTGCTGCTCGATGGTCTTGCGCACACGTTCTGCCACGAGCGCGGCCGCAGCACGCGGCGTGGTGCGCGAGAGGATGGCGAACTCTTCGCCGCCGTAGCGCGCGAAGATGTCTTCGGTACGGATCGCCGGAATCACCGCGCGCGTGAGCTGCGACAGCACGAAGTCACCGGCCGGGTGCCCGTAGGTGTCGTTCACCTGCTTGAAGTGATCGATGTCGAACATGATCAACGACAGCTCCGCACTGTGGCGTGCGGCGTAGGCGTACTCGCTGTTCAGCTGCTCCAGGAAGAAGCGCTTGTTGTAGCTCTGCGTCAGCCCATCGCGCGACGCCGACTCGAACATCTGGCGCTGGAAGTCCTCGTCGAGCTCGTCGTGGTGCGTGTACTTCAGGATGGTCGCAGTGCCGACCTGGATCTTGTCGCCGTCGGCCAACACGCGACTGCTGACCTTCTCGCCGTTGACGAACGAGCCGTTGGTGGACCCGAGGTCTTCGAGCACGGCGTTTTCGCCCGACAAGCGCAGCCGCGCATGCTTGCGCGAGATGCCGTCGCCCTGCACTCGGATGTCGGCCTCACGGCCGCGCCCGATGATGAGCGTGCCCTTGAGGTCGTACATCTCTCCGACGTTGGCCCCGGCCACGACGATGAGCTGGGCACGCTTGCGACCCGACGTGGCCGTCGGCGCAACGTCCGTCGAGATGATGGTCTTGTCCTCCCAATCCTCTTGCATGCGTCGACCGAATCCCCGTCTTCAGTATGATAGAAGCGTGGGCGCATCGGGCGCAATTGTGCCGCAGCGCTGTGTATTCGCACTGCCGCGCCGCAGGACCGACCCTACACCTACAGCTGACTAGTTCTGGTAAGGGTTGGGGATGAAGTCGCCCGGCTCGGCGTGTCGCGACGGGGCAGGCTTGGGCGGCGCTTCGACGGGCTTGGGTGCCGCGACCACCGGCTTTGGTGCGCCCACCGCCTCGACCGCGTTCTCGCGTCCAGTCTCGCGTCCAGTCTCGCGTCGTGGCTTGCGCACCGCGTTGGCAGAGCGCGAAGGTGCAGCGGTCGGCTCTGCGGGCGCGACGGCGGGCGGCGTTACCGCCGTCGGTTGGGGTTGAACGGACGGAGCGGCGACGGCCGCCGGCGCGCTGTTGGCTTCGGCGGGCGGCTGGGCCGCGGGCTCGGCAGCGGGCTCGGCAACGGGCGGCGGAACGCTGGGCTGGGGCGCGCTCGGAGCCGGCGAAGTGGCGGCTGACGGCGCAACCGTCGGATTGTCGATCGAGTGCACGCGCACGGTGTCGCCCACGGTGTCACCATCGCCGTGTCGCATGAACCACAGCACTGCGCCGGCGGCGATCAACCCCAGCGCGAACACTGTCGCGCGCACCACGCGAGAACGACCACCGGGCCGGTTGCCATGCTCGTCGAGCTCCATGCCCAGATCGGAAAGCTCGAGCGGCTCGGGGATGGTGGACGGCAGCGTGCCGATCGGAGGCGGCGGTGGTAACGCACCGGCAACCGGTGGCGGGCGTCCCTCGGATTGGCGCGCACCAGCACCACGCACGCGTGCGCCCGGCATGGTTGCATGGGAGAACACGCCGCTGACCTTCGACATGCTCAGCGAGCCGATCGAAGCGTCGGATGCCGACGGATTGGACGGCTCCGACAGCGCGTCGGCCGAAAACGCGCTGGCCTCTGCGTCGATGGCCTTGAGCGAGCTGATGGCGTCGTCGATCAATTTCTTGTCGCGCTTGATCTTGACCGCAGCGTGCTGCTTCACGGCTTTGCTGACCGCACGCAACGACGACATGCCGCCGACGGCCGACGCCGCTTCCTCGATGCCGTTCGCGAACTCTTCGGCGGTCTGGTAACGCTGCGCGAGATCGCGCGCCAGCGCCTTCTGCAACACGCCATCGAGCGGTGCGAGCGCCGGGTCCACGGTGGACGGTGCCGGAATTTCATCGTGCAGCAGCTTGTGGAGCGTGGCAGCCGTGCTCTCGGCGCGGAACAGACGCCGACCGGTGATCGACTCCCAGAGGATCACGCCCATCGAGAACAGATCGGAGCGCGAGTCGGTCTGGCCGCTGGCCGCTTGCTCGGGCGCCATGTACGCGAGCTTGCCCTTCACCTGACCGTCACGCGTGTGCGTGAGCCGGTCTTCGGCCTTGGCCACGCCGAAGTCGGTGAGTCGAGCCACGCCATCGCGGCCGACCATGATGTTGTGCGGAGACACGTCGCGGTGCACCAAGTGCAGGTGCTTGCCGTTTTCGTCAGTCAGGTCGTGCGCGGCACCGAGACCGCCGAGCGCGTCGCCGATGATGCGCAGCGTGACCGGCACCGGCAGCTTCTCGTTTGCCTTGTGCGCCGCCCCGAGGATCTGACCGAGGTGGTCGCCCTCGATGTAGTCCATGACGATGAAGTAGCCCGCTTCATCGGAGTCGCTGATGTCGATGGTGGGCACGACGTTCGGGTGACGAATGCGCGCAGCGAGCCGCGCTTCGTCGAGGAACATCTTGATGAACTCTTCTTCGTGCGCGAGGTTCGCGTGCAGCACCTTGATCGCAACCAAGCGCTCGAAGCCCGCAACACCGGAAGCACGCGCGACGTACACCACGGCCATGCCGCCAGCAGCCAGCTTGGCGAGTATTTCGTAGCGTCCAAGTTTTGCGCCCGCGGCGAGAGGCCCCCCCGGAGCGCGCTGGTCAATCGACACGGCTCCCACTAGGCATCCTCATGGCGGTACGAATACGGCACGATCAACGTATGCACTGAGGTTAGCACAACACTTGAAAACTGTGGTGATTCGGCAAACTCGTTCATTACGTCGAACTGCGCCTGGGTACGGACAACAACGCACTGACACGTACACTTGTCAGCTCCGCCCGCGACATGCCGGCGAGGCTGATGTATTGGAGTCAACGCACGCCGCATAGCTTGGATTCCGCGGGCGACTGCTCGCGACTGCCGCACTGCCGACCGCACGTCCGACGACGAGGACAACGCTCATGACGACGACACATCCGCCTGCACCCCCACACATGAGCGCCCTGCACGCGCTCACCACCCGCGCCTCCAACGGCAAGCTGACCGAGCCCGCGCCTGACACCGAGACGCTGCAGCTGTGCTTCGCAGCGGCTGCGCGCGCGCCGGACCACGGCATGCTGCGCCCGTGGCGTGTGCGCATGGTGCGCGGCGAGGCACGCAACGCGCTGGGCGAGCTGATGGCGCAGACGCTGGCGGGCAAGAACCCGCGCGCCACGCCGGAGGAGCTCGACAAGCTGCGCGGCAAGGCGCTGCGAGCCCCACTGATTCTCATGGTCGGTGCGCAGCTGACGAAAGACCACAAAGTGCCCGTCAACGAACAGCTACTCGCGGCCGCTGCGGCCGCACACGCCATCCTGCTCACGCTGCATGCACGCGGCTATGCGGGAATCTGGCGCACGGGAGACTCCGCCTACGACCCGCAGGTGCAGCAAGCTTTCGGTGTGGACGCCATCGTGGGCTTCCTCTACGCGGGCACGCCCAGGCAGCCCGCGCCCGAAGTCGTGCGGCCAGTGCCGGAAGACTTCGTCAGCGAGTGGTCGCCGGCTACGAGCGCGCGCGCGACCGACGCTTCTGGTTGAGGTGATCGACCATCACGTACGAGCCGAGCTGGCTCGGGTCGGTGAACAAAGCTCGACCGTGGTTGATCTCGGTCATGCGCTCCACGAAACCCACCAGCTCCGGCGAGTCGTGCAGCATGAAGGTGTTGATGACCACGCCTCGGCGTGTGATGCGGTGCACCTGCTCGAGGGTGTAGGCGACGGCGTTGGGAGAGATGCCGCCGTAACCGCTCGGCCACTCCACGTGCAGCTCGTTGCCGGCGCAGTACGCGGTCGGTTGGCCGTCGGTGATCACGAGCACCTGCGGGCTGCGTGACGGGTGCGCGGCGATCAAGCGCTCGGCCAGCTGCAGCCCCTCCTGCAGGTTCGTGAACGGATCAGACGGGTCCCACGACACGGCCGGCAGCTCTGCAATGGAGAGCTCACGCGCGCGCGTGGAGAAGCCCACGATGAAGAAGCGGTCGCGGGGGAACTGGGTGCGAATCAGATGATCCATGGCCAGCGCGACGCGCTTGGCTGCGGGAAAGCGCCCTTCGAACGACATGGACCACGATAGATCCAAGAGCAGCACGGTCGTCGTGTCGGTGCTGAAGTCGTGCTCCCGCACTTCCACGTCCGACACCGACACGCGCAGCTTGCGCGGATGCGGGTCACTCACGGCGCGCGAGGCAGCGCTGCGCAGCGCATTGAGCACGGTCTTGGTCACGTCGATCTCGAACGCATCGCCGAACTGGTACGGATGCGTTTCGTCGGGCCGTGGGCTGCCGGCGCCGCGATCGCTCGTGCCATGCTCACCGCTGCGGCCCTTGCGCAGCATGGTGTACACGTCGGCGAGCGCGCGTTGTCCGATGCGACGCACGGCTTTGGCCGTGAGCTCGGGTACACTGCCCTGCTCGCGCAGGTACCCTTCGTCGGCGAGGCGCGATGGAAGGTCGCGCAAGATCATGAGCGAGCGCGCTGCGCCGTCGCCGAGCAGCTCAGCGAGCTGGCTCGTATCGATGTTCCCCAGCTCGCCAGCCTCGATGGCTTGGGTGATGGCCTCGATGGTCTGCAAGCGTTTGCGTAGCGCTTGCGCGGTCTCGTAGTCGGCCTGCGGTCGACCGCGAAAACGTGCGCCCTGCTCCTGCGTGAAGCGCTCGAGCTCACGCAGCTGTGGCAGCTCGGAGCGCAGCTCGTCGTAGCGCTCGCGCGCGTCGTCGTCCTGGAAGTCGTAGTCCTCGAAGCGCGCAATCGCCTGCGAGAGGTTCGCGGCGGGTGCGTGTCGCCGCTCCAGAAACTCGTTCATCGCGCGCGACTCGTAACCATGACGCTCGCGCAAGGTCTGCTGCTCGATCGCCTGCAGCTGCTGCAAACGTTCCCGCAGCTGCGCGAACGGGTCGTCCAGCTTGTGACCCTCGTAGAGCTCGTGCGCCTGCTTGCGTAGCTCGCGCGAGAGCTCCTGGCTGCCGAGCACGCGAAAGTCCTTGCCTGCCAGCTCGAAGCCGAAGCGCTCCAGGTACTGCATGGCGTCGCGCGGTGACAGCCCGTGCATCATCACGTCCGCCAGCGCGTCGAGCGCGTCCGCGGCATCGAGCGAGAGCTCCGCCTGCGTCGCGTCCCACTTGCTGTAGCGATGGACCTTCACTTGTGTGCGTAGGTGGCGGCGTGCTCGGAAGTGGTCTTGTTCAAGCGGTTGCTCAAGTGCAGGCCCTCCAAGATCAGCTCCACTGCCGAAGCATACATCGCGGGTGTCTCGCCTTCGGCAAGCTGAGCGACGGCCTTGCGCAGCCCGGGGATCTTGTCGAGGCCGGCGAGAAACTCTGCTGCC
Organism: Pseudomonadota bacterium; assembly: GCA_017881185.1. GTDB lineage: Bacteria > Myxococcota_A > Polyangia > Polyangiales > JAFGIB01 > JADGRF01. The sequence continues at coordinate 31,489 of JADGRE010000002.1, read as the reverse complement.
GGCGTCATGTCGGACACTTCCACCATCCAGCCCTGACCGAACGCAGCGGCGATGGCATCGAGGCTCGCGGCGTCGCTCACCGCGCCGTCGAACACTACCTTCACCGCGCGCGCGATCAGGTTCTTCACCAGCTCGTCCTCCGAACGCTTGCCGGCGTACTCGAGCTCGATCTTGCCGAGCATCGAGTGATGCAGCGCCCACAGGTCCGAGATGCGCGGCACGGCATGGCGATCCCCGTTGCGCAGCGCGCGGCGCACTGCGTTGGCTACCAGCGTCTCGTAGCTGGCCACGGTCATGCGCACCGACACGCCCGAGCTCTGGCTGACATCGGGGCTCTGCCGCGCCTGGAAGGTGATCTCGGCGAGGATCTTCTTCATGAACGAAGGCACCACCACTTCCACGCCGGGCACCGACAACGGCACCGCCTCTTGCTCCACGATCTGCAGCTCGATGGCGCGCGTGCGCGGATAGTGCGTGCGGATCTGCGCGGCGAAGCGATCTTTGAGCGGAGTGACGATGCGCCCGCGGCTGGTGTAGTCCTCGGGGTTGGCGCTGGCGACGACCAACACATCGAGCGGCAAGCGCACGCGGTAGCCCTTGATCTGCACATCGCGCTCTTCCATCACGTTGAACAGCGCGACCTGGATCTTCTCGGTGAGATCCGGCAGCTCGTTGATGCAGAAGATGCCGCGGTTGGTACGCGGCAAGATCCCGTAGTGCATCGTGAGCTCGTCTCCGAGCGAACGGCCCTCGACCACGCGCATGGGGTCGACGTCGCCGATCAAGTCGGCAGTCGACACGTCGGGCGTGGCGAGCTTCTCGCCGTAGCGCTCGTCGCGGTGCAGCCAGCGGATCGGCGCGCGCTCTCCGTGCTCGGCGAGCAAGAGACGCCCCTGCGCCGAGATCGGTGCGGCCGGGTCGTCGTGCACTTCGCTGCCTGCAAGCTCCGGGATCCACTCATCGAGCAGCCCGAGCAAGCTGCGAATGAGCCGCGACTTGCCCTGACCGCGCTCGCCGAGGAAGAGCAGATCTTGCTCCGCGAGCAACGCGTTTTCGACAGCTGGAAACACGGTGTCTTCGTAGCCGTGGATGCCAGGGAACAGCGGCTCGCGCGCGGCGAGCTTGCGCAGTAAGTTGTCGCGGATCTCGGCACGCACGCTGCGTGGCCGGAAGCCGGCCTCACGGGCCTCGGCGACGGTCTTCGGACTGGGCGGCTTTCTCACTTTCGTGACTCCACGGGTACGGGCAGAAAGCAGCTTCCGTCAGCTGCCACGGATCGTCAAAGCTGGACTTCCACCGGCACGGTCTGGGTGGCGCCTTCGGGGAACAGGATGTTCGGGATCTTGATCGAGGTCCCCTTCACCTGCACCTGCGCCTCGTAGCGCCCCGGGGACACGGGCACGAACTCGGAGCCCGGATGGATCTCGCACAGCGCGGCGCCCTTGCGCAGCAGCGTGACCACGGCACCAGTCTGTGGCTGGCCATTGACCTTCACCACCAGTTGCACCTTGGCCCACGCGAAGCTGAGCTCGACCTCCGCGTTGTTGCCCGGCTCGAGCGTGATCTGGCGAGTCTGCGTGGGCTTGTCGAGCAGCGCCGTGGCGTCGGTGACTTGAACTGAGATCTTGTATTCACCCGAAGGCAACGACAGTGCGGCGTCGCCGTCCGATTCCGCTGCCAGCTCGCCGCTCGGCGTGGTCGCGCGAACGTGGGCCGCCACGCGCTTGCCGCCGACCGTCGCATGCACGGCGAGCGAGGCGGGTCCAGCCGCGACCGGCGCGGGAGCTGCTTCTCGCGGTGGTGGCGCGGGCTCGGGCGTCACGCGGGCTGTCTCTGCGCCTGCGCTCGTTGCAGCTGACGGCGACGGCGCGGCCGGCGCGGCGCTGGCACCGCAGCCCACGGCCACCGCCCAGAGCAAGGCAACTACCGCACGCGCGCTGATCGTGGCGTTCATCGAGCCCCCTCGTTGACCCGCTCCCAAGCGGCGCACTGTGCGCCCGAGCTGCGGGTGCCACGACGGTACCCCAACGGGCGCGGGATCTGCACGCGTGCGGGCCGCGACCTGCAAGCGGCCGCCACGATTCCAGCTTCCGGAAACCATGGATTCCTATATATGTGTAGGATTATGCCTTCAATAGACAAAGAGCGGGATACGTGACAACCATCTAACTAGCTAGATGAGGCTATCGATCGCAGTCGTCACGGTCTTGCTGACCACCACCGTTCTGGTCGGCTTCTGCTGCCCGGTGCATGCGTACACGATCAACACGACCGAGAGCGGCAAGCGCATCCGTTGGAGCGTGGACACGGTCGGGCTGCAGCTCGATCCTGCGCTCGAGAAGTGGCTGCCACCCGGAGACGCCTACGCCGCCGTCGAGATGGGCTTCGAGGCGTGGCGCGGGCTGCCGCGTGTGCCCGACCTCGTGCTGCAGCCCGGAGCACCGAGCGCGTCGCCTGGCCACCACGGCAAGGCGCCGACCAACGGGGTCTATCTGCTCGAGTCGTGGCCGTACGAGCGCGCGAAGCTCGCGATCACGGTCGTCACCTACGAGATGACCACCGGGCGCTTGCTCGACGCCGACGTGCTCGTGAACGGCGAGACCAAGTTTGCGTTGCTGGACGAGCATTCGCAGCAGCAGACCACGAGCTACGACATCGCGGCCGTGCTCACGCACGAGACCGGCCACGTGCTCGGTCTGGGCGAGAGTGCCGCCGACAGCGGCGCGACGATGTGGCCGTATGCCATGCCGGGCGAGACCAAGAAGCGCAGCCTCGCGAACGACGATGAACAGGGCGTCATGGAGAACTACCTCAGCTCGCCGCCGGCATCGGCGTCGGGTTGCGGCGCGCTGACGATCGCCGGCAAGTCACACGCGGGTCGCAGCTGGCTCGCGTTCGGTGTGCTGGCGCTGGCGTTGCGGCCGTTGTCGGGCCGACTGCGACGCGCCCGCAGCGCGGCGCTGCGCTTACTGCCACTGTGCGTGCTCGGCTTGCTGTTTGGCTTCGGCGAGCCGCTCACACTCAGCCCCGAGGCGCTGGTCAGCAACGGCACGCGCGACGAGCGCGCTCTGGCCGAGGCGCTGTGCAGCAGCCCGGACGAGCAGGTGGCGATGCGGGCGCACCAGGTGCTGGGCCAGCTGTTGGCGCGTGCGCCACGCAACGCGGTCGCGCTCTGCCTGCCGCAGAGCGCCGAGCGCATGCGTGCGCTGCTCGGCAACGCGCAGCCGCGCGACTTGCGCGTGGGCGAGGCCAAGCAGCTGCAAACCCTCGAAGTGGACGGGCTGCTGTTCACCGAATACGCAGTGCACGGCAGCGACGGTCGCAGCACCACGCTACGGGTGCCGGGTGGAACGCGCGGCGACATCGGCCAGCGCCTGCTCGATGGTGAGCTGCCGCCCGCCGACGGCTCGCAGCTGGCTGTCGTGCCGCAAGCCGACGGCTCGCAGCACTGGGCCTACGTTGCACAGGGGCGCCTCTTCGGCGGGCACCTCGGCGACGGCCCCGCCATCGAAGGCGCGCTCTAGAGCTACTCGAGCGCCGAGCGCTTGCGGTGCGCCTGACCGAGCTTCGGCATGAGCGTGCGCTCGAGCTTCGCCTTGGTTGCGTTGTCGATGTCGATGCGGATGAGCACGGCGTTGACGTCGCGCGCCAGCGCCTCGAACTCCGCGGAATCGAACGCATACACGTCTTCGCTCATGACGATGGCGAAGGGCCGGTGGGTCGCAACCACCGTGGCCGCGTTGCCGATCTCCGCGGTCTCGAGCCGGGCCGCTGCTGCAACGCCGGCGGCCTGGCGCGTTGCGGCGATGAGATCGGCGGGGCCCCCGACGACCACGACGATGGCGTTCGGCTTCGGAATCGTGGTCTGACTCGACATGGCTCAAGCAGCATAACATCCCGAAACCCAAGGGTGCGACGAAGCCGACAACGGCAGCCCGACACGATCGACCCGGCGTGCGGCAACAACCTGCCGGCGGGCCTGCGCTGCGACTTCGACTGCCCGGTCGGCGCGGCCGACCTGCGCCTGCCCAACGTCGGCTTCCACTGCTGCAGCAAGACGGCGCCGTGATCGCTTCTTCTCACGGCCCCCGTCCCAACCTCTGAAACACGAGCCGGTGGCGATGGACTCCGGCCAAAAGCCGGGTCTATAGTGGCCGTCCCCAATGTACCGGGGGTGTGAAACGGAGGAAGCCGTGAAGCCAGCTGGGAAAGCTATCGAGATCGTCATCGTGGGTCTGGGCCAAGCGGGTGGAAACCTCGCAGCAGAGTTCGCGCGTCGCGGTTACCGCGCCATCGCGCTCAACACCGCGGACACCGACCTCAAGTCGCTCTCCAGGAGCGGCCTGTCGCTGCCCGAAGAGCAGCGCATGTACATCGGCATCGACGGCTACGACGGCGCTGGCTCGGATCTCAGCTACGGCCGCGAGTGCATCACGGTGCACGCCGGCAAGATCCGCGAGCGCATCTCGGAGCACGCCGCGGGCGCAGACGCAGTGCTCATCACCGCCGGCCTCGGCGGTGGCACCGGCTCGGCCGTGGCCGAGCTCATCCGCACGCTGGCCGATCTTTCATTGCCCTTGCTGGTGCTCGCCACCTTGCCGAACGAGCACGAGAGCGGCATCGCCAAGGTGAACGCGGTGCGCGCCGTGAACGAGCTGGTCAAAGAGAACCTGCTCGGCTGGGTGTTCGTCGACAACGCGCGCCTGGCGAAGAACCACGGTGCGGTGTCACTCGACAAGTACTACGCCGAGATCAACAAGATCATCGCCGAGCCGCTCGACGCGCTCAACCAGCTGAACAGCCGCGACGACATCACGGCGATCCGCTCGCTCGATGGCGAAGACTTCCGCACCTTGCTGCTCTCGGGCGGCATCATCACTTTCGCGTCCACCACGCTGCCGCGGCTGTCGGTCGACGCCGTGGTCCAGGCCGTGCGCGACGGCATCCTGCACAGCAGCATCAACCCCGAAGGCTTTCAGCTCGAGAACGTCTCGTACATGGGCGTGGTCATCGAAGCGCCCGACTCGTTGCTCGCCGACACACCGTACACCTTCTTCGAGCACATCAACGAACAGCTGAAGGACGAGACCGGCGGCGCCGCCATCCACATGGGCGTGTACCGCACGAGCGACAAGCAGGGCCTGGCCACGCTGCGGGTGTTCTGCTCGTCGCAGGCCTTGCCCGACGGCATCCAGGAGATGGTCGCTGCCGCCAAGCGTGAGGGCGGCCAGCTGCGCGCGAAGTTGCAGCGCGGTTTGTCGGGTCTCGATCTGGGCGAGATCGAAGAGTATGAGCTGTTCCGCACGAGCCCAGGCACCGTGCGTCGTCGCCTCACCGACACCTCGTCGGGCGACATCCCGTCGCGCTTGCCGCCGAAGCCGGCGCCTGTGCGTAAGCCCGCGGCGACGCCCATCACCACCGTGCGCGACACCACGCGCCCGGCCGCGTCGATCCCGCCGCCACACACGGCGTCGATGCCCGACCGTGACGCCTACGATCAGCTGGTCAAAGAGTTCAAAGAGAGCGACTCGGAAGACGTAAAGAAGCGCGTCAGCCAGCGTCTCGAGAAGGACCAGAAGTCCGACAACTCGCTCATCCGCTACTACGCGGTGCGCGCGATGAGCAAGCTGGACCCCGAGCTCTTCGGTGCAGCGCTGCAGGCCGCCACGCAAGACGAAGACGCTACGGTGCGTGCCGTGGCGATGAAGGCGCTGAACAAGTAGCGACGGCCGCGCGGGCTGGCAGCTCTCGAGGACCAGTGGGCAGGCGGCGCGTCAAGCGCGCAGCACGCCCACCATCACGATCAAGCAGCCGAGCACGATCAACATGAAGCCGGCGCCGCCCATGACGAACCAGGGCGCGACGTCTCGCCACTGCGCGGGCTCGAGGTCGGCGTGGAATTGCGTGGGCGATAGCCAGAAGCGCCGTGGTACGGGGCCGCGCGCTGCAACACAGCGATAGAGCTTGAGGTGGTAGTAGGTTCCGGCGGGCAAGCCGACAGCGATGCCGACAGCCACGCACGCCACGCCCACGATCACGATGGTCTCGAGCGACAGAAACAGCGCGCTGAACCCGAGCACCACCAAGAGCCCCACCACGCCGAACACGAAGAGGCCTTCGATCATGCGTGGCTCGACCCGCTTGTGAGCTTAGAGCCAACCCTGCGAGCGGTACCACTGCAGCGTGTCGGCCACGCCTTCGCGCAGAGGGATCTGCGGGACGTAGCCGAAGTCGCTGCGTGCGGCGTCGTGGCGGCAGGTCCACGCAACTTGCTTGCCGAGCTTGGCCTTCTGACGGTTGAACAAACGCGGCTTGCCGTCGATGCGCGTCGCGAGCTCGCCGAAAATCCCGGCGAGGTCGACACTGGCGGCCGGCAAGTTCAGATTGAACGCCGGCTTGCCCGTGGCTTGCACGATCTCGCCTTGATATTGCTCCCAGGTGAGCGGCTTGCCGTCGCAGATGAAGTAGCCTCTGCCGATGCTCGCGGGGCTGTGCGCGGCGTCGCGAATCGCGCGCACCACGTCATCGACGTGCACCGCCGACAGCCAACCTTCGCGATTGCCGTAGAACAGGTTGAGGCGACGCACGGCCAGCTTGTACAGCTCGAAGTTGTCGACGTCACCGGGACCGTACACGGCGGCGGGACGAATGATCGTCCAAGGCACGCTGCTGCCGATCTCGCGTTCGAGCACGAGCTCTGCTTCGAGCTTGCTGCGACCGTAGTGCTCGACAGGCTTGCGCTCGTGGGTCTCGACGCGTGGCTCGTCGGGTGTGGAGGGGCCGTAGGCCGTGAGCGACGACAGATGCAGCAGACGTCCCACCGTCGGATGCGCGTTGCGCAGCGCGATCGCCAGGTTGCGCGTAGGCATGACGTTGCCGCGGAAGAAGTCGTCGTAGTGCACGCCCTTGGTGGCACCGGCGACGTGGTAGACAATTTCGGGGCGCTCGCGCTCCACGACGCGCTGCAAGCTCGCGGGGTCAGCGTAATCGACCGCGGCCGCACGACCTTCCTTGGGTGCGGGCGAGCCGGCACGCGTGAGTGCGACCACGTCCCAGCCATCGCGCAAGAGCGCCTGGCGCAGACGTCCACCGACGAAACCACTGGCGCCGGTGACCAGCGCGACCTTGGGATTGAAATCACCCGACATGGGGGGAGTTCATGACCCGCTTTTGCTGCGATTTCAAGGCGCGCGACCAGGCCACGGCCGTCCGCCAGCCGTCAGCCGGCTTGCTTGCGAACCTTGGCGGGCTTGGGCCGCGCCTTAGCCACGCTGGGCCGCACGTCAGGCCGCGCATCGGGTCCCTCGCTGGCGAGCGCTCGCGCCGAGCCTTCGAAGCACGCGCGCAAACGCCGAGCGAGCACCGTGGCGTCGTCTTCATGCTTGAAGTACACGAACGCGCGCTCCCATGCCTGCGCCTCGATGCGCGCAGCCCAGGCGGCCAGCTCGGCGTCGGAATACAGCTCGCGACGCAAGCGCAAGTAACCGAAGCGGGCGGTCGCGACGAGCTCGCAGTCACCCTCATCGACATCGGCCGTGCACAGCGCAGCGCCATGCTCGCGCAGCTGCGCATGCACCGCAGCGTCGTTCCAGCTCTCGTGGCGAAACTCGAAGCTCACGGGCAGGCCCTTGGGCAGCCGCTCCAGGAACTTGCCGAGCCGCTCTTCATCCTTGCGCAAAAATGGCGGCAGCTGGAACAAGACCACGCCGAGCTTGTCCCCGAGCACCTGCAAGTTTTCGAGCAGGAGCTCGAGCGAGTCATCTTCCGCCTTCAAGCGTTGCACGTGCGTGATGCGCTGCGGCGCCTTGATGGCGAAGCGGAAGCTCTCGGGCACCTGCTGCGCCCAGCGCGCGAGCACCTCGCGCTTGGGCATCCGGTAGAAGGTGTTGTTGATCTCGACGCTGTCGAGTTGCGTGGCATACGCGGCCAGCATGTCGGCGTCTTTGCACTTCTCGCCGTAGAACGAGCCGCGCCACTGCTTGTATTGGTAACCGCTGGTTCCGATGCGAACTTGCATACTGCCCTGCCCCGTCATGAGAAGAACGCTTTGATCTCGGCCGCGCCGATGCTAAGCCACGACGCTTCCGGCCCGCTAAAAAGCCGCTGTGTCTTGGGTATCTTGGCGCACGACTCGGGTGTAGTCTGCGCGACCCGCACGCCTCACCCGAGCCAGGAGACTCTGTTACATGTCCATCGCCGTAGCCGTTCGCGCGGACAACGAAATCGTGCTTGCCACCGACAGCAAGCGCACCTTCGGCTCAGGTGCCGTGCCCGAAGCCAACCTGCGCGACATCAAGCTTCGCAAGATTGGCGCGGCATACATCGCGACCACGGGCTGGGGTATCTACACGAACATCCTGGACGACTACCTGAAATCGGGTCGGACGCCGCGTCTCACCGACAGCGCATCGATCTTCTCGTTCTTTCGCAACTTCTGGAAAGCGCTGCACGACCGCTACGCCTTCGTGAACGATCAATGCAGTGAGACCGATTCGCCGTTCGGCGATCTCGACGCCGCGTTCCTGGTGGCGAGCCCCAAGGGCATCTTCTACGTCGCGTGCGACATGAGCGTCACCGAGTTCGCGAACTACTACGCCGTGGGCTCGGGCGCACCCTATGCGCTCGGCGCCCTGCACACGGTCTACGCACCGCGCGTGAATGCCGAGACAGCCGCGCGCAAAGCGGTGGCAGCCGCCAGCGCACTCGACATCTACTGCGGCGGCGACGTGAATCTCGTGAAAGTGCGCACCAACCGCAAGCGCTGAGCAGCGCACCAGCAGCGGGCGCGCAGGGCAGGCAACCACTCACTCGGGCGGCGTGTCTTCGCCCTCGGGCGCGTGGTAGCGACCGTACTCTTCGATGAACGCGAGCTTGGCCTTGTCGGCGATCTTGTCGACGTACAGCACGCCGTCGAGGTGATCGAGCTCGTGTTGAAACACGGTCGCCAGGAAGCCCTCGGCCTGCATGGTCTTGGGCTTGCCGCGCTCGTCGAGGTAGCTCACCTCGACCTTGCTCGGCCGCTCCACGTAGCCGCGCAGCCCCGGCACAGACAAGCAACCTTCCCAGAAGCCGGAGAGCGTGGCATCGAGCACCTTCACGCGTGCGTTGAAGAGCACCAGCAGTGGTTGCTTGCCCTCGCCTTCGTAGCGCTCGTTGTCCGCCTCGAATTGAATGACGGCCAGGCGCACCGACTCGTGAACCTGCGGTGCCGCCAGGCCTACTCCGCCGTACTCGTGCATGGTCTCGACCATGTCGCGCACCAGCCGCCGCATCTCGGGCGTGGAGATCTCCTCGCGGGTCAGCTCGCGCGCTTTCTCGCGCAAGACCGGGTGGCCGAGCCGAGCGACTTTGCGAATGGCCATGCAGCGTGCTCCTTCTGGCGAATGCGGCGGGCATTGTCCTAGCGCTACGTCCGCAGCGCAAGCGTCACGGCTCGCCCGTGGGCCGGCGCGTGGATCCATGGTATGCGATGGGCAACCGAGGACCCATGACTTACACCTGCTTCGACATCGAGCTCACCGACAAGATCGCTCACCTGCGCTTCAAGCGCCCGACCGAGCTCAACAGCATGACGCGCAAGTTCTGGGTCGAGCTGCCGGCCGCTGTCCGCGCGCTCGATGCCGCAAGCACCGCGCGTGTGCTCGTGATCTCCTCGAGCGGCAAGCACTTCACCGCCGGCATGGATCTCAGCGTGTTCAGCGGCGAAGGCCTCGCACCGGTCGGCACGACCGAAGTGGGCCGCTTGCGCGAGATGCTTCGGCGCACCGTGCTCGAGCTGCAAGACAGCTTCAACGCCTTCGAACAAGCGCGCATGCCGGTGCTCGCGGCCGTCCAGGGCGGCTGCATCGGCGGCGGCGTCGACATGATCGCCGCGTGCGACGCGCGCTACTGCACCAAGGACGCGTTCTTCTGCATCCAGGAGACCAACCTCGGCATGGTCGCCGACTGCGGCACGCTACAACGTCTGCCCAAGCTCATCCCCGCGGGCGTGGTGCGCGAGCTGGCGTTCACCGGCCGACGCCTGCCCGCGGCACGCGCGAAGGAAGTGGGCCTGGTGAACGAAGTATTCGACACGCACGAGGCCATGCTCGGCGCAGTGATGGACATCGCCAGAGAGATCGCCGAGCACTCGCCGCTCGCGATCCACGGCACCAAGGAGATGCTCAACTACGCCCGCGACCACAGCGTGCAGGACAGCTTGAGCTACATGGCGGCGTGGCAGACGGGCATGTTTCAACCGGCCGACATGTTCGAGTCGTTCGCGGCCAAGAGCGAGAAGCGCAAGCCCGTGTTCGAAGACCTGGTCCCCCACAAGAAGTTCGCGTAGCGACAGGCGCGCGAGCCCACGCAAGAAAGCGAGCGCCCGGCGGCGGGGCGTGTAGCATTCTGGGCAGCGCGGGTGCTGGCATCATGAAGCTGAGGCAGAACAACCTCGAGAAGCTCGACCGGAAGGTCTACGACGTGCTCATCGTCGGCGGCGGCATCAACGGCGCGGTGAGCGCGTCGGCGCTCGCCGTGCGCGGTGCGAGTGTGGCGTTGATCGACCAAGGCGACTTCGCGGGTTTCACCAGTCAAGAGTCGTCGAACCTGGTCTGGGGCGGCATCAAGTATCTGGAGAGCGGCGAGCTGGGCCTCGTGCGCAAGCTGTGTCGCTCGCGCAACCGTTTGCTGCGTGCGTATCCGTCGTCGGTGCGCGAGATCCGCTTTCTGACCAGCGTCGAGAGCGGCTTTCGGCACAGCCGCTTCAAGCTCTTTCTGGGCACGCTCTTGTACTGGGCCATCGGCGGCTTCTTCACGCGCCGACCACGCCTGCTCACACAAGACGAACTAGTGCGCGACGAACCGGTGGTGCGACCCCGCGGCCCCGGCGGCTTCGAATACTCCGACGCCTACCTGGTCGACAACGACGCGCGCTTCGTGTTCGGCTTCATCCGCGCCGCGCTCGACTGCGGCGCCATCGCCGTCAACTACGTGCGCTGCGTGGAGACCAACCGCAACCTCGATGGCCTGTGGAACACGCGTGTGCGCGACGCAATCGATGGCCGCGAGCGCACCATCCGCTCGCGCGTGCTGATCAACGCGACCGGCCCCTATGTCGACGCGAACAACGCGGCTGCCGGGCAGACCACGGCGCACAAACACGTGTTCTCCAAGGGCGTGCACCTGATCGTGCCACGCATCACCGAGGCCACGCGTGTGCTCACCTTCTTCGCCGACGACGGACGCCTGTTCTTCGTGATTCCGTTGGGGCCTTCGTCCTGCATCGGCACAACCGACACACGCATCGAAGAGCTGCCGCCACACGTCACCGACGAAGACCGCCAGTTCATCTTGGACAACGCCAACAAGCGCTTGAAGCTCGCGCGGCCGCTGACGGCGGCAGACGTGATCGCTGAGCGCTGCGGAGCACGACCGCTGGTCGTCGACGCGGGCGCCTCCGGCACCGGTGGCCGAGACTGGACCTCACTGTCGCGCAAGCACGCCGTCGACGTGAACGAAGTGCAGCGCCACATCAGCATCTTCGGCGGCAAGCTCACCGATTGCTTGAACGTCGGCAGCGAGGTCGCGAGGGCAGTGCACGCGCTGGGCATCGACTTGCCCTACCCCGACCGGCGCTGGTACGGCGAGCCACCCGACGAAGTGCGCGACGAGTTCTTCCACCAAGCGCGGCTCATGGAGCTGGACGCCATGACCGCCAAAGAGTCGTACGAGCCGCTCAGCACGCGGCTGTGGCGTCGCTACCAAGCGGCCGCGCTGGCCCTACTCGACGACATCCGTCAGGACCCACGCATGGCGCAGGTGCTGATCCGCGGCACCGAATACATCCGCTGCGAGCTGCACCACGCCGCGCGCCGCGAGATGGTGGAGAAGCTCGAGGACTTCCTGCGTCGTCGCAGCAAGATCGCGCTGATCGCGCGGCCCGATCGCATTCGCGACGCACCCGGACTGGTCGAGGCCTGCGAGATCCTCTTCGGTCCGCAGGCCCAGGCCAAGCTCGGCGAGTACTTCGCCAGTAACGAGCTCAGTGCACGATCTTGATCAGCTCCACGTCGAACACCAGCATGCCTGCGGGTGCACCCGGCTGACCCTTGTACGCGAGCTGCTCTGGGATCCACAGCCGCACCTTGTCGCCTTCGACCAGCAGCTGCAACCCTTCCGTCCAACCCGGGATCACCTGGGTCACGCCGAAGGTGATGGTCTGACCGCGCGCCACTGACGAATCGAACATCTTGCCGTCGGTCGTCCAGCCCGAGTAGTGCACCTCGACGCGGTCCGCCGTGGTGGGGTGCGCCTTGCCGGTGCCCTTCTTGAGGATCTTGTACGCGAGACCGGACGCCGTCTTCTTCGCGTCTTTCGGCGCCGCAGCCACGTCTTTGGGAACCGTGGGCGGCTCCGGCATCTTCTTGATCTCGACCAGCTCGACGTCGAACACCAGCGTGCCCTTGGGCGGGCCCTGCTGCCCCTTGTAGGCGTGCTCCTCCGGGATCCACAAGCGCAGCTTCTCGCCCACGGTCATCAGCTGCAACCCTTCGGTCCAACCTTCGATGACCTGACCCACCCCGAACTCCGCGGCCTCGCCGCGCTTCACCGACGAGTCGAACATCTTGCCGTCGGTGGTCCAGCCCGAGTAGTTCACCTTCACGCGGTCTTGCTTGGCGGGGTGCTCTTTGCCTGTGCCCTTCTGCAACACCTTGTACGCGAGGCCCGACGCGGTCTTCTTGGCGTCAGCGGGCGCGGCCGCGACGTCTTCCGGCGCAGGGATTGGCGCGACACCGGGGATGATGTCGAGCAGCTCGACGTCGAACACCAGCATGCCTTGCGGACGACCCGGCCGACCCTGATACGCGAGCGGCTCCGGGATCCACAGCCGGCGCTTCTCGCCGACGACCATCAGCTGCAAGCCCTCACCCCAACCCGCGATGACTTGCCCGAGGCCGAAGGTGATCGGCTCGCCACGCTTGACCGACGAGTCGAACATCTTGCCGTCCGTGGTCCAGCCTGTGTAGTGCACCTTCACTTGATCGTACGAGTGCGGCTTCTGCGTGCCAGTGCCGACCTTCAGCAGCTTGGTCGCGAGCGCAGTGGCAGTCTTCACGGCGTCGGCTGGCGGCGCAGCGACGTCGGGCGGTGCCGGAATGTCCGCCTCTGCCGCAGGCGGCGCGGCAGCATGTGCAGCAGGCGCAGCGGGCGCAGCCGCAGGCGCGGCCGACGCAGTGGGCGCTGCGCTCGGCTCGGCATTCTCGGCCGGAGGTGGCGGCGGCTTGCAGCCTGCAGCAGCCAGAGCCATTGCCATGAAACCCACGATCCCCAAACGCGGCAAGCTGTGCATAGCGGTCCTCACCAAGCGAGATTGACGGCGCTGAAGTAACGGATTCGACGGCAATTGTCGAGCCGGCGACTGACCCCAAGCTAGGCGGAACGCGACGGGTCCACCTGCCGCAAGAGGCCTTCCTGCGCCACGCTCGCGACCAGTACGCCCTGCTGCGTGAACAAATGGCCGAGCCCCCGGCCCCGACCACCGAAACTGGCCGGGCTCGTCTGCTCGAAGAGCAGCCACTGGTCGGCGCGGAAGCACTGGCTGCTGCGGCTCAAGGACCGGCCGAGGGGCGGGCAGCGTTGAGCGCAGCGTCGAAGCTCGCCTGCTCCGACAACAACTTTCGGTAGCGCAGCAATTGCTGTGGCCGATTGCTCGCGAGCACGCCGCGCAACTTGCCCGCGCGCCCGTAGAGGGCAACGTAGTTGCGATCGGCCAGTGTGCCTTCCACCAGCACCAGCTCGTCGTCTGCGCGCACGCGCCCGGCGAACTGCAACTTGAGGTCGTACTGGTCCGACCAGAAGTACGGCAACGACGAAAACGGCTCCCCACCGGTGGGTCCCGCGAGCAGACGCGCCGCGGCAGCTTGTCCCTGCTCCACCGCGTTCGACCAGTGCTCCACCCGCATGGACTCTCCGAAGAGCGGGTTCTCCCAGCGCACGACATCACCGGCAGCGACGACGCCCGGCACACTGGTCGCGAGCGTCGGGTCACACAGCACACCATCGCCGACCGCGACGCCGGAGCCTTCGAGCCACGCTGTGTTCGGCGTGACGCCGATGCCGACCACCACGACGTCAGCTGGAACCGCTGTGCCGTCCGACAAGCGCACGTGCTCCACGCGCCCGTGCCCCTCGAGCGCGGCCACGCCCACGCCCAGACGGAAGCTGACGCCGTGCGCCTCGTGCAGGCGCTGCACCGCCTGCCCCACGGCGCTGCCGAGCGGGTTGTCGAGCGGCAGCGCCATCGACTCCACGACGGTGACCGCGACGTCTAGCTTGCGACACGCCGACGCCACCTCGAGACCGATGAACCCCGCCCCCACCACGACGACGCGTGGTTGCTGCAGCAGCGCCACGCGCAGCTGCAACGCATCGTCCAGCGTGCGCAGCGTGAACACGCCCGAGAGCGCTTCGCTGCCGCGCAGCGTGCGCGCGCGTGCCCCGGTCGCGATCACCAAGCCGTCGTAGGCAAGCTCCTTGCCGTCGTCGAGCACGACGCGTCGCGCTTGCGCGTGCAGCGCCAGCGCGCGCCGGCCCAGCTGCAGCTCCAGCGCGAGCGGCGCATAGCCTTCTTTGCGTCGAAACTCGGTCCGCGCAGGCTCCCACTCGCCGCACAGCACCTGCTTCGACAGCGGCGGCCGGTCGTAGGGCTTGTGCGCCTCCTCGCCCACGAGCACCAGCTTGCCGCTGTAGCCGCGGCGGCGCAGGGCTTCGCAGCAGCGCAGGCCCGCGAGCGAGGCCCCGACCACCACCACCGTGTCCACGGCTCAGTCGTCCTTGAGCGTGATGGCACCCGTGGGGCACTCGATCGCGGCCTTCTGGGCCTTGCCCGCGAGCTCCTTGCCGGGCGTCTCGTTGAGCACGTAGAGAAAGCCATCGTCTCGGATCTGGAAGAGCTCCGGGGCCGCTTCGGTGCACAGCCCGTGGCTCTGACACAAATCGAAATCTACAATGATTCTCATCGGCTCCTCCTGGGATGCGCTGCGCGTGAGGCGCGCGGCGACCGACTATAGCCAATGCCGCGAGACCTCGCCGTGGGATTGACATACGCACCAGTATGTGACATACGGATGCGTATGTGAAGCATGTCAGAGCCGGCTGGTCAACCGCACCACGCGCCTGTCATGCGCTGGCGCGGGCGCGCTGGCGTGGACGGCACTGGCGAGCGAGCCGAAGGCATACTAGGAACAAAACGATGCAGACCGCAGATGCGCACGAGGCCCAAGTCGCCCAAGTCGCGCAAGACCTCCAAGGCACCACCCAACCGATGTCCAACGCCCGTGCGTTCACCTTGCACCTGTGGGCGTTCGTGCTGCCGCTGATTACGCTCGCGTTCTGGCTCACCGGACCACACGCGTGGTGGTCGTCGCTCTTGTGGACGATGCCCGTGTGGATCTTGATCTACATCGACAATCGCGCGCCGCGAGACTTCCGTCAGCCGCGCGAAGACATCCCCAGCTGGCCGTTCAATCTGCAGCTCTATCTCTTGTTCGCCATTCAGATCGCGAACCACGTGCTGCTCGGCTACGGCATTTCGCAGCTGTCGGTCAGCAACTTCCACGGCTTCGTGCAGACACTCGCCACGCTCGTGGCCGTGTTGGTCGTGCCTGGCACCACCGCGGGTTACTCGGGCATCGTGCTCGCGCACGAGCTGGTGCATCGCAGGAACCCGATCGAGTTCCTGATGGGCCGCATCTTGCTCATGGGCGTGCTCTACGAGCAATTCGCGACCGAGCACGTGCGTGGCCATCACCCGCGCATCGGCACGCTCGAAGACCCGGCCACGGCGCGCTTCGGCGAGACGCAGAAGGAGTTCGTGCGCCGCACCATCCCCGCGCAATTCCGCAGCGCCTGGCGCCTCGAAAAAGTGCGCCTGGGCGACCCGAAGATGAAGCTGCCCGATCCGCGCATGCTGCGGCACCGCGTGTTTCAAGGCGTGGTGGCCGAGCTGGCCATCATTGCAGCGTACGCCGTGTTCTTCGGCCCGCTGGCCATGGTGTTCTTCCTCTTGCAGGCCCGCACGGCGGTGACCTTGCTCGAGACCGTGAATTACATCGAGCACTGGGGGCTTTCGCGCGTGGGCAAGAAGGTCGTGTCCATCGATTCGTGGGACACCGACAACTGGTTCACGCTTTACACGCTGGTGGGTCTGTCGCGCCACGCAGACCATCACGCACAGGCGTCGCGCGAGTTCCAGAAGCTTCGGTTTTTCCCCGAGACCGCGAAGATGCCCGCGGGCTACTACGGCACCGTGCTCCTGGCCATGCTCGACAACGGCCGCTACATGGCGCTGGCCACGGCCGAGCTCAAGCGCAAGGGCCTGGGGCCCTTCCGCAACGACGAAGTGAAACCGCAGCCGCGCTCGCACATCCATCCGTCGCTGCTCACGGGTCAGTCGGACGGCGGCTCGATGCCGTCGCCCAGCGCGGCGTGACACCGAGCTAGGCCGCGCAGCGGGCACGCCAGTCGAGGCATTCAGAAATCGTCGACGCTCAGGGTGCCAGAGCGGGCACGGCGTGCCGCAGGTGCACGCGGCGCGCTGTCGGGTGCGGCAACGGGTGCAGCGACTGCTGCAGCGGCGGCATGGCGCGACGCATGGGCTTTGCGCTCGCGCGGGCTGAGCGCGGGCGCGACGGGTGCGACAGACGCGGCAGCATTCGGCGGTGCAGCCACCGTGGGTTCCGGCGCTGCTGCAGGTGCCGCGACCGCTGCAGCGGATGGCGGCGGCGTGGGCGCGCCAGGGCCTTCTTCCGGTGCGGGTGCCGCGGGCGCCAGCTGGCTCGCCGCGGCCGGCGCGACGACGTGCGCGCCTTCGGCGACAGGCCCTGCACCACGCGTGGCGAACCAAGCGATGGCACCGAGCACCGCCAAAGCGACGAGGGCCACGGCCACTCGCCCGCCCGTCTTCTGCCTAGGCACCCCGGGCGCTTCGGACGTGAACGGAGTCGCGTTGACCGTGGCACCCGTGGCGAGTGAATTCGCCTGGCGACCGGTTGGATCGCGACGCTCGCCGCGCAGCGAAGGCGTGTATGCGAAGGGCTCGAGCGCGACGGCAAAGCTCTCCATGTCCGGGAAGCGATCGCCAAGCTCGCGCGCCATCGCCTTGAGCACGACCTGCGACAATGGCTCCGGCAAGGTCGGCACGATGTCGCGCGGCGATTTGGCCGTGCCTGTAGCGATCTCGAGAATCAACGCGCTGTAGGTGTCGGCATTGAACGGCACCTGTCCGGTCAGCGCCTCGTACAAGATCACTCCGAACGCGTAGACGTCCGAGCGCTTGTCGACCTGCTTGGAGCCGCGGATCTGCTCCGGTGACATGTAGTAAGGCGTCCCGACCACCGCGCCGGTCTTGGTCAGGTGCATGTCGGTCGAGCCGTCGTGGCTTGCGAGCTTGGAGATGCCGAAATCGAGCACCTTGGGCACGATGCTGCCTTCTTCGTCGCGACACAGGAAGATGTTGTCGGGCTTGAGATCGCGGTGCACGACACCACCGCGATGCGCGGCTGCGACGCCGCGCATCGCCGGCAAGAGCAGGTCGACCACCTCGCCGACGGTGAGGTTGCGTCGCTCGAGCGCGGCGGTGAGCGGCTCACCTTGCAGAAACTCCATGACGAGAAAGAACGAGTCGTCGTGTTGACCCACGTCGTAGACGTCGACGACGTTCGGGTGGTTGATGCGGCCGGCGGCCTGGGCCTCGCGCATGAAGCGCTGCACGGCGTCGGCGTCACGCGCCAGCTCGGGCAGCATCCACTTGAGCGCGACGCGCCTGCCGGTGAGCTTGTGCATGGCGGCAAACACCGCTCCCATGCCGCCCTCACCGATGATGCGCTCGACCTCGTACTTATCGGCGACAACGTCGCCGATCTTAGGCATCGACTTGTTCGTTACCGCATTCAAGAAGCGCTCCAAATCCCAGCTTACGCAATCGCACGCGGGGTGTCACTTTGCGCGGCACGCACGAAGCTTGCGCGTAGGCGGCGCGCGCATGCCGGTGCGCATGTACGTGCTTGCGCGCACGGCGGCAAGACCGGCTCATGTGCAGCGCTCGCATGCCCGCAGAATGGCGACCGCCGCGAGTGCGGGTATAATTATTCTGTCAGACTGGAAACGTCATTGAGCCGCTGTGAAATGCTCGACGCACCTGGAAGTTTGCCAATGAACCAAGAACAACGCCGAGACCCTCGGATCGCGACCCGCCAGAAACTCTGGTCCGAAGGCCAACAGATCCCGCTCATGGCAGAGACCCGGGATGTGAAAACTTCCAGGTGCGCTTCATCCAACGCCACATGACAGCGTCGAACGCGGCCAAGCCCGCGCCGAGCACCTTGGCCCCTGCGCCCGGCATGGCGCGCTGACTGGCACCGCACGGCATCCTGCGTCACCATCCGCGCGTGCATGACGCCCCGCTGGACCTGTGCGGACTGACGGCCGCCCAGCTCGCCGACGCCGCGCGTGAGCGCTTGCCCGTGGGGCACGGCGTCGCGCGCAAGATCTACAAGCAAGTGATGCACAGCGGCAGCTTCGAGCCCGAAGCGCTCGGCTTGCGACAGACGAGCGTCGAGGCGTGGCGCGCAGCCTTTCGCTTGCAGCTGCCACGCGTGGTGCGCACGCTGAGCGAAGCGGCGGAGACGGGCATGACGGCGAAAGCCGTGCTCGCGACCCACGACGGCCTCGAGTACGAGTGCGTGCTCTTGCCCATGGGCCGCGGCCGCCAGACCTTGTGCGTGTCGAGTCAGGTCGGCTGCAAGATGGGCTGTCAGTTCTGCGAGACCGGCCGCATGGGCTTGCTACGCAGCTTGAGCGCAGCGGAGATCGTCGCGGAGCTCTTGGTCGCGCGCTACGTGCTGGGCTGGGAGTTTCGCAACGTGGTGTTCATGGGCATGGGCGAGGCGCTCGACAATGCCGACGCGCTCGTGCAGGTGCTGCACGTCATCACCGATCCGGTGGGCCTGGGCATGTCGCAGGAGCGCATCACCGTGTGCACGGTCGGGCGTATCGACGGCATCGAGCGTTTGCGCACGCTGGGCATGAAGCGGCTGAACTTGTCGATCAGCTTGAACGCCGCCAACGACACGCTGCGCAGCGAGCTGATGCCGGTGAACCGGAAGCTGCCGCTCGCGCAGCTGCAGGCAGCGCTCATGCGTTACCGGCCGCGCGCGAACTTCGTGCTCGGGGTGAACTACTGTCTATTGCCTGGCAAGAACGACACGCAACAGCACGCACGCGAGGTCGCCGAATTCTGCCGGCCGATCGGACGCGTGATGGTGAACGTGATCCCCTACAACCCCGGCAGCCTGCCCATCACGCGCGCGGCGACCGAGGACGAGATCGAGACATTCATCGGCTGGCTACGCGATGAGGGCTTGCCCGTGCGCAGACGCATCACCAAGGGCCAGAGCGTGATGGCCGCCTGCGGGCAGCTCGGCAATGTCGAGCTACGCCGCAAGCGCTCCCTCACGCAGAGCATCTGAGCTGGCTCAAAATCCCTTGGGTGGCGCCATGCTGAGGGTCTTCACAGCCGGCGGCAGCTCCTTGGCGATGCGAATGATGGGGATGCCCGTCTGCGTGTTGTCGTGCAACTCCTGCATGCAGCGCGGCAGATCCTCGAAGGAGTAGATCTCCTTGTGGATGGTGGGCTTGAACACGCGGCCGTAGAGCTCGGTGGCGGCCTGGCAGCCCTCGATGGTCTCGTAGTGCATGTGGTCGATGGTGACTTGCTTCACCGACTGCACCGTGGAGTTGTAGCTGACCACTTGCGACAGCTGCCAACCGGAGCTGACGTTCACGCCCTGGCGCGCCGCCACGGCCAGGCCCGCGTCGAACACTGGACCGCGCAGCATGTCGCAGACGACGTGCATGTTCTCGCCGCCCGTCAGGTCCTTGCACTTCTTGCTGAAGGCTTTGATGTCGTCCTTGCTCTTGAAGCGGTTGAACGCTTGCTGATCGATCGCCGTGATACCGATCTCCTCGAGCGCCGCGCGACGCTCGGGGTTACCCGAGCAGAAGTACACGTTGTGCCCCTCGGACTTGGCGAGCATCACGAACAGCTCACCCACGCCGCCGCCGAACGACAGCACGTTGAGCACGGCGCGGCGCTCGGTCGACACCTTCAAGCGGTAGATACCCAGCGCGCGGCGCCACAGGTGATAGGCGGTTGGCGCACGCAGCGGCAACGCAGCCATCTCCCACAGCGACAGACCGCAGTGCAGCGGCACGTGCACGATCTGCCACTCACCGACCACAGCCTCTTCGCTGTACCAACCGATGGAGTCCGGTTGGTCGTAAGCCCAGATGCGCAGCGGATAGCCGTACTGATCGGGCTCGCCATTGCAGTGCGTGGCCACGATCTCGCCGACCTTGAAGCGCTTGACCAGGCTGCCGATCTCGATGACCTCGCCGACGGCGGAGTTGCCCGGGTACATCTTGCCGCCGCGCACCTTGGTGATGTCGATGGTGTCGGCCGTGGCGGCGTGGTCGATGTTGTGCTCGGCGGAAGCGGCGAGGATCTTCAGCTTGACGTCGTTGGGGCCCAGCTCGGGCAAGGTCAACGTGTCGAGCGTGAGGACCTTCGTGATGTCCACCTGCGAGGTGTCACCACCGGTGCGCTCGCGCTCCTTGGCGACGGCCTCAGAAGTGATGGAGTACGCGCGTGTGATGCTCATGGTCTTCCTCTGTCCTGTCGGTAACGTGTCGGTAACGTGTCGGTAACGTGCAAAGTCGTGGCCGAGTCATACGGGGGCAAGCAGTGTCGTGGCCGGCTCGTCGAGCCGTACGGCCAGGTGTGCCTCCCGAGCCCAAAAAACGGGGCGGCGCGCATGAAAGCACAAGCCCGGCCGGAGGTCACGCGCCGGTGGTGTCGTAGAGGCGCGGAGCATTTGCACCATGGGCCCGACCTGAGAGATCATCGGCGTTCCCCGACCTGCCTTTCGGCAGGCGGCTCCGCACGGAGGGCCTGGACATCCGTAGACAATTGGCAGTGCTCCTGACCCTCGGCCTGCTCGGCTTGGCGAGCTATGTAGGCTTCTACGAGTCTGCGTACCAGCGCATGTGCCGTCAGCTCGACGCCGACGTGGGCACCTTGCGCAGGCTGCGCTGGGAGCGGCCCGTGGTGCGCGGCCAACCGGGCGAGGCGAACGCCGCCGCCGAGGCCGCCGCTGCACTCGCGGACTGGACGCCCATCGGCGACGACGCGCGCGACGGCATCGCGCAGAAGCTCTACTACGGCACCGCGCTCAGCCCCGCCGAGCACGCGCTGCTCGAAGCGCGCAAAGGGCTGCTCGAGCGCGTACGCAACGCCACGCAACACGGCTGGGCTCAGACCGAGCTGACGCCGGAGCGCGGCGCGCAGATGCGCGTGCCGGCGTATCCGCGGGCGGTCGAAGTCGCGGTGCTGCTGCTGGCCCGCGGCCAGGAAGCTGCGCCCGACGAGTGCTTGCGCCTGGCAACCGACGTGATTCGGCTCGGTCAGGATCTCGTGCCGGGTGGACCGCTCGAGGCCGTGAGCGTGTCGATGCGGCTCACGAGCGTGGCGAGCCCGGTCATCGCGCACTGCGCGGCGCGCGCCGACCTCACCACGCTGCGACGCGCCGCCCACGAGCTGCACACGCTCGCTACCCATCCGCCACCGAGCGGGGCGGCCTTGGAGCTGACCGACATCGTGAGCGCCATGAAGCTGCGCGCGCTGGCTGCGCTCACCAACAAGCCCACGGCAGCGTTGGTCTGGCAGACGCTGATGGCCCGTCCCGCGTTGCTCAAAGACTGGGCGCTGTTCGATGGCCCTACCCGCTTCCGGGAGATCACGCCGGAGCGTTACCCCGACGGTCTCGACGACCTCAAACGCCAGCAAGACCTGCGTCAGCAATCGAAGACCGGATCGGTGGCAGCAGACGCTGGCTCGCTCGTCGACTTTCTCTACGACGACATGCGTGGCCAGGCGCTGCTGCGCGGCTTGACCGTGGGTGTCGCAACCCTCGCCGAGCGCGTGTACCGCGGCAAGCTGCCGAGCGAGCCCGTGAGCCTGCACGACGTCGCGCTGCTCGATCCCTTTCGCGGCAAGTCGCTGAGCTTTCGCGTATCGGCCGACGGCACCGAGCTGACGCTGTGGTCGGTCGGCGAAGACCTCAAAGACGACTTCGGCTCCGACGCGTGGTCCGATGTCGCGCCGCTCGACGTCACCTTGCACTTCGTGCTGCCCAAGCTGGAAGAGCCCAAAGCACGCAGGGCGCAGTGAGCCGGCGGAAGATCGCCGATCGCGCCGCCATCGCTCGCTTATTGCACGAATACTGATCGGGGGCGTGGCCTCGTCAATGCAGTGAACGCGCTGCGCTTGACTCTGTCGCTGGGCGAAGTACTAGCTCAGCCGGTAACGGCTGTGGCCGCCGCCAGTCTGGGGCGAACCAAGGCAAGGGGCGACAGTTTGGCTTGGAAAGAAAAGCAGGTGCTGCGACCGAGCTCATCCGCCCTGCCCGCTGGGCTGACGGACGGTGCACTGGTGGACGAGGCAACTGGGCATTGGGAAAGCCGCATGCCCGGAGAGCGCCACTCCGACGTCGTGCCGAAACAGAGCGGAACCGCCGCACCGCATCTGTCCTGGCGCGAGAGCCAGCGCCTAGGCCTGCCGGACGAAACCAAGGCCGTGTGGATGCAGGCGTACGAAGCCAGCTTCGACGAAGCGTTCTCGAACCTGGATCAAGGCGATCTGCTCATCCCCTTGATCTACGCGGCGCGCGCCAACGACGGACGGCTCACGCGCGCGCTCCTGCGCTTCGCTTCGGAGCTGGCGCTGCGCATGACCGACACCGACGCCGCGCTCGCCGTGCTCGAGGTGGCCGAAGCCACGCTGTACGGACGCTTCGACAAAGACGTGTGCGCGCGCATCGCGCAGAACCTGGTCGACGAGGCGTACGATCGCTTCGCGCAGGAGCACCACTTCGACCAGTACTTCTTCTGCCACTGCGCAGCGGCGATCGCACGCCTGTCGGCACACGTGGAGAGCGACGATTCCGCGCGCGACGCGATCGAAGCCGTTCAGTCGGCCGCCGCCGCCATGCGCGTGCACAACCCAGATTCCGACCACGAGGTACGCCGCCTGGCGGCGTACTGCATCCGAGCCGAGCTCCGGTCCGAGCTAACAGAGAGCGCGGCGCGTAGCGAGGTGGGCAGCTCGCCCGACGCGGCAGCCGAGCGCGAAGCGACTGCCGGACGTGACAAGACCACCGGCCGCGAATAGGTCATACTCGACGGCACTTGGAGGTCTGCATGACCATTGCGACGCACATCCTGGTCCCGACTGATTTCTCGGACATGTCGAGCAAAGCGCTCGACTACGCCCTCGACCTCGCAGCCAAGGTCGGCGCCAGCGTGCACGTGGTCCACGTGTGCCCGCTCTTGTACTACGCACTGAGCGCAGAGTTGCCTGACGACCCTGCCTTCGAGCGCAAGTTGAAGGAGCAACTGCAGAAGAAGCTGGAAGCGCTGCAACAAGACGTGGCAAGCAAGGGTCGGCAGATTACCACCGCGCTGATCGACGGCAACCCGGGCCAAGCCATCCTCGAGGCCGCTACCGGCACCGGCGCAGACTTGATCGTGATCGCCACGCACGGCCGCACCGGCATGCAGCACTTGATGCTCGGCAGCGTGGCCGAACGCGTGGTGCGCACCTCGAAGGTGCCCGTGCTCACCGTGCGCTGACCGACGGCGTCAGCAGCATCTCAGGCGCGGGAGGGCACGGTCATCACCGGGCACTTGGCAGTCCGTACCACGCGCTCGGCCACGCTACCCAGCATGAGATGCGAGACTCCGGTGCGACCGTGCGTGCCCATGATGATCAAGTCGGCCTGCTGCGAGAGCTCGCCGATCTGTGCATGGGGCAAACCATCCACTTGCTGCGCGCTGACCGTCACGCCGCGCGCGGCGCACTTGGCGCGCAGCGCATCGAGCAACGCGGTCGCACGCTTGCGCGACTCGTCGAGAAACTGGGTGGTGGCCGCCAACGCAGCCGGCCCATCTTCCCAGCCCACGTAGATCGGTACCTGGAACACGTGCACCAGCTTCACGCTCGCCCCAAGGCGCGCGGCCAAGTCGACGGCATACGACACCGCCGCCTCGGAGCACGGCGAGAAGTCCGTGGGACACAGGATGTTCTTGATGGCGGTCATACGAGCCTCCAGGTGCGATCTCGTCGTGCGACATCATCACCCTGCTGCCACGTGATCACAAGCAGCGGGCGGGACTGCCACACGCGTGTTGCAGACCCAACACCGCTGAATACGACCTAGCCTGCTGCGCCGAACGTGCCCAGGTCGTGAGACCGCTCAGCTGACGCGAATCTCTTGCTGCTTCGGCTGCTTGGGCTCCGCCTTGGGAATGGTCACGCTGAGCGAGCCATCCTTGAACACGGCTTCGATGCGCTCCGCGGCCACGTTCTCGGGCAGCGTGAAGCGGCGCATGAAGCGACCGTAGCTGCTCTCGACGCGGTGGAACTTCTCGTCGTCCTGCTTCTTCTCCTGCCGACGCTCGCCTTCGATGGTGAGCACGCCGTTGTCGTGCGTGACCTTGACGTCTTCCTTCTTCACCTCGGGAAGGTCCGCCTTCACCACATAGGCCTTGTCGGTCTCGCTGATGTTGACCGCCGGTGCCCAGTCGAAGGCCAACATGGCTTGTTCACCGTCTTTGTTGGCAGTGGTGCCCTGTCGAAACATGTGGTTGAAGCGGTCCGACATCTCCTGAAATTCTCGGAACGGATCCCACACATTGGCATTGTTGCGACGAACGAGTGTCATGACACACCTATGCTTTCTGGCAGTTATTGCCGGATGCCCGGCGCACGGCGGCGCCAGCGACTTCGGGCTCAACGTAGGTCGCGACCGAAGCGTGTCAAGAGCTCGCGCCAGCGCGTAGCAAGTTGCGGACGCGCAAGGTGGGTGTTCCGTCACTGCTGGCCGATGCGGGCCAGCCACCACTCACAGCCAGCGCCGAAATCTGTAGAAGATCACTTCGAGCAAGCGCTGCATGAGCGGCCGGTACTTCCAGCTGACTGGATCCACACGGCGCGACTCCGCCACATCACGTTCGATGCGGGCCGCGAGCTCGCCAGCCAGCGCAGCGTCTTCGATCACCACGTTGACCTCGAGATTGTGAAGGAACGAACGGTAGTCGAGGTTGTGCGTGCCCACAGTGCACCAGTCGTCGGCGACGGCGATCTTGGAATGGAGCACGCGCTGCCCCCATTCGTACACTTGCACGCCGTGCGCCATCAGGTAGCCGTAGAGTCGGCGTGTCGCGTAGCTCGCGATCAGGACGTCGCTGAGAAACGGCAACACGACGCGCACGTCGACACCACGGCTGACGGCCGCGGCGAGCGCGCGGCGCACGGCGAAGCTCGGAATAAAGTAGCTGTTCTCGATGAGCACGCGCGTTCGTGCGCGGCGGATGGCTGCGATGTACGCGCGCTCGATCACACGCCGGTGGCCGCGCCGATCGTTGGACAACACCAGCGCGCGTGTCTCGCCGATCAGGCTCGGCGCGGGGCTCGGCGGCAAGCTGCGACGCTGACCCGTTTCGCTACGAAAGGTCGCGAGAAAGATGTCGCGCATCTGCACCACGGCCGGGCCCTCGATGCGCACCATGTCGTCGCGAAAACCTTGTCCACCTTGCGACACCGGCGCCCAGGCGTCGGCGAGGTTCGTACCGCCCAGCATGCCGAGCTGCGCATCGATGACGAGCAACTTGCGATGGTTGCGCTGGTTGGTGAGCCGAAAGTGCCAGGGCAGGAAGGGCAGCGGCCGGTACTCGTGCACCTTGCAGCCGGCGGCGCGCATTTGCGCGAACATCGCGCGGTCGGCTTCCCAGGAGCCGAACGCGTCGTAGGTCACGCACACGCGGAGGCCCTGCGCCGCCTTGGCACTGAGCGCGGCTGCAAAGCGCCTGCCTGTGGCGTCGGAGTCGAACCAGTACATCTCGAGCAGGATCTCGCGCTGCGCCGACTCGATGGCCTCGAGCATCGCAGGCAGGCAGCGCTCACCGTCGTGCAGGAGCGAGATGCGGTGACCGGGGACTAGCTCGGCGGAGCCGCTGCGCCATGCCATGGCCGTGAAGAGTACACCACACGGGCTTTGCGTAGCGCGGGCGCCGCGCAAGCGGTAGCTCGGCCGCCGGGCCGTGGCTGCGATCGCCGGTGCGCGTATGGTAAACTCAGCGAAATCGGCCTTCCCCAACGGTCCGCAGGAACAGCACGTGACCGAGCAGCATCTACGGGTCCTCACCTACAACATCCGCAAGGGGAAAGGCGCCAACGGTCGCTCCAACGTCGCGATGAGCGAGCTGGGCAAGGCGCTGCGCGGGCATCCGATCGATCTCTTGCTGTGCCAGGAGGTCTTCCATTGCGCGCGCACCGGCGACTCGCAGAGCGGACATCTGGCGCAGGAGCTGGGGCTCGAGTCGTACTACGGCGCCAACAAGTTCCGTGAGATCGGGCACCACGGCAACACCACGCTGACCCGGCTGCGCGTGCTGCACTTCCAGAACCACGACATCTCGACCAACCGCATCGAGCGTCGCGGTGCGCTGTACGTGCGCGTACGGCTGGGCAAGACCACCGTGCACGTGTTCAACGTGCACCTGGGGCTCAACCAATGGCAGCGCGCAGAGCAGGTGCGCAAGGTCGGCGAGATCATGGCCGAGCAGTGTGGGCAGAGCGAGCCGGTGTTGTTGGCGGGCGACTTCAATGACTGGAACGAGAAGCTCGAAGGCGCGATCGTCGGTAAGCTGGGCTTCAGCAACGCGTTTTCGGGCAAGCCGGCCAAGAGCACGCGCACCTGGCATGCGCGCAGGCCGGTGTTCAGCCTGGACCGCATCTACGTGAGGAACCTGCAGCCGCACAGCGCCGAGCGGCTGTCGGGCGAGCCTTGGTCCGAGTTGTCCGATCACCTCCCGCTGTGGGCCGATCTGCAGGTCACCTGACGTCGTGGGCCGCGCTGCAGTCCTCGGGCGAGCACGACGCGGCCGCAAGACGTCGTTGGCCGCTGACCGCTTGGTGGGTACGTGGTATGAGCCTGGCGCTGGAGACCGGTGATGCCCGAATTGCGCAATGTGCTCTGTCCCGTGGACTTCTCACCCTGGTCGGACGGGGCGATGCGCTATGCCGCGTGGTTGTGCAAGCAAGTCGGTGCTCAGCTGACGCTGCTGCACGTGTTCGAGACGCCGGCTTACGCGAGCCTCCCCGACGGGCAGAACTCCGTCGCCATGGCGTCCATCGACGAAAGCGTACGGCGTCTGAGCCAGCAGCTGCAGCGCGACCTCGACGCCGCCATCGTCCAGCTCGATGCGGGCCGGCCGATCCGCACCCGCCTGCTCGACGGCCTACCCTACCGCGCCATCATCGACGCGGCGCAGGAGTTCGGCGTCGACCTGATCGTGATGGGCACGCAGGGTCGCACCGGTCTGTCGCGCCTGCTGCTCGGTAGCGTTGCCGAGCGCGTGGTGCGGCTTTCAGGCTGCCCCGTGTTGACGGTACCCGCCGCGGCCAGCGCGCGCTGATCGCCGTTCTGGGACATGACAGCTGCGCTCGCCTGCACCCTTCCGGCAGTTGCGGCGCTGTGCTACTCATCCACCTCGTCATGACCAAGCCATCGCGATCGATGATCCTCGGCACGCTGCTCGCGCTCTCTAGCTCTGTGTGCTCGGCGGGCTGTGTCAGCTCCTCAGTTCGCAAAGGTGCCATCATCGGCGCCGCATCGGGTGCTGCCGCAGGCGCCGCGCTCGGCGCAGTGGTCTCCGACAAACATCTGGCGGGCAACACCGCCAGCAAGACCAACGGCGACATCACCGTGGACACCGGCGAAAGCATCGCCGCAGGCGTGGTCATCGGCGCCGTGTTCGGCGGCATCGTGGGTGCGATGATCGGTCACTCGTCCGCCGAGCACGATCAGCCCAAACCCGAACAACAGACCGCAGCCGCGCAACCCCCGCAAGCGTTCTGAAGCCGGCGCGAAACAGTATCGCCCGGGGCGCGATCCACGTCTCACACCCCGTGCGACACGGTTTAGTGGGCGGCGGCGTCCATGCTCTCGTGCTTGGGTGCGCCGCTAGTCGGTGCGCTTACGCGGTGAGCCACGGGAGTTGCCGGCGTAGCGTCTGCATGGGCGTTGCGGTCGGCTGTGGGCGCGAACGCAAAGGTCGGAGTCGCCCGCCCACCGGCGTCCGAGCCCCAACACTGCACCCAACCCTCCGGCGTCATCGCGCAGCTGTGCCGGTCACCGGCAGTGACCTGAGTGAACGTGCCCGCGGGCGCCACGGACTGCCCGTAGTTGCGCACACCTTGCTGACCCGCTTGGCCCGCGCCCCAACACGCGACCGTGCCACCTTCGCGCACGGCGCACACGTGGAATGCACCCGCAGCGAGCTGCACGAACTTGCCCTCGGGCACACTGTGCTGGCCTTCCTTGTCGCGACCCCAACAATGCAAGCCGCCATCGACATCGATGCCACAAGCGAAGCCATCGCCAACGCTGATCTGCTTCCACTTCCGGTCGGGCGGCGGTGTGGTTTCACCTTCGGCGCTCGTTCCCCAACACACGGCGGTGCCGTCCTTGTGGATGGCGCAGCTGGTGTCGTGGCCCGCGGCAACTGAGCTGTAGTCGCCCTCGGGTGCGTCGGTCTCACCGGTCGCGTTGTTGCCCCAGCACAGCACGTGTCCTTCGAGCGTCAATCCGCAGCTGTGGTCGTGACCGAGCGAGATCTGCGCGTAGGTCTCGGCGGGTACGTCCAGCCGACCATCACCGTTGTAGCCCCAGCATTCCACGTGCGCATCTTCTGCGAGCGCGCAAGTGTGGATACCACCCGCGACCACGGAGACGTAGTGATGTCCCGGCGCCTTGGCTTGCCCGTGCTTGTCCACGCCCCAACACTCCACGCTGCCGTCGCTCGCTATGGCACAGGTGTGCGTCTCACCGGCCGTGACCGTGGGCGTGACAGGCTTGGCGGCGGCCGCCTCTTCTGCAGCGGGTGGCGGCGCAGCCGTGGTAGCTGCAGCCGCTGTCTCGGGCGGCTTCTGCACCGCCGAAGCACAACCCCACACCAACGCCGAAAGCACTGCGATGAGTGCCCCAGGTCTAACGCCACGTTGCTGTTCCATGCGCACGCCCCCTTCCCGCAGCGAGCGTCTTGCCTCGCGACCGAGCGGCCCGGCTGCCACATGAGGCAGGCACCGCACAGACAGCAGCGCTCGCTGTGGAAGATCCTCGCCGTTTGGGTACAGCCGCGCAAGAAATCGACGGCGGATCGTCCCCCGCCCGACCCAGCCGACCCCGGAGCACCGTTCGCCGAGCATACTCCCCTGCAGCTAGTCACAGCTCTTGTTGTGACGTCTCTCCGATCGCACAATCCGCGGTTCAGCTGGAGGGTCGATGACTGCACCTTCGATTGCCGACATCACGCGCCAGCTGTGTGCCCCCGGGGCACCGTTCGAAATGGAAGAGCGGCTCGTGCGCGGTCTGCCGACGCGTTGCTGGAAGGCTTTCCCGCAGACCGTGCGCGAGCTCGTCTTGCAGCTGCGCACGCACGGCGACCGCATCTACCTCGTGTACGAAGACGAGCGTCTCGGCTATGCGCAGACCTTCGCCAAAGTTGCGACGCTAGCGCAACGCCTGCACGACGACTTCGGCATTCGCAAAGGAGAGCGCGTGGGCCTGGCGATGCGCAACTTTCCGGAATGGCCGATCACCTTCTGGGCAGCTAGTGCGATCGGCGCAATCGTGGTTCCGCTCAACGCATGGTGGAAGGCCGCCGAGCTGTCGTATGGTCTCGCAGACTCTGGCGCACGCTTGCTGGTATGCGACGACGAGCGCGCGCATGTGCTCTTGCCGCACCTGGAAGAGCTCGGCATGAAGCAAGTCTTGGTGGCGCGCGCTGCGGCGCCACTGCCTGCGCGCTGCGTGCGGCTCGAAGACGTCATTGGCGCGCCCGCTGCCGGTGTGCAGCTGCCAGAGGTCGCCATCGATCCCGAGGACGACGCCACCATCTTCTACACCTCGGGCACCACCGGTCATCCGAAAGGCGCGCTGGGCACCCACCGCAACCTGTGCACCAACATCGGCAGCAGCTTCTTCTCGCGTGCACGCAGCATGCTGCGCAGGGGCGACTCGCTGCCCGCCCCAGGGTCGGTGCAAGCGCAAAGCGCGTCGCTCGTCTCCGTGCCGTTCTTCCACGTCACCGGCAGCCATTCCGTGCTCGCGGCCGGCAGCTACGCGGGCAACAAGCTCGTGATGATGCACAGGTGGAACCCCGAGCGCGCGCTCGAGTTGATCGAACGCGAGCGCATCACGCAGTTCGGTGGCGTGCCTTCCATGGTGTGGCAAGTGCTGGAGTCGCCCGACTTCGCCAAGCGCGACACCAGCAGCATCGTCGTCGTGAGCTACGGTGGAGCACCCGCGGCACCCGAGCTGGTGCGACGCATCCGCGAATCGTTCCCGGCGTCGGGCGCGAGCAACGGCTACGGGCTCACTGAAACCTCGGCCATCACCACGGTGAACGCCGGTGTCGACTACGAGCGCAAGCCCGACAGCGTCGGTGTGCCCATGCCGATCTGCGACGTGAAAGCAGTCGACGCCGAGGGGCGAACACTGCCTGTAGGCGAGCTGGGTGAATTGCTCATCAAGGGCCCGAACGTGGTGCGTGGCTACTGGAACAAACCCGAAGCCAGCGCACAGAGCTTCCGCGACGGTTACCTGCACACCGGCGACCTCGGACGCATCGACGACGAAGGCTTCGTGTACATCCTGGACCGCGCCAAGGACATGCTGATCCGCGGCGGCGAGAACGTGTACTGCGTGGAAGTGGAAGACGTGCTTTACGCCCACCCCGACGTCATGGACGCCGCTGTCCTCGGCATCGCGCACCGCGTGCTCGGCGAAGAGGTGGGCGCCGTGGTGCAGCTGACACCGGGAAGCCGTACGAGCGTGGCAGACTTGCAGGCGCATGCCCGCGAGCGCCTGGCGGGTTTCAAAGTTCCGGTCCGCATCGAGCTGCGCACCGCTCCATTGCCCCGCAACGAGAACGGCAAGATCTTGAAGCGCCTGCTCAAGCAAGAGCTCGGCTGGGGCTGACCGCGCGCGCCCGAGGTGCGCGACTGCTGACTCTTTAGTGCCGGTGCAGTGACGCAGTGGCGGTCTCGCTCGGCGTGACGTGCGCGCGCGCGGCGGTGTTCTCGATCACCGAGGTGGCGTTGTGCAAGGCCGAACGCACGGCGCCATCGACGGCCTTGCGCGCGATGCGCTGCTCTTGCGGGACGAGCGGACCCATCGGCGCCTCGAGGCCAGTGGCCGCACCCTTGAGCACGGTGCGCAGGTTGCGACCCGGCTCGTCCATCAGCAAGATCGACAGCTCGCAGTGCACCGAAACTTGGTCGCCCATGCGCTCGCGCGAGATCTGCGTGACGTTGCCCTCCAGGCGGAAG
>JADGRE010000384.1 GCA_017881185.1 Pseudomonadota bacterium | reverse complement strand
CGTTGTAGCTCGCCCGGGCGGATCACCGAGCGGTTGCCCATGGAGTCTTCGTGCGCGAGCTCGCCTTCGAGCACGCAACTGATGATCTCCATGTCGCGGTGCGCGTGCGTGGGGAAGCCGCCGCCGGCGGCGACGCGGTCGTCGTTGATCACGCGCAGCGAGCGAAAACCCATGTGCGCCGGGTCGTAGTAGTCGGCGAACGAGAAGGTGTGATGCGAGTCGAGCCAGCCATGATCGGCGTGCCCGCGATCGTCGGCGCGGCGGAGCGTGAGCATCGGATCCTCCGAAAAAGGCGGCGTTGCGGCAGTCTAGCCCCTGGCGCACAGCGCGCCCACCGCTGGCTCGGGCCCAGGCCCTTGCAGGCTGACCCGGTTTTGCCCAAGTCTTGGGCACGGCTGTGCGCAAGGGTGTTGCGGACTGACTCCATGGAAACAGCAGGTTTGATGAGCATCGGTGCGTTGTCGCGGGCGACCGGCGTGCCGGCGGAGACGCTGCGCACCTGGGAGCGTCGCTACGGTTTCCCCACGCCCGAGCGCACCGACGCGGGGCACCGCCGCTACTCCATGCGCACGCTCGATCGCCTGCGCCTGGTGACCCGGGCGCTCGACCTGGGTCATCGTCCGTCGACCGCGCTCGGCGCCGACGAAGACACCCTGCGCGGTTGGCTCGCGGCCGGCCCGAACGCGCCAACGTCGACTACGGCAAGCAGCAGCGCACGCGAGCTGGAGATCGTGGAGCGTTGGCTCGGCCACGTGGAACGCTTCGAGGGCAGGGCGTTCGAGCGCGAGCTGCGCGTGGCTGCTGCGGAGTACGGCGGGCTCGATTGGCTCGAGCACCTGGTGGCGCCGTTCCTGCGGGAGCTCGGAGCGCGCTGGGCCGACGGTCGCATCGGGGTGCGACACGAACACTTCGCCAGCGAGCGTCTGCGTGAGCTCTTGGCGCAGCAGTGGCGGCCGCTGTCCGACGCCGCGACGGGCCCCGTGATCGTCCTGGCCACGCCACCGGGCGAGCTGCACGTGCTGGGCCTGCACATGGCGGCGCAAGCGCTGGCGCTACACAACGCGCGTCTGGTGTTTCTGGGAGCGAATGCGCCCGTCGACGAGATCGCGAGCGCCGTGGAGCAGCACAGTGCCGAAGCCGTGGTGCTGAGCGCCGCCGAGGGCGCCGATCACGAACAGCTCGCGCGCGCACTGACGCAGCTACGCAGCAAGCTCGGACGCTCTATTCCAGTGGTCACCGGCGGCCGCGGCTTCTTGCCAGCGCTGCCGGGTGTGCAGGTGAGTCAACACCTGTTCGAGCTCGTGGGGTGGGTTTCGGGTCTGCGCTAGGCCTGCGGGCGGCCCATCACCGCGCGCTTCAGCGCGGTGGCGAAGAAGGCCCGCCCATGCCGCGCTCGAGCTTCGCCAAGCGCTGAGTGACTTGCTCGTAGAGTTGGTCGACCTTTTCGTGCAAGTGCGCCACTTCGAGCTCGGCCTTCAAGTTCACGTCGTATTCGATGTCGTTGCGCACGCGGTCGCGCGACACCTGGCGGTTCTGACTGAGCAGCACGAACACCGACAAGATGATCGCCTCGAGCGACACGCTCATGGTGAGCAAGCCGAACGGATAGGTGTCCCAGCCGCCGATGATGCTCTTGTCGAGAGGCGACACATTCAAGCCGATCCAGATCGCGAACAGGATGATGTGGATGAACAGAAAGGGCAGACTGCCGCTGAAGTCGCTGATCCAGTCGGCGGCCTTCTGCACGGCGGTGCGCTTGTCCTCGGTCTCGAGGTTGATGTTGCGCGACGCCGACGAACGCAGAAGTCGCGTGGTCTCGCGCAGATGTCGACCCATGGCACCCATGAGATCCATTGCGGCTGTGGGGCACACGGCCAGGAACTGTTCGAGGTCGCCGTGGTCGATGATCAGCGCGTGCAAGGGCTTCTTCACCAGCGCCGAGGCCAGGCGCGGACCGCGGTCGATCAGCGACATCTCGCCGAAGAAGTCTCGCGGACCAGCGAGCTCGAGCACGATGCGCTCGCCCGTGGCGTTCTTGAAGAACATCTCCACTTCGCCATCGATGACCACGTACAGCGCTTCGCCCGGGTCGCCGGCGTTGAACAGCAGCGTGCCCGCAGGCTCGCTGATCTCGTCCAAGCGCTCGGCGAGTGCCCCGAGTTCGCGCTCGTCGAGCAAAGCGAACAGGGGGATGCCGGCGAGCAGATCGGTCCGTGCAGCCACGGCCCCGAGCATGCCGGGTCAGGTGTGCAGGCGCAACTTCACTGTTGCATGCACGCGCTACGGCAGGGCGCGCTCGACAGCAGCCACGAGCTCGGGCGCATCAGGCGCGGTGGTCGGGGCGAAGCGCGCCACGAGCTTGCCGCTGCCATCGACTACGAACTTCGCGAAGTTCCACGAGATGTCTCCAGCGCCGTCTGGAGCGCTGGCTTGCGTGCTGAGGAAGGCGAAGAGCGGTGCCTGCTTGGGGCCCTTGACGTGGAGCTTCGTGAACATCGGAAACCTAACGTTGTACTTGGCGCTGCAGAACTGCTGGATCTCTGCCTCGGTTCCTGGCTCCTGTGCGCCGAAGTCATTGCAGGGGAAGCCGAGCACCGCGAAGCCGCGGGCGGAGTAGCGCTCGTAGAGCGCCTGCAACCCCGTGTAGTGAGGCGTCAGTCCGCAGCGCGAGGCCACGTTGACGACCAAGACGGCCTTGCCGGCGAAGTCGCGCAGCGACTGCTCCTTGCCATCGATGGTGGAGACCGTGAAATCGTGGAGCGTGGTCATGGCCGGCAGCGTGGCGCGGCAGGCACAATCACGCAACGGGCATTCGCTTCGCCGCACGTGCCCTAACGTGGCGCGGCCACCAGCTCGATGGCGTGCTCCGGGCAAGCCACCACGCACATGCCACAAGCGCGGCAGGCATCGGCGCGCGGCGTGTACGCGGTCTGCTTGCCGTGCACGAAGCTCTTGAGACGCGCGAGCAGCGGCAGCGCGCGG
>JADGRE010000383.1 GCA_017881185.1 Pseudomonadota bacterium | reverse complement strand
TCCACGACGCCCACGGCTTCGAGGCCGATAAACAACACGTAGTCCGCCGGACCTTTTTCGGTGGGCACCTCCGCGATCGCCAGGTTCTTGCCCTTCTGCGGTCGCGTGCCAGCGCTCCACCGCAACTCCTGCGTGTCCGCCTCCCAGCCGACGCTGCGCAGCTGCTCGTCGATAAGCGCGCGAGTGTCTGCTTCGTCGAGGTCGAGCTGGTTGCCAGCTTCTTCGGCGCGAGCAACCACGGCGTGCAGCTCGGCGGCGGGTGCTTGCGCCGCGACCAGCTGCAATGCCCGCAGGCGATCGACCATGGCGGACTCACGAGCAGCTGCATCGCTGAGCAGATCTTCGAGAGCGGCGCGTTCGACACGATCTTCTTCTGCCCGTTCGGCTGCGCTCAGCGCCGCTCTACGGGCTTCTTCGGCAGCGAGGCGTGCAGCCTCCCCTGCCGACTCGGAAGCGGCTAGGCGCGCCTTCAGGAGGTCGAGTTGCTCACGCAGTGCGCGGCTCGCGTCTTCCGGTGGTCGTGGCGGTACGAACGCGCCGGGCTTGAACGCGGGATCGCGCCCGAAGGCTTGGTGAAACCAGATCGCCAGCGCGCGCCCGAGTTTGAGCGCGTGCAATGCACTGCCCGCGTCGCCGACACCATCGTGCACTGCGGCGTTGCCCGCCTTGCGCAGTGCGTGGAACAGCTCGGAGGCCTCCGGCGTCAGTGCGCCCGAGTCGCGCAGGCGGCGAAGGCGCTCGACCTGATCGTCACGCGAATCGGCGGCGATACCGAGGTGCGCAGCTGCTGCTTGCGCGAGTGCCTCGCCCAGGCGCCGCAGGTGCGTCAGCGTTGCGATCGGATCGTGGTGATAAGCGCGCTCGGCAGCTTCACCGAGCAAGACCAAGCGCCGGTCGTGCTTGACCAGGAAAGCGAAGTTGCTGGTGACGGGCTCCCCCACAAGGGCACCAGGATAACGCGAATGCACGTCGGGTGTATCGGGCGGATCAGTCAGATGTCCTCGAAACGCCTCAGCGCGCGGCCCTAGCGCGTTGCGGCGTCGACGCGATCGAGATAGCGAGACAGGCGCTGGCGTTTTGCGACTTCTTCGGCCTGGAAGGCTGTCAGCGGTAAGCGCAGCGAATGCAGCTGCGCGAAGAGCCCGAGGTCGGCGACGCTGGGGTGGGCGCCGAGCCAGAAGCCGTCGTCGGGTGCGCGGATCTCGAGCGTGTCGAGCGTGCGTCGCATGCGTTCGTAACACGCCTGCAGGCCACCTCGCGTGAAGTCGCGTCCGATGAGCTTCTGCTTGGTGGCGCGACGAACGATGCCCGGGACCACCGCGCGTAGCGGCGCCGGCATGGCTCCGAAGAATGCATTGCGCGGCACGGGCCAACCCCGGTCATCGACCCAGCGAGTGGCCAGCACGTAGGGATACAGAGCCGTGTCGGCGAACTCTTCCCAGAGCCAGGCTTCGGCGATGGCGCGCGCGTCGAGCCCTTGTGTGAGCGCGGACGGGCGCAACGCCTCGATGCGGTGCAGGATGAGGGTCGAGTCAGCGACCTTCTCGCCGTCGACGATCAGCACGGGCAGCTGCCCGAGCGGATTGAGCTCCTTGAGCTTGAGTATGTCGACACGGCGGTGCTCGAAAGGGAGCTTGGCGAGTCGCAGCGCTCGCGACACCTCGAGCACGAAGGGCGAGAACGAGTCCCAGCCATCGAGGCCGGTATGAGCAGGGAAGTCGCAGAGCGTGAGCGCAGGGGCGTTGTCAGTCATGGTGGCCGCGACAGTAGCGAATCCAAGCTCTCGCGCGCAACCTTCGGACGCGAGGGACACCGCGCTTTGGCCGGGCCGCGAGCCCCTGTTCCATGCTATGAAAGCGCGCATGCCGGCTAGCTCCAATCTCGCTTGTGCAACCTGCTACGGGCAGGGCGTCACCAACACCGAACAGGGGCCGCTCGCGTGCCCCGACTGCGGCGGCGAAGGCAAGTTGCCCTCGCCCATGGTGCTCACCGACTGGCGCCTGCGTGAGCTGGAACGTCACTACCAGACGCTCGGCGGCGAAACGGGCCAAGACGTGCAGTGGCTCGTCAGCGAGGTGCGGCGCGCGCATCACGCGCTCGTCCAAATTCTCGCAGCAAGCCAGGAAGCAGCTGACGACGGCGACCCCATCACCAGCAAGATCAAGTTCCTGGCGAACGACGTGCTGGGTGCGTATCCGGTCAAGCGGGCCTGAGCGCGCAGTTACAACGAAGGGTTGCAGCATGTCGGGCACACGAATCGAGCTTTGCAACGTGGACGGCCGCGCGAGCCTGTGCTGCGACGGGCGCGTCATCGACGTGGAACGCCGTTCAGCCGGACAGTTCTCAGCCGACCCGATGCACGCGCTGGCTCGTTTCCCGCAATTTCGCGCGTGGGCGCAGAGCCAACGCGCCCACGACAGCGATCCCGTGCTGGCGCGCGAGCAGCTGGGGCCCTGCGTGCCACGGCCGGGCCAAGTGTTCGCGATTGGCCTCAACTACCGCGATCACGCCAAGGAAGCGGGGCTGCAAGAGCCGGCGCAGCCCATGGTGTTTACCAAGTTCGCAAGCTGTCTCGGTGGCGCCGTCACGCAGCTGGCGCTTGGTTCCGACACGGTCGACTGGGAGATCGAGCTGGTGGTGGTCATCGGTCAGAGCGCGCGGCGGGTGAGTGAAGCCGATGCGCTTGCGCACGTTGCAGGTTACTGCGTGGGCCAGGACATCTCCGATCGGCGCTTGCAGTTCGCCAGCGTGCCGCCGCAGTTCTCGCTGGCGAAGTCGGCGCCGAACTACGGGCCGGTCGGGCCGACGCTCGTGAGTGATCCGCAGCTCGACCCGCAAGGCTTGTCACTCTATTGCGACGTGAACGGCACGCGCATGCAGGACGGCAAGACCAGCGACATGATCTTCCCGGTGCGCACGCTCATCGCGTACCTGTCGCAACACAGCACGCTCTTGCCCGGCGACCTGATCTTCACCGGCACACC
>JADGRE010000382.1 GCA_017881185.1 Pseudomonadota bacterium | reverse complement strand
GCTTGCAGTGCGTTCGGCATGCCCGCGGTCGATGTCCCCGACATCGCCGAGCTTGCCGACTGGGCGGCGCCGTACCTGCCGGCGTCGTGGCGTGGTGGCTACGGTCACGTCGAGGTGGGGCTGGCAGCGCGCGCGCGCTTCGAACACCGTGCGCATGCGGTGATCTCGGTGAAGTCGTTCGGCTGCATTCCTTCGAGTGGCGTGAGCGACGGCATCGTGCCGGGCGTGCTGGCCGAGCAGCTGGGATTTCTGGCGATCGAGGTCTCCGAAAGCGCGGCGGCCACGCGTGAGAGTCGCTTGATGTTACACGTGGCTGCTGCGCAAGCCCGTGCGCTAGATGAAGTTGCAGACAGCTGCAGCAAGCTGGAAATGAGCATCGCCCAGGCCAGCGCGCGGCTGGTGCCGCACTCCCCACTCGCAGCTGCTCACGCCAGCGGACCGCGTCGCTACGCGTGCACGCTGGCCTGCGAGATCGCGGCGCTCGCGGACGCGCCACGCACGCCGTCTCTTCAACCCGAGCTTGGAACATGCCCATGAGCTACCGACTGCTGGCTGCTGCGTTTGCCGTGCTGCCTGGCGCAATCTTGCTCGGTTGTAGGTCTGCCCCCGCCGAATCGACGCCTGCCCCGGCACCCGCAGCCCCGCCCGAGCTGGAGGTGGGCTACAGCGCGCTGCGCATCAGCCTGCCGGTGCTGGTGGCCGACGCACGCGGCCTGTTCCGCGCGCACGGCTTGACCGTGAAGCTCAAGCGCTACGAGACGGCGCAGCCGCTGGTGGAAGAGGTGCTCGATGGACGGCTTTCGGCAGGTGGTTACGCCGCGCTTCCCATCGTGTTCACCGCGGCGGACGCAAACAACTCGCGCTTGCAGCTGGCGACCGCGATGATCGAAGACGCCGACCACCCGGTCAGCTACCTGCTCAAGCGTCGTGGGGATGCGAGCATTCAGAAGGTGAGCGACCTGCGTGGCAAGCGCATCGGCGTGCTGCCGACCGTCGCTTACCAGAAGTGGCTCGCAGCCATCGTCGCACACGCTCAGCTTGCGCCCGCTGACGTCACGGTGGTCGCGCTCGCACCGCCGATGCAGGTCGGCGCGCTGGCACAAGGCGCGGTCGACGCGCTGCTGACCAACGATCCCATGGCTACCAGCGCGCTGGCCACCGACGTTGCCGAGCGCTTCGGCGCCAGTGCACCGCTCACTGAAGTGACGGGCCATGCCATCTGGTTCGGCTCGTTCCTGCTCAACCCCCGCTTCACCCAGCAGCACCCCGAGCAGGCGCAGGCGCTGGTGGCCGCGCTCGACGAGGCCATCGCGTTCATCAGCAGCGACCAAGTTGCAGCGCGGCGCTTGCTTGTCCCGTTCCTGCGCGAGGCGGAACGGCCGCACGTGGACCGCTATCCGCCGGCGAGCTATCTGGGCAGCGCTCAGGTCGACGATGCGCAGCTGTCGCGCGAGCTCGCGACCGAGGCCCAGCTTGGGATCCTGCCCACCGCGCCGGCCGCACAGGGCTGGTTGTTCGCCGCGAAAGCGAGCATACGATGAACGCCGTGGACGTCCAGGGCGTCCACGTGCTGCGCGGTGGTCGGCCGGTGCTGGTCGACTTCTCGTTCACGGTCGGCGAGCATGAGCGCGTGGCCGTGTGCGGGCCGAACGGAGTCGGCAAGTCCACCTTGCTCGACTTGTTGCTCGGGCTGTGCCCCGTGCGCGCTGGCAGCGTGCGCGTGCTCGGGCGAAAGCCTCCGGCCGCGGAGCTGGGGTTCGTGCCGCAGGATCCGGGTGCCAGTCTGTTGCCGTGGCTGTCGGTGCGCGACAACGTGGTGTTGCCGATGCGCCTGGCCGGTGCCGACGAGCGCAGCAGCGAGCGCGCGCTGCGCGAGGTGTGCGAGCGTCTCGACCCGCGCGCCACGCTCGAGCTCGCGCTGCGACCCGATGCGCTGTCGGTAGGCCAACGCCAGTTGGCGGCTTTGCTGCGCGCCATGATCGCTCGGCCGCGCCTGCTACTTTGCGACGAGGCGTTCTCCGCGCTCGATGCGGCCTCGCGCGCGCATCTGTGCAGCGTTCTGGCCGAGACCACCGGCGGCGCGCAAGGGCCCGCACTGGTCTTCGTCACCCATGACGCCGCCGAGGCGCAGCGCATGGCTGATCGTTGCGTAGTGCTCGGTGCGCAAGGGAGGCAGCAGCAGGCATGGGCGAGCTGACGCAAACCCCCGCGCGCAGCCTCGTGCCGGGCAAGTGGGCGTGGCCGCGGCCCCACCTGGGCGTGTGGTTGTGTCTTGCTGGCTGGTCGCTGCTGCTCGACACGGGCTTGCTGAAGCACCGCGCGCTCGCCGGCCCGTACGCCATCGTGCGTGCCGCGCTCCAAGACCTGCGCACCGGTTCGCTGCTCGTCGACGCGGCTGCCAGCACCGCCCGCGTGCTTGCAGGTGTGCTCCTGGGATTTTCGGCCGGTGTGGCGCTCGGCTTGTTCAGTGGGCTGCGGCCGGCGCGGAACGAGCAGCTGGAACCATCGCTCGACTTCTTGCGGGCCATCCCGCCGCTTCTGGTGTTCTCGGCGCTCATGCTGGTCTTCGGCTACGGCGAGCAGGCGCGCGTGCTCACCATCGCGTGGGCAGCGCTGCTGGTGGTCTCGCTTCACGTCTCTGCAGCGGTGGCCTCGGTCCACCGCGAGCGTCTGCGCACGCTGCGCGCCATGCGCGCGTCGCCACTGCAGCTGTTGCGCTGGCTCTACCTCTACGAGTTGCTACCGGCGTGCCTCTTGTCGCTGCGACAAGCGCTCGCGGGCGGGCTCGTGGTCACGGTGGTCACCGAGATGCTGGTCGGTGCACCGCACGGCCTTGGAACGCGCGCGCTGAGCGCACAGATCGCCTACGACGCGCCGCGCTTGTACGGCGCCATGCTCATCACCGGTGTGCTCGGTCACGCCAGCTCCAAAGCGATCATGTGGCTCGAACGTCGCGTCTTGCCATGGCGCAAGTCTGCGCAGATGTA
>JADGRE010000381.1 GCA_017881185.1 Pseudomonadota bacterium | reverse complement strand
GCGTTACCAGCGTGTCGAGCTTCGACAGCGCCTTGCGCCCAAGCTTCTTCGCCGCGATTGCCAGTCGGCGTCGCTGAGCATCCGTGTAGCGGATGCGCTGGCTGCCCAGTTGCTCGCGCAGCACGGTGTTCTCGGCGATCAGGTACTCGATCACCTTCTGTTGGTCGCGCGTCATCCATCCGGCCACGGTCAAGAGCAGAAAATGCAGCGGCAAGCTCTCCATCGTCAGATTCTACCCGGCGGCCAGCCTCGCCGCGGAGCTCAAGTGGCCTTCCTTTCGGGCGTCGCAAGTGCTTGGATTTTCGCGGATTTCATCGCGATCGGGTTTTGGCACCATACGGGCTCGATCGTCGATCCAGAATCACGAACTCTGATTTAGCCGCTCGTCCCGGCCCCTGCCGCCCTGAGCCGCCGCGCGGAGGGGTCAGCGTTTGTCCACTACGGCAACGCCTTGTTGCACTCATTGCGCGCCCCGCGTGCGGTGATGACGCCGCCGCAAATCTCTATCCCCCATGCTGCCAAGGCGTGTAGGTGATCCACACCGCCGCCAGGCAGTAGAGCGTGAGCGCCACGCATGCGGCCGCCAGCAAGGTCACGTTGAACGCCCGGCCTGAGGCGGTGTGCTCTTGCGCTCGCGCCTTGTCGCGCGCGAAGCGCCAGATCGCCATTTGCATGTACACGCCGCCCACCACGAGTCCGCCCCCGTGACCGAGCAAGCTCACCTGGGGCAGCAGCGAGATCATCAGGTTCGGGAGCAGCAGGCGGCCGATCGAACCGCGGATCGCGCGCCGCTCGCTCTCGGAGTCGTTCTGCCGGTAGCGCCGCAGGTAGACGGCACATACCGCGCCCAGCAGTCCGAAGATCGCACCGGATGCACCCACGGTAAGCTGGAGCTTGGGAGACAGCGCAATCGCCACGCCCCCCCCGAGCAGCGACAGCGTGTAGAGCGTGAAGAACCGGCTGGCACCGAGTACGGGCTCGAGCGCGCGCCCGAGGCTCCAAAGCGCAAGCATGTTCATCCCTACGTGCAACGGGCCGCCGTGCAGGTAGCCGTAGGTCACCAACCGCTCCCAGCGCAGCAGCGCCGGATCACCGTTGTACAGCGCGCCCATGCGCACCAGCGTCGCGCCGTTGCCACCGCCCCACAGCTCTTCGAGCCCGTAGATCGCGACGTTGATCGCGACCAGCGCCGCTGAAACCGGCGCCCGGCGCGCGCCCGCGAACCGGCTGCGCCCGCTCGCCAGCGGTCTGTTGGGGGAAGCTACGTCTTGCTGCATCGCACTGCCTTCGGAAGAGACGCGAGCCTGCCACGGACAGCGGGCCGCGACGAGCGGACCTCGTTGCGGCTCGCCGCGGATGGCGACTACGAAGCGGCTTCACCTGGACGGCGGTCGCCTGCGCGCTCGCGGTGTCGTGTGACGCGCCTCGAACGGGTCTGGATCCGCTCCTGAGCAGCGGATCACCTCTGATGCGCATGCAAGTTGAGGGTTGAGTTGGGGCAGAGCCTCTGCAAAGGCTTGTTTGTCGAGAACCGGCCAGGAGGTTGCCCCATGTCGAGCATCGTGATCGAAGTGCCCGCGGAGCTCAAGTCGCTGGGCGAGTCGTTGCAGGAATTGGTGGCCGCGGTGTCGGCGCGGCATCGAGTGCTGAAGAACGCGCGCGGGGTGTCGAGCTACGACGCGGTTGAGCGCGAGGTCTGTGCACAGTTGGCGGCCGTGGAGCGCAGCGCGCATGGTCAGCTGCTGAGCGCGCTGGACGTGGACGCGCCGCAGGTGAAGATCGAGGGCAAGCTGTACACGCGGGTGCTGCGCAGCGTCGGCAGCTACAAGACGCGCGCGGGCGCGGCGGCGGTGGAGCGATCGCTGTATCGCGAAGTCGGGGTTCGCAACGGGCCGACGGTGGACGCTGTGAGTCTGCGCGCGGGCGTGGTGGGCGAAGGTTGGTTGCCGGAGACGGCGCGCGCGATGGCGCAGCTTCTGCAGAGCGTGCCGAGTCGAGAGGGCAAGCAGCTCGCGCAAGCACTGGGCTGTCTGCCGTACGACCGCAGTAGCTTTGACCGTGTCGGTCACGCGGTGGGCGAGGTGCTGGTGGAGCACGAAGTGAAGGTGATCGAAGCGCTGAGCGAGAAGCTGGAGTTGGTCGAGGGTGCGCACAGCATCGCGGCATCGGTGGATCGTGTGAGCATGCCGATGGAGGAGCCACGCACTCGCCCGGTCGGCCGTCCAGCCAAGGGCGCGGCCAAACGCCCTGTAGCGCGCGTGTATCGGATGGCGTACTGCGGCACGGTCACGGTGCACGACGCTCAGGGCGAGGTGCTGATGACGCTGCGACACGCCGCGATGCCTGAGGACGGGCCCGACGACATGTTGTACGCGATGCAGCAGGACGTGCTTGCGCTGCGTGGACGCAAGCGCCTGCCGCTGAGCTTGCTGGCGGACGGCGCGAGCGAAATGTGGGAGTTGCTCGACCGGACGTTCAATGTGCAGACGGTCGGCGTCGAGCCACAGCGGCGGGTGGACTTCTTCCACTTGATCGAGAAGCTCGCGCCCGCTGCGAGCGTGCTGAGCGCGAACGAAGACGAGGCCCACAAGCTGCTCAAGCGCTGGCGCGCGAGTCTGCTCAACGTCGAAGGCGCCGCCGAGCGCATTGTCGCCGAGTTGGAACGCAGTGGCCGCGAGCACGCCCCAGTAGCGGGCGAGCAACCGGTACACCAGGCGATCACGTACCTGCTCAATCACCGCGGCATGATGAGCTACGCCGCAGCGCGCGCGCGTGGCCTTTCGATCGGCAGCGGCCCCGTCGAAGCCACCTGCAAGACGCTGGTCGAGGTGCGGATGAAACGCTCAGTGTCGCGATGGAAGACGCCGACCGGCGCCCATGTCCTCAAGCGCCGCGCACTCGCACTCAGCGACCGCTGGCATGACGCCACCGACCTCACCCTCGCGACTCTGCGCAAGACCGTTCGTCCTCTGGCGGCGTGATCAGGATGAGAGCCAGACCCC
>JADGRE010000380.1 GCA_017881185.1 Pseudomonadota bacterium | reverse complement strand
CGCGATTTCGCGGCGACCTTTGCGCCGATGCGCCGACACGATCCGGAACGCGATCCCGAAAAGGTACGGCCGCAATGGGCGGGTCGCATCGTAGTTCGGCCACGCGCGACTGAGTGCCAGGAACAGGTCTTGAGCCAAGTCGTCCACCTCGGACGTTCCGGCGCCGAGCCGATACAGCGTCCGATGAATGTAGTCGAGCTCCCGCTGGAACGCGTCCAGACAAGCTTCGTCCGGCGTCATCTGCGGAACCGGTGGGGCAAGAAGGCGCAGATGAGTCACGATGTCCTAATACTAGATTGGTTGCTGACTCCGCGCGTTGTCAGAAAAAGCGTAGGCCAAGATCTAGGCCGAGCAAGCCGCCGACGCGCGGAGTCCTCCAGACCACCGTGCTGTCGAGTGTCACCGTCCAGGGCCGCAGCATGACGAGCCCCTCGATACGAGCGCCAACGAAGTACCGGTCGCCGAAGTCGTGCGTGGCAGCGAGACGGCCGCCTACCTGAACAAAGAGCCCCGCGGGCGAGGCACGCTTGTCCACGCCGAAACCGCTCGCTTCGAAACGTCCGAGCGTTCCGGTGACGCACGCGGCGAGCGCCTGAACGTGGCCGCAAGCCGCGGCGCCCGCCGCGAACCGGGCGAGCGAGAAACCGCCGCCATCGGCTTGCGTCCGGCTCGTCGGCAGCGCCCCGTCGACGCCAATCTCCAGCGACAGCCGGTCGACACGACCGCTGACGAAGATCCGCCCGAGAACGGCCGGGCTCGGCGCAATCCCGAGCCCCAGCGAAGGGCTCACACCGGCGGAAAGGCTCAGCCGCGCTCGGCTCGCCGGTGGCTGTCCCGGCGCAGCCGATGCAGCAGACTCGGCGGCGCTGCTGGGCGCAGCACTGGGCGCAGCGCCCTGCCCCGACGCGAGCGTCGACGCAGAGTCGGCGTTCGCGTTCGGGCTGAGGCCGGCGTGCGAGCTCGAGCTCGAACCGGCGTTCGCGCTCGAGCTCGCGCCGGCATTCGCGCTCGAACCGGCGTTGACGTTTGACGGCTGGCTAGGCTGCGTCGTGGTCGGCGCCAGCGTCGCCAGTAGTTGAATCTGTACGGCCACGGCGAAGGCCACGTTGGAAGCGATCTCACCACACTCCGAACGTCGTGAAGACAGCCGACGGTCACCTACCCAATGACCGCTGGCGTCGCTCCATTTGATCCAGCCATCGAAGCCGGTTGCCTTGCGCGCAATCTGCACGAGGACGCGTCGCTCGGCCACGGGTCGAAACGGATCGTATCCGAGCTGGTGTTCGACGTTGCTCTGGAACTGCTCGATGTCAGGACAGCCCTGCGTGTCCGTGGCGACTTCGTACTGGAGCGCGACGAAGGTCCGGGGCGCGGCGTGCCCGACCGCGGTGTGTGCTGTCGTCGCGGCCCACACGACGAATGCAACGTTGCG
Source organism: Pseudomonadota bacterium (assembly GCA_017881185.1). Classification (GTDB taxonomy): domain Bacteria; phylum Myxococcota_A; class Polyangia; order Polyangiales; family JAFGIB01; genus JADGRF01. Next base: position 1,570 of record JADGRE010000380.1, on the reverse strand, counting down.
TGCCCATGCCGCACCAAACCCCAGGGTCTGACGGACGTGGTCGCTTTCGAATCGCTCTGCCACCTCTAGGGACATACTGGCATGCCTGTCGCGGCGTCGGCGCGCGCGATGTGCGTGGGCACAGGCGCTACAGCGCGCTACGGTCAGACAATTGTATGACAAGGACGCGCACGACAGGACAAGCTTTCAGGATGGACACCGGACGTGTCGCGAGCCGCCAAGTGCTTGTCCCGGCGTGCCTTGCCACGTCGAACGAGCTTTGGAGAATTCCGATCGTGACAGAAAACGCGCCCTTGCCGGCGCCGGCGGGGTTTGGCGCTAGCGAGCGTCTTTTTCAAGAGCTCTGGAGTACCCCCGCGATGAGCGAGCGAGCGCAGAAGCAAGTCAAATGTCCCGTCCTCGGGCTGCTTGCGCTGGTCGGCATAGCGTGCTCTGCCCCGGCGTCGAGCGGAACGGCCTCCGGCGGAACGCCGGACGGCGGCGCGTCGCCTGGCAGCGCAGGCCACGCGGGAACAACGGCTTCAGCCGGCACCAGCGGTGGGAACAGCGCCGGAGGTGGCGCGAGCGGCACAGGTGGTGGCTCTTCGGGAGGAATCAGCGATGGCGGCTCGGGCGGCAGCGCCAGCGCTCACTACTACGTCTCGCCGAGCGGCACCGGGACCGCTTGTTCGAGCTCGATGCCCTGCTCGATCACCGACGCCCAGAGTGCCGTGCGGGCGGCCGCCCCATCGACGCAGAGCGACATCGTCGTCGAGCTTGCCGACGGCGTGTACGCCTTGAAGGCACCTCTCGTCTTTTCCACCGCCGACTCGGGAATGAACGGCCACAAGATCAACTGGCAGGCCGCGCCTTCGGCCCGCCCAGTCTTGTCCGGCGGACAGAAGATCACGGGCTGGACCATTAGCGACGCCACCAAGAACATCTGGAAGGCCACTGCACCAGCGGCGTTCGCGACGCGGCAACTGTTCGTGGACGGCAAGCTTGCCACCCGCGCGCGCTCCGAGGTCAATCGTTCTGACCTGACGTTCAACGACACCGGGATCAGCTTCTCCAATGCGGCCCTCAATGGGCTGAGCAGCGTCGCGCACCAGGACCACGTCGATTTCCACGCCATCGGCTCGTTCACCGATCGCTACGCTCCGGTACAGTCGATCGCGAACAACGCTGCGGTGATGGTGCAACCGGCCTGGGCCAATAACGTCTGGGGCTGGGACACAATCCCGAGCCCATTTCGGGCATCCCACACCTACTTCGAGAACGCCTACGAATTCATCGATCAACCCGGCGAATGGTATCTCGACACCGCGACTGCCACGCTCTACTACGAGCCGCTGGCCAACCAGGATATGGCCAAGGTCGACGTCGAGCTGCCGCAATTACAAGCTCTGCTCACCGTGACGGGTACGTACGCCTCACCGGCCCACGATTTGGTGTTTACGGGCCTCACGTTCTCTTACACGAGCTGGCTGAATCCGAACACGACCGATGGGTATGCGAACCAGCAAACGGGCGCGTTCATCCACGGCTCCGGGTACCCGATATTCGAAGCGTCGCGTCCGAAATGGTGGCA
>JADGRE010000190.1 GCA_017881185.1 Pseudomonadota bacterium | reverse complement strand
CGCTGCAGGAAGCTCTGCGCGCAGCGGCGGACCGAGTCGAAGTCGCCCAGGTCGAGCGAGAGCAGCTCCACGGCGTCTGCGCCGCTCTCGGCAGCAATCATGTCAGCGACAGGCCGCGCCCGCCGAGACTTCTTCACGATCCACGCGGACGCCAAGGATCGCCGCGGCGGACGTTCTGACCACCCGCACCACAGGGTAGCTGGCGGCCGCCGCTGAGCGCCGCCGATCCGTCAGCACGGCGCCGGCCAAGTCTGCGTAACCACCACCGGCAGCGCTCGGCCCGGCCCTTGCGTTGCGCAGGCCGCATGGGCCACGCAGCCGAGCACTACGCGGCGCCCGCGCGTGCCGCGCGTGCCGCGCGTGCCGATGGCTACGCTCGCAGACGGCCCGAGCTCACGACACTGCACCGGACGCTGAGCGCGCACTGGCCGGCGTTCGTGGAGCAGGCCGAAGAGGCCGGCGGGCTGCCGAGCTTCGTCGTGCGCGAGGTGCATGACTACTTGCGCTGCGGACTTCCGGAACATGGCTGCGCTTTGCTCGTGTGCTTGGACTGCGGCAGGGGCGTGCTGGTAGCGTTTAGTTGCAAGCATCGAGGCTTCTGCCCGAGCTGTTGCGGCCGGCGCATGAGCGATGCGTCGTTGCACCTGACAGAGCGAGTGCTGACGGAGGTGCCGCTGCGCCACTGGGTGTGCTCGCTACCGTTTCAGCTGCGCCACTTGCTTGGCTACGACCGGGCGCTGTGCGCGGATGTGGTCAGTGCGTTCGTGAAGGAGCTGTCGCGCAGCTATCGGCGGCGGGCCAAGGAGGTGCATGGGCTGTCAAGCATCGCGCTTGCTCAGACCGGGGCGGTGACGGTGGTGCAGAGGACGGATTCGGCTTTGCGGCTCTCGGTGCACTTCCACACCATCGCGATCGACGGAGTCCTCGCACCTAATGCGAAACTCCGCTCGCTGGTGGTGCCTCGCCCACCGGCTGTGCCCACCGAGCCGGTTCAGCTGCCGCTCTTCACCAACGAGGTGCCGCCGCAGCCGGCGCCACCGGCCGAGCGCGCTCCGCGTCCGCCGCCCTACAAAGTCCGTCATCCGTGGGCTCAGCTCATGCGTCACGTCTTTGCGATCGACGTGACCACCTGCGTCCACTGCCAAGGTCGGATGCGGCTGCGCGAGTTGTGCACCACGCCGAGCGCCATCGCTGGGGCCATGGCGCACGCCGGTCTCGCTCCGCAGCCGCCGCCATCGGCTGCGCGACCGCTGCGGGCTCACCCCTCGCAGCTGCGGCTAGCGCTGGACTGATCGCCCCACCACGCTCCCACGGCCGACACGCGCGGCCTGCAGCAGAGCCGGAGGTGTGAGGGAAGGGTTCCGGTGGGGGCGCATAGGGACAGTGCCACGCCAACCACGCGGCCAGCCAGGCGCTTGCAGCGGCTGCAGCGGCTGGTGCAGTGCCACGCGAGGGTTCCGGGCGCTGACGCAGGCAGGTCGCGGCGGCCGGCCCTTGACATCGCGAGGGGGAAATTCGAGGGTTATTTGTCTTGGGCGTTTGCGCCGCACCACCGCAGCGCTGGGGCTGACGGTGTCACAGGGGTCGGCGTTCTTTGCTTCCGAGTCGCGTCACTGCAGCGTTTGGCCTGCTCTGCCTGAGCGCGGCGCTCCTGGGCAGCTGCAGCCTCAACTTCGACCGCTTTCACCGGGCGAGTCGAGACGCCAGCACGCCGGACAACGGCGGCGGCGCAGCCAAGGGCGGCACCGGTGAAGCAGGCAGCGTCGGAAGCGCTGGGACCGGTGGCAGTGCAGGCGCGGGTGGCGCGGCGGGGCTCGATGCCTCGGTCGATGCCGATGTCCACCGCGATGCCGCCCCGGTCGCAGCTGACGGCGGCGTCCCATGCAGGACCGACACCGGCTGCGACACCTTGACCAGCTGCACGAACACGCCCGGCACTCGGACCTGTGGTGCCTGCCCGAACGGTTACACTGGCACGGGCGCGACCGGCTGCACGGACATCAACGAGTGCCTGACGAGCAACGGCGGTTGCGACGCGTTGACGCTCTGCAGCAATACAGCGGGGGGCCGCACCTGTGGTGCATGTCCCGGCGGCTACAGCGGCAGCGGGGCGGTCGGTTGCACGGTTGTCGCGCCATCCTCGCTTGTATACGCACTGAATCCTGCGACTTATACAACGGGCAAAGCCGTAGTTCCGAATGTGCCCGTTGGCCAAGGTGGCCCGGTCCAGACGTATTCGGTCCTGCCTCCGTTACCTACTGGCCTTACGTTGAACGGCTCGACGGGCGCGATCACGGGGACACCAACGGCTGTCGCAGCATCGGCCACCTACGTAGTCACTGGCGCAAACCCAGGTGGGCGGGCAACGGTATCGTTGGTGATCGCCGTCAAGGACCTTGTATGCCCGCAGGGCCCCGGGCCAACCATGGTCGCGGTGCAGGGCTTCTGCATCGACAGTACCGAGGTCACCAATGCACAGTACGCTGCGTTCCTTGCAGCCAGCCCCACGTTGAGCACTCTACCGCCGGAATGCATATCGTGGAAGACGAGCTACGTGCCGGCCGGTAGCTGGCCCGCGACAGGACAGGACACATACCCGGTCGCCAGTGTCGACTGGTGCGACGCTCATGCCTACTGCCACTGGGCGGGGAAGCACCTGTGCGGATCTATTGGCGGTGGGCCGCTGCCGCGGACCTCCGCTGACATTGGAGGCGAGTGGTATACGGCGTGCTCGAGTGCCGGTCAGTTGATCTACCCCTATGGGAACACGTACCTCGGCACGAACTGCAACGGTCAACAATACCAAGCCACGCCAGCGGCCCTACCTGTCGCGGCTGCAACCGGCTGCGTCGGTGGTTACCCTGGACTCTACGATCTGTCGGGGAACGTAGACGAGTGGGAGGACTCGTGCGACGCAGCGACGGGTTTCAGCGATAATTGCACGCTACGGGGCGGGAGCTTCCTAGACAGTCCAGGGGTCAGCGTCATGCAGTGCGCCGGCCGGCCCACCAATCCGCGCAACAACCGATATGAGGGAATCGGTTTTCGCTGTTGCGCCTTCTGACTCGGGTCGCGGTCATGTCGGGCTGGTCGCCGCTGCGCGAGCCTTCCGCCGATCGGCGCGCAGCCCATCGAACAGAGAGATGAGGCAGGTAGTCGACAGCAAGATCCCAGTCGTCACGCTGGCGCCGAAAAAGTAGCGGTCGAGCACCATGCGCACGCTTGGCACCAAGCCGAGAAGCCATATCGCGCTGAAGGCCAGGCAAGTTGCGGCAACATAGCGCCGCTCGAAACCGAAGAGCAACGGCACCAAGCACAGCAGGGTGTAGTAGTACGCAGACACGTCGAGGACAGCGAACAGAACCATGAGCCCACTGGCCATGGTAGCCGGCGCTCCGGCGTAGGCGGCCGTGGCGATCGCGAGCACGAGAGCGGAAGTTCGAAGCACTTCCAACGGCAAGGCTCGGAGCCGGCGCGTGCGCGCCATCGCGGTCGGCCAGTGCAGGCGTGCTCCGTTCGGCCAGGAAGCCGCCACCGCTTGTGCGTTGTGCGTGTCGCTGAAGCCGAGCGCATATTCGAGTCCCACGTTGTTGAGCGTTGCCTGGTGCGCGTGCAACGAAATCTTCGTGCGGAACGCCGACCAGCAGTTCGCGTCTGATGGCGCCTTCACGGCGAGCGAAGTGATCAATGCCAAGCCGAGGCACACCGTGCAGAAGACCCCGGCGAACGCCAGGCCGCGCCGCCGCTCCGGACCGTCGCCGAAGCGCGAGCCAACAATGTGTCCGAGCGCGAGCAGCCCGGGAAGCACAGTGAGTGCGCTGGCAGCGGCGAGGCATGCACTTGCGAGCAGCTGGCGCCGCCGAACGAGCGCACCGATCGCCAGCACGCACAGCGTGACATATACTTGGCGCAGGTAAGCGCCTCCCACCATCGTGTAGCTGTTCAATGGGTTAATTGCCCAGAAGAACAGGATGCCGAACGCGCTGGGCGGTCCCAGCCATCGCCCGAGCAGCCAGGCGCCGAGCGCGAAGAGGGCGATATCGCCCCATGCAAACCAAGAACAGAACATGTGTGCGTCTACGCGCGCGAGCCAGTTGGCTAGCGTCCCGAGAAGCAGCACGTTCGGCGGCGTCGCATTGAGCCCATGGTCCTGCAGCGGAACGCTCGCGTACCAAGCGACCGGCGCCGCGTTCCGGAATACCGCGACGTCCGCCTTGAACGCACGCCATCGCGCAGGCGTGAATGTGCTCTTGATGGTAGCGGCGCGGGTTAGCACCGCACTGCGTGGCTCCAACCGATAGGTGCGCATCGACCGGATGAGCTCCCGCTGTGGTGCGTGGAGCGCGTCGTCCTCCGCGTCGGCGACAATCGAGGCTTCGTAGAGCGCAGTGTAACCGAGCTCAGGGAAGTACTTGGTCCCCACGAAGTAGTGATAGAATTCCCACCAGTGGACGGCTCCGCGAGGCCCGTGATAGTGGAAGAAGTCCACGTGCACGAGCGTCGCGGCGAGCGCGAGGCAAGCCAGGGTCACGTTCCGGGTTCGGGCGGTCGTCACCAGACGCGGCATGCACCAGACCACGCCGGCCACCAAGAGCAGAGCGAGTGCGACAATGCTCGATTCGGTAGAGGGCACGCGTGCTCCTGGAGCGCGCAGCGTAGATGGCGCTGCCCGGACCACGCAAGGCGCATCGGGGGGTCGCAGGGGGTCGCGGCAACCCTGACCGGAGCATTCGGCGCTACGTCGAGTCTCTGCACGTCGCGCGCTCGGGAGCAAAGGACTCGAGACGCTCGAACAAGCGCTTCACGTCGGAGCGCAGAGGTGTCTCCGACATGAGCAACAGGAGCGCCTGGTCACGGCTGAGGCTGCGAAAGACCGTCAGCACGGGCAGGCGGAAGTTGGATCGCCCAGAGCGTGCGATGGCTTCGCGCGCCCGCGCGAGTGCTGCACAGGTCGGAAATTCGATGACGAGTAGCCCGACGTGCAACGCGCGGCCGTCGCGCTCCGCCTGCAGCAGTCCCGAACCGACGCGCTTCGACAAGCTGAACGCTGTTGTGCCAAAGTCCCGATCCAACCAGCGCATCCGCTCCTCCGCATCCGGCGCCCGCTCCGCTAGCTGCAGCTCCGAGTTCGGGAGTGACGGCCACGTTTCCATGACGAACGACACCAAGGATGGCAGCAGCGCCGGGGGGGTCATCGACGCCGTCAGCGATGCGGCAGGCGCCGAAGGCTCTGCGATGGGGCCGCGAAGCGGCCCAACAGCGGCGGGTGTTGGCACCGTCGGCGGCGCCGACGATACCGCGGTCTGTCTTCGCGCGCACGCGACGAGCAAGAGTATGCCGCCTGCCAGGAGCGCAGAGCATCGGATCCAGGTCGGCGACCGCGGGCGCTTCGAGGTCAAAGCAGCTGGATCGGCGGCGCGACCGCCGCGAGATAGGTGATCGACATACATCCGGACGCGCCAACCTGCTGGAGTTGTCGCGCCAGGTCCGACTTGTTGCTCCCTGCCAGTTGAACCACCAGCTTGTTGAACGCGACGAAGCCGTCTGGTCCGCCGCAAACCTCGATGCACCCTGCGGTTGCGTAGAGCTGCGCGCTCGGGTCGTCCGGTCCGTCGTGAATCAGGTAGTTGCCGTGCACCTGCCACGCCCCATCCTCGCGCGACCGGAAGCTATGCACCTTGTAGGTTGGAATCCAGCGCTTGATCGTGTGCGTTTGGCGGTGCGCCAGGCCGACTACCGTCGGCTTGGCCTGCGTCGTTCGACGATGGACACCAAAGCGCAGGACTTCAAACGTATGCGTGACCCGCTGGTGCGAAGCGTCCGAGCCCTCCAGCGTCAAAGCGTAAGTGGGGATGACGTAGATCTTGCCGTCGGAGTTCGGGTACGACCACGTGACGGCCTGGCCGATTGGAGTCCCTCCCACCGTGAGACTGATGCTCCGCAACTGCACGGCTCGTGCCTACTACGCGTCCGCCGCGGCCGTCAATCAGCTCGCTGTCGCGAGCGCCGAGCTGTCCGACGTCTTGCCTGGTCCGGTCACGTAGCGCTGCGCGAGCTCGCGGAAGTACCCAAACGCTGGCGGTAGCACGCCGTCGACCTCCGCCGCTCCCAGCTGCACGAGGCCGTGGCCAGCGTTGCGCGCGAATGCAGTCGTGATGCGCTGCGCGAGTGCAGGGTCGAGCGGCGCCGCGTCGCTGCTGGGGACGACGTGCAGAACACCGTGGCGTGTCAGCGCGGGTGAGAGGGAAGCCATCATGCGCAGCCGGGCAGAGCTTGGCGCGGCCCGGCGCTGCACGCTAGCCGGAATGTGCCCGCGTGGGTACAGGGAAGATCAGGGTTGTGCGAGCGCTCGTTCGATGAGGTCGCTCACGCCCAGCGTCCTGGCCTATCGGCGCAGATACGCACGATCGAGCCGTTCTGCCTGAATTCTGATGGCTCTCCTCATGCGTGAATGGGTGCGCGTAACCGTTCACCTCAGGTGTTGAGTCGGCAGAGGTCGGGTGAGACGCAGGGCTCATGCGAACCCCAAACACGCCCGAGCAACTCGCGAACGCGATCGAGTCACTGGTCGCCTCGTATATCGACGAAGTCCGTCAGTCCGTTCAACATGCCGTCGAGCGCTCGCTGTCTCGCCCGGTGGCAGCCGTCCGTCGGTCGAAGAGCAATGGGCGGTAGTCCCTATAAACGCTGGCCCCTCCCGCGCGGCGGACGAATGCTTCGTGGATGCTCTAGTGTAAACGGAGACCCCCCGGCTTTGCCGGGGAGGCAGCCGAAGTTTTACAATTCCCGGGGTCGTTCCTGGCTGCATGCAAGACCCGAGAGCGCTGGCGCAAGCAGTGTGGCTCGGGTGATCTCATGGCGCGCGAATGCAAGACCGCAGAGCAGCGACCGAGTGTGACGTTGAGGATGCAGCTGTCGCCGACCGGCAATCTGTTGACGACAACGCATCGGACTCGCCCGTGCGGTATCCTCACAGCCGCTTTGAGCGGCTCCCGCTCCGAAAGCCCCCGGCTTTGCCGGGGGATCGTTACTGACGACCGGCGGCCGACTCAAAGTAGAAGTTTTTGGCGGTTCTCGAGATCGCGAAGCGAGTCGGTCGCGCCAAGACAAACGTCAGCCCTAATACGCGTCCGACCGCCACCACGCCTTGCCCCCGCGCTTCGATGGGGCGCCGATCACCGACCCCGCGGCCATCGCGACCGGCAGCAACCGTCTGTGCGGGAATGTAGGCGGAACAACTCGACTGCTCTCGCGCGACATTGCCCCGACAAATGCTGATGCCCACGGATTGAGATTGCGCACTTCTGATGCCTAATCTCGTAATCTCTCGATCGGGAGAGAACTCGACAATGGGGGCGCGAAACGGTCAGCAGGCAGCGCTTCGGCGAATGGCGGCAGCTTGTGCAACGGCGGTCGTGCTGTTCGTCTTGCCGACGCAAAGGACCTCCGCGCAGGGCACGACCACTGCACCCGCCAAGAACGACGAGGTCGCACGCAACCTGTTCCAGGCGGGCAAGGTCGCGTTCGACTCCGGCAGCTACGAAGACGCGTTGCAGTACTTCGAGCAATCGTTCGAGCGTAGCCATCGGCCGGAGCTCCAGTACAACATCGGCCTCGCTGCCGATCGGCTGCGACAAGACGACAAGGCGCTGACGTCGTTCAAGACGTATCTCGACCAAGTGCCGCAGACGGAAAAGCGCGATGAGGTCGAAGGTCGCATTCGCGCGCTGGAGAAGGCAAAGGCCGCTCGCGCCGCAACAGCTACCGCGCCCTCACCTGAGCAAACGGCTCGTAGCGCGAACGTCGCACCGACGAGCAACGATGTTGCTCTCACCTCGACCGAACCGCGCGATGACCGCGCGAAACCGATCACGAAGCAATGGTGGTTCTGGACAGGCGTCGGCGTCGTCGTTGCTGGCGGCGTGATCACCGCCATCGCGCTTTCGAGTGGTGGTCAAAAGGAATCGACGCCGTTCGCGAGCCGCACCGGCGTGACCGTCATGACGTTGAGGTCACGATGAAAGCGCGGCTCGCGGTTCTGTGCTGCGTGCTGCTCGGCTGCAGCACCACCACCACAACCACGACGCAGGTGATGGTCGTGGTCGATGCAGATCCCGGCGTGCGAGCAACGACCCATGACGTGCATGTGCTCGTCCGCGCCGGCCAGGGTGAGATAAGCACGTGGGAGGACCGCTACGACACGATGTTGGCCGCCGACAAAGCGAAGGCTTGGCCGCTTGAACTCTCGCTCTTGCCGAAAAATGGGGACAGCACGCGCGTCTTCGAGGTCGTTGCCACCGCGCTCGACCAGGACGGGAAGGCCGTGGCGGCCGTACGAGCGATCAGTGGCTTTGTTCCGCACCAAGCGCTGAAGCTCACGCTGCGCTTTGAGGACAGTTGCTTGGGCAAAGCGGGTCTTTGCACCGGTACCACGACTTGTCACGACGGTACTTGTGGCGATGCGCATATCGACCCCGGTGCGCTCAAACCGTATTCGCCGAAACCGACCGGAACGCTCGATGGATCTATTGCGGACGGTGGAGCCTCCGATTCATCGTTGACGAGCGACGGCGCGGTCGCTGATCAAGGACTTGCGAGTGCGGGCGACCCTTGCGAGTCGACTGGCGCGCGCGCGTGCTCCGCGCACGGGAGCAAGCTGCCACTGGAGTGCAACGCCAGCCAATGGCAAAGCTCGTCACCGTGTGACGACACGCAACGCTGCGACAGCGCCGCCGGCAACGAACAAGGGACTTGCAAGCCGATCGTCAAAGAGTGTGCGGGGCAAACTCCGGGAAAGACGTTCTGCGCCGGAGATGCGATTCGTTCGTGTGTGGATTTGGTCTCGTTTCAGGACGAGAAATGCAAAGTGAATCTGACTTGCTCGGCCAGCGGAGGCGTTGCGCACTGCGTGTGCAAGCCTGGATTTCTCGACGATGCCGGGACTTGCCGCGACGTGAACGAGTGCGCAACCAACAACGGTGGTTGCGACGCGCTCACGGTTTGCATCAACACGCCTGGCGCACGGACGTGCGGCGCATGCCCTACTGGCGATCTGGGTGATGGCGTGAAGGGATGCACTCCGGCGCTAACGGATCTCACTTTGTCGGCGGGCACGCTCAACCCAGCGCTGAGCGCGGACGTGACCGACTACAACGCGCAGATCTCGCTGGTGACGCAGACGCTCACGCTGACGCCGACCGTGCCGACGGGTGCAACTGTGAAGATCAACCAGCAAGTCGTGTCGTCGGGCAAGCCGTGGCAATCGCCGGTATTCAACCTCGGCGTCAACACCGTTGCGATCGTCGTGAGCCAGGCCGGACACCCGAGCCACAGCTACACGTTGACCGTCACGCGAGGCGAGCAAGAGGCGTATCTAAAGCCCAGTAACACCGCCATATACGAGCGGTTCGGGACGAGCGTTTCGATCTCGGGAGACACGCTTGTGGTGGGTGCGTTCGCCGAGAACAGTAATGCCACCGGGGTCAACGGCAACCAAGCCGACAACAGCGCTGGCGGGAGCGGGGCCGCATATGTGTTTGTTCGGAACGGCAGCACCTGGAGCCAGCAGGCTTACCTGAAGGCCAGCAACACCGACGCGGGCGACTACTTCGGCTGGAGCGTGTCGATCTCGGGCGATACTCTGGTTGTTGGAGCGTTTCGAGAGTCCAGCAACGCCACTGGCGTAAACGGAAACCAAACCGACAACAGCGCGACCGAAAGCGGCGCAGCCTACGTGTTTGTGCGTAGCGGCAGCACCTGGAGCCAGCAGGCCTATCTAAAGGCCAGCAACACCGGGACGGGCGACTACTTCGGTTGGAGTGTGTCGATTTCGGGCGAGGCGCTGGTGGTCGGGGCGTTCCAAGAGTCCAGTGTCTCCACTGGCGTCAACGGCAACCAGGCCGACAACACTGCCCTAAATAGCGGAGCCGACTACGTGTTCGTTCGCAGTGGCAGCACCTGGAGTCAGCAGGCCTATCTCAAAGCAAGTAACACCGGAGCTGGCGACCAGTTCGGCTACACCGTGTCGATCTCGGGCGACACACTGGTCGTCGGGGCGTATGGCGAAGACAGCAACGCGACCGGTGTGGGCGGCAATCAGGCCGACAACAGTGCTAGTACCAGCGGCGCAGCCTATGCGTTCGTGCGCAGCGGCAGCACCTGGACCCAACAAGCGTATCTGAAGGCCAGCAACACCGAAGCCAGCGACGCATTCGGCTATAGCGTGTCGATCTCGGGCGACACGCTAGTGGTCGGGGCATACGCCGAATCCAGCAACGCCACCGGCGTCAATGGCAACCAGACCGACAACACTGCAACCGGTAGTGGCGCAGCGTATGTGTTCGCGCGCAGTGGCAGCGCGTGGAGCCAGCAGGCGTATCTGAAGGCGAGTAACACTGGGGCGAGCGACCAATTCGGGTCTCGCGTGTCGATCTCGGGCGACGCACTGGTGGTCGGTGCGATTGGTGAGTCTAGCAACGCCACCGGTGTGGGCGGTAGCCAGACCAACAACAATGCGGGCGGAAGCGGCGCGGCGTATTTGTTCGCGCGCAGTGGCGGCACATGGAGCCAGCAGGCGTATCTGAAGGCGAGCAACGCTGGGGCGAGCGACCAATTCGGTTGGAGCGTGTCGATCTCGGGCGACACATTGGTGGTCGGTGCGGACTACGAAAAAAGCAGCGCGATCGGCGTTAACGGTAACCAAGCCGACGACAGCCTGAACGAGAGCGGCGCGGCCTACGTGTTCCGCTAGAGAACGTG
>JADGRE010000050.1 GCA_017881185.1 Pseudomonadota bacterium | reverse complement strand
TCTTTGCCCTTGGCGCGTGCGTAGTCGAACATCGGTTTCGTCATGCCGGTTTCGATGAGGCCCGGACAAATCGCGTTCACGCGAATGCCGGTGCCGCGCAAGCTGACCGCAGCCGTCTGCACCATGTTGATGACGCCGGCCTTGGTGGCGCTGTACGCCATGGGCCCCGCGCCCGCGCGCAGGCCGGCCACCGACGCCGTGCACACGATCGAGCCCTTGCCCTGGGCTTGCATGTGCGGAAGACACAGTTTGATCGCGAGAAACGGCCCTATCAAGTTCACGCGCACCACGCTCTGAAACTCTTCGACCGTGGTGTCTTGCGCAAACCACTGCGTGCCGCTAATGCCAGCGTTCGCGAAGCACACATCTACACCGCCCAGCTCGGCGACCGCGCGCTCCACCATGGCGCGCACGTCGGCTTCGCTGCCGGCGTCGACCTTCATGGCGATCGCCTTGCCGCCCGCAGCCTCGATCAGCTTGCGAGTCTCGGTGAGCCCTTCTTCGGCCCAGTCGGCGATCAAGAGCTGTGCGCCTTCGGCCGCAAACAGCTGCGCGCTGGCGCGACCGATGCCGCTCGCAGCGCCGGTGATGATGACGCGTCTACCTTGCAGACGTATGCCCATCGAACATGCTCCCACTGCTACTGCTGACACGGTTCAGCGCGTGAAGGTCTTGCCTTCGCTCGCGAGCTTGCGAAGCAGCGCGGCGGGCTCTTGTTGGTAACGCACCAGGCTGTCGACGATCTTCTGCAACCCCACGTTGTCGGCCCAGAACATGGGACCACCGCGGTACACGGGCCAGCCGTAGCCGTTCACCCAGACCACGTCGATGTCGCTGGCACGCTGGGCGATGCCCTCTTCCAAGATCTTCGCGCCTTCGTTCACCATCGGGTAGAGACAGCGCTCCAAGATCTCCTGATCGCTGACCTCACGCGCCGTGAAGCCCGCTTTCTTGGCGTACTGCCGCACCAGCGCTTCCACGTCGGCGTCGATGCTGCGCTCACGCGTCTGCGGGTCGTAGTTGTAGAAGCCTGCGGAAGTCTTCTGACCCCGCCGACCCAGCTCGCACAGCTTGTCGCGCAGCACGGTCTCGCCGCGCGAGCTCTTGGCGTCCCAGCCGATGTCCATGCCGGCGAGATCGATCATCGCGAACGGGCCCATCGGCATGCCGAAGTCTTCGAGCACACGATCGACCTGCCAGGGCATGATGCCTTCCTGCACCAGCTGACGCGCTTGCTCACCGCGGGCCGCCAAGATGCGGTTGCCGACGAAGCCGCGACACACGCCGACCAGCACGGAGATCTTGCCGATGCGTTTGCCGAGCGCCATCGAGGTGGCGATGACGTCTTTGCCGGTGGCCTTGCCGCGCACGATCTCGAGCAGCTTCATCACGTTGGCAGGGCTGAAGAAGTGCAAGCCGATCACGTCGGCCGGCCGCTGCGTGATGCTGGCGATCTCGTTCAAGTCGAGGTAGCTCGTGTTGCTCGCCAGGATCGCGCCCGGCTTGCAGATGCGGTCGAGCTTGCCGAACACCTCTTTCTTGATGCCCATGTTCTCGAATACGGCCTCGATGACCAAGTCGCAGTCGTGCAGTTGTTCCAGCTGCAGCGTGGGCGTGAGCAGGCCCATGCGCTTGTCGACGTCGGCGGCCGTGAGCTTGCCCTTGCTGGCGGTGCGCTCGTAGTTCTTGCGAATCACCGACACGCCGCGGTCGAGCGCTTCTTGCTTGGTCTCCACGATGACCACGGACATACCCGTGTTCAGGAAGTTCATGGCGATGCCGCCGCCCATGGTGCCGGCGCCGATGATCCCAACCTTCTCGAGCTTGCGCTGCGGCGTGTCCTGCGCGATGTCGGGCACCTTCGCCGCTTCGCGTTCGGCGAAGAAGTAGTAGCGCTGCGCCTTGGACTCGAGGCTCGCCATGAGCTCCTGAAAGCCGCGGCGCTCGAACTGACAGGCTTCGTCGAAGGGCATGCGCAGCGCGGCTTCCACGCACTGCACGATCTTCTCCGGCGCCGGAAAGCCGCGCGTCTTCTTGGCAATGCTCTTGCGCACCTTCGCAAACAGCTCGGGGTTGGCCTTGGCGGCGGTGAGCTTGTCTTCGAGGTCGCGGGTCTTGCGCAGCGGACGGGGCGCCGCCACCAGCTGCTTCGCGAATGCAACGGCTTGTTGCAGGAGATCGCCGTCACTGGAACCCTTGGTGAGCTCATCCAAGAGACCCAGCTCGCGCGCTTCTTGTGCACCGATCGGTTCGCCCGAGAGCATCATGTCGAGCGCCTTGGCGACACCGACGATGCGCGGCAGCCGTTGGGTGCCCGTGGCGCCGGGCAACAGACCGAGCTTCACCTCGGGCAAGCCGAAGCGCGCGCTCGACGCGGCCACGCGGTAGTGACAGCTCATCGCGATCTCGAGACCGCCACCGAGGGCTGTGCCATGAATGGCCGCGACCACAGGCTTGGGCCCGGCTTCGAGCACCTTCTCGACCTCGATCAAGTTGGTGCCTTCGGGCGGCTTGCCGAGCTCGCGAATGTCGGCGCCGGCGATGAAGGTCTTGCCCGCGCAAATCAGCACGATGGCCTTCACCGCCGTGTCCTGCTGGGCTTGTTGCACCGCGCTGTGAACGCCGTCGCGCACTGCGCGACCGAGCGCGTTGACCGGCGGGCTGTCGATGGTGACGACGGCGATCTCGCCCTGCGTGCTCCGCTGCACCACCTCGTTGACCTTGCTCATGTGCGTCTCCTCCCCGGGTGCCCGCAAGCGCAGGCCAGCCTGATCTAGAACAAATTCATGCGCATTGCGAGTGACTTTGGACGACAGCGCGCAGGGCTGCTGACCACGCCGCGCGCGTCCATCGGGGTCGCGATCAATCCGGTCGCACGGCCAGCACGCCGACGCGAGCGCTCGCCCTGCGCCCACGCGCGACGAACACTGCGCAGGAGCAACCCGCGTGTAGCGAGCGGATTCGCAGACCGCTGCTTTCGAGCAGCGCGCACAGCTCGTCGGGCGTGTACAGGTGGACGGCCGAGTGCTTGCGGCCGGTGCCACCGGGACCCGACCACGACCAGCGCGTGTCGATGCGCTGGTGCGCAGCGTCGTAGCTCGGCTCTTCGGTGAGCAACGTGCCATCCGGCAAATGGTGAGTCAGCAGCGCGCTCTTGAGCGCAGCGAGCGCGGCCTCGCGATGCAAGGTCTCGACGAACACGAGCCCACCGGGGCGCAGCGCTTGCCGCAGCGTGTTCACGATGGCCAGATCTTCGTGCGCCTCGCCGTAGCCGAGCGAGGTGTAAACGTTGATCGCCGCATCGAAGCCCGTCTCAGCCAGCGGCTCACGCAAGTCGTGTTGCTCGTAACGCAGCCGAGCAGGCTCGATTCCGGCGCTATCACGACGCGCGATGGCGAGCTGCTCCGCCGACTGGTCCACGCCCAGCACGCGCACGCCGCGCTGCGCGAGCAAGCGGGAGAGCCGACCGTAACCACAAGGCGCGTCGAGCACATGAGCCTTCTCGGACAGCGCCAGCAGCTCGACGAGTCCATCCGCCTGTTGCTCATCGGTCGCGCGATCGCCCGCACCACGCCAGAGCGTCGCGTAGTCGGTATCGAAGAACGTTTGCCACCAAGTCATGAAGAACGAGTGAGCCACCAGTAGCGCAAGCGGTGGTGCGCTGCCAGCTTGGTGGGGAGAGATATCTTGGCGGACGGTCCTGCGGGGGCGGCTGGGTCGGAGCGCGGGGACGATCGACTTGCAATCAGCCGCCCCCTTCTGACACTGCCCGAGTCGCCAACGTTGCAGCCGAGCTAATATTGGATTGCAACAGAACGTTGTCTCTCGGGTCTCGACCTGCGGCCCGCGGAAGCTGCGCTGACTTGAGGGGTGGTGGTGGCCTCTGGGTTCGGCGGGGGCGTCTCGGCGTGACAAGTGCGCATTGAAGCGAGGCGCGCTCTTGGCGCGACGAGACGAGATCCGCTTGCGTGACGTACGGAAACGCTTTCTCGCTACCGGGGCCGCCACTCTTGCAAGCGGATCGTCCCCCGCCGAACCCAGAGGCCACCACCACCCCCGCCCGCCACCACCACATTCTCTGCCTCCAGCGGGCACCTTTCATCGACGCCGCAACGTTCTGCTTGCATAATGCCGCCTTGATGTTGGACCTGAAAGAAGACGCGCAGGGCGTGAGCTTCCGGGTGCGGGTTTCTCCGCGCGCCTGCCGCTCCGCGGTGACCGGGCTGCACGACGACGCGCTCAAGGTCAGCTTGGCGGCACCGCCGGTCGACGGCGAGGCCAACGCCGCACTGTGCGAGCTGCTCGCCAAACGTTTGCACGTGCCCAAGCGCGCGGTCAGCATCGTGCAGGGCGAGCAAGGCAAGTCCAAAGTAGTACGCGTGCTCGGTGTCACCCGCGCCGCGGTGAACGCGCTGCTCGACGAGACCACTTCATGAGCTCCGACCACGTGCCAGCACCCAAGCCTCGACGCAGCTTGCCCAAGGTGGCGCAGGAGCAGACCGGCCTCGGCTTGCCCACCATCATGGATCGCGCGCTCGCCGCAGCGCACGGCTCCAGCTACGTGCAGCTTGCGGTGTTCGCGATCGACATCGATCGCGTCTACTGGCTCGACCCCGAAGAGAGCGGTCTGCCCTTCGGCTGGGAGGTGTTCCTGACCGAGTGCTACCTGCTCGGCAGCCTCGACACCGCGTCACCGGAAGGCCGCGATCTGCTCGAGAGCGCCTGCGCGTTCGTCATGGAAGAAACTCCCGGAGAGCCGCCGCTGGGCGGACAGTTGGTGTTCGCCACCTTCGACGCGCTGCGACGCCGCGCGGTGCCCGCGGAGCTCTCGAGCCTGTTCGCGGGTTGGCACAGCCCGCCGCAGGACTTGCTCCAGAGTCTCACGCAGCTGTGGAAGAACCCCGAGGCCAGCATGGTTCTTCTGGCAGAGCACTGTCTGCGGGCCGAGCTCACCCCACCGCTGGCGCCACCCACGCAGCAAGCCCTGCAAGCGATGGCCGCTGCTGCATTCGTTCTACCCAAGAAGCCTGCCGCTGCTTGACGCAGCGCGGGGCGATGCGAGAAGACACGCAGCATGCATCCGGTGCTCTTCGTAATCGGCTCGCGACCCATCTTCGCGTACGGCGTGATGCTGGGCCTGTCGCTCATCATCGGCTGGCAGATCGTCATGACGCTCGGCCGGCGCGACGGACTGGCGCCTTCGCTGATCGGTGACGTGTACCTCACCACCGCCATCTGCGGTCTCATCGGCGCGCGCCTCGTCTACGTGCTCACCAACACCGACGAGTTCGACTCGCCGCTGCAGTGGCTCGACATCACCAGCGGTGGCCTCGTCGCGTATGGTGGCTTCCTCGGCGGCTTCTTCGGCGCGCTGGTGCATCTCAAACGCAAACACACACCGCTCATGGCCTTCGCCGACCCCGCCGCGCCCGCGCTCGGTCTCGGGTTGTTCTTCACGCGCATCGGTTGCTACCTGTATGGCTGCGACTTCGGAGCGCGCTTGTCCGCGTCGGCGCCGCACTGGCTGATTAGGCTCGGCACCTTCCCGCGCTGGCACGACATGCCTCGTCAGCTGCGCGGCTCACCGGCGTTCCTGCACCACGTCGACGTCTACGGCTTGGCGCGCGACGCGGAAGCGAGCTACCCGGTGCACCCCACGCAGCTCTACGAAGCGCTGCTTGGCCTGGTGCTGCTGGCGGTCTGCATGTGGGTGTGGAATCACCGCAAATTCCAGGGCCAAGTGCTGCTAGTGTTCACGCTCGGCTACGCGGTCGGTCGCTTCGTGCTCGAATACCTGCGCGACGATCCGGAGCGTGGCGAAGCGCTCGGCTTCTCCACCTCGCAGCTCATCTCGCTCGTGCTCATTCCCGCCGCCGGCATCGCGTACAGCGTGCTCGCCCGGCGCGCGCGCGACGCCGCAGTGGCATCGTCTCGCGCACCGGCCTGAGCTGGCTCACCATCAGCTCGGTTTGTGCTCGCGCGCTTTGATCTCGTCGAGCAACTGCGTGGTCACCTCGGCAAGCCCGCGTTCGCGCGCTACCGTCTCGGCGCGACGCCGAACCCACAGCCGGATGAAGAACGGAACCTTGTGTAAGCGCTGCTCTGCGTCAGTTTGCCATTTCACGAATTTGCTCAGCCTTCTTGTTCTGACCGGTCCGCGGGCACCACGGTAACACCCGCGCCGGGCATCACCACGCCAACACTGTAAGCCTGGGTCCCCTCCTGCAGCCGACGTGCGGTCTGCGCGGCAGGTACGCTAACACGCTTCGCACGGGTAACGCGCCGTTGCACGTGTCGCGCAGGCTCGACCACATCGCGCAGCATCGGCGCGCTGCACATGCATTGCCTGCACGATCTTGCGTCGATGCGTGCGATGTCCAACATCACCGATCACGGCAGTGATAAGATGGTCAGTGCGAGGGCAGTTCCACCACGCACTGTCGACAAAGCAACCACTCTCCGTCACGCGAATAGTCGGCGCAGAAGCCGTACACGCGTGCAGAGTGGGTCTGCTGACGCTCTGCAACGTTGTTTCGCGTTGGCACGAGCGGTGCATCGACAGTGCATTGGCGGTCACCTGCATCCGCAGAAGCGAGGTCACATGTTGAGGCGGTCGACTACGGTTGGGTTGTGGATCCTTGGCGTTGCGTGTGTGCTGATGAGCGCTGCTGGCGCGCGTGCGGCGGGTACCTCGCCGCTGCAACAGGCGCGACTGGCGCTCGAACACTACGACCTGGCGGCACGCGACTCGACCACGCTCAGCGCGCTCTCGGACTTGTCTGCGCTGATGAAAGACCAAACGCTCGGTGCCACCGAGCACGACGAAGCACGCTTTCTGCGCGCCGCCGCGGCCAGCGACATGCTGGTGATGGCGACCTTGCGCAGCGACCGCGACCTACAGAAGGCGCTCGCGGCGACGCTCGGAGTAGCCGACGGCGGCGTCTACGAGCTGCTCGACGCCGAGCTGGCGCAGTGTTCGCAGCCGAGCTACCGCGCGCTCACCAGCCAGATCCGCAGCGCGCTTGCCGCCATGCACAAGCAGGAAGCGTGGCCGCTACCGACCTTGACCGACACCACCGGTCCACAACGCGACTTGCTGTTCGTGCACTCGTTCGTCCAGGCGGTAGGTACCGACGACGATCTGATTTCCGCGCTCAGCCGCAACGGGCGCGACCCGTGTGCTGACGCCACACATTGCGCACAGCCCTACGTCGCGTTCGACTTGCGTGGACGCATCGCCGTGCACGCACTGATGCAAGCGGGCCAGGCGCTGATTCGCGTGCAGGCGGCAGTGCGGGCCGGCGACCCGCTGCTGACGGCGGCGCAAAGCGATCTCGCCGTGTTCCAGATGTTGCTGGCCGACATCGAGCTGCGTCCGAGCCCACGCCCGTCGCATGACGAGACCTGGATGGACGCCAGTGGCGCGCCGAGCAAGCTGGTGCCCGACCTGATGATGTGGGCGAGTGAGCAGGGCATGCGCTACGGCTTCGTGCCGCGCGTAGGTCTGAGCGCCGCAGGCGCGCTCGAGCTGCAAGCTGCCGGCGAGCCCGTGCTGCCCAGCACGGGCGAGCTCAAGTTCACGAGCAAGATGCATCCGTTCATCCATCCCGTGCGCGAGCTGGTGAGCTGGCTCAGCCCGCAGGTCGCCGCGCACTCGGAGCTCGAGATCGCCGTGGCGCCTGCACAGGACACTTCTGCGCTGATGTTGGCGCGCATCCTGATCTCGCTCAAGCGCGCCGGCCGTGACAGCGCGATCGTCGTCGGCCGCAGCGCGAGCCAGACCGAGGTAGCGCAAGCCGTGCGTCTGGTGAACACCACCCTGCCCGAGACCGCGGCAACCGAGCAGCTCAGCTTGTACGTGCGCCTGGGCGGCTATTCGCTGAAGCTGCCGGGCAACATAGCCCCGCACAACATCCCGCGCGTGCAAGACGCGCAGGGCTTCCGCTTCGACACCACCTCGCTGGCGCAAGCGCTTGCCGGCCAGCGCGTGGAGTCGTCGCAGCTGAGCTTCATGTCGGGTGTAGCCTCCGAGCCACTGACGCTCGCGCTCTTCGAGCTTGGAAGAAACTCACAGTCGCTCGAGCTGATCCTCAACTGACGCGGCTTACAGCAGCCCTGCCCACAGCACGACGGCGATGCCCGTCTGCTGTGCGGCTTCCAGGTACAGGTCGCTCGTCACGTTGACGTAGGCGATGCCGCAGGTCCAGAGCAGCAAGCTCGCGACCTTGCCGCCGACCAACAGGCGCGCGAGACCGTAGGGGTAGTCTGCGCTGCCACTGCCCAGCTCGCGCGCGAGCAGACAGCGCGCGGCGACGATGGGCAAGAGATAGCGCCCGAGGATCAGCGGCAAGAGCAAGAGCACGTGCTTCTCCACGAACGCGGCGCTCAACCAGTCGTACAGGAAGCCCCACTCCAGCTGGTGCACGGTCCAGGCGAAGCTCACCCAGCCGGCGGCGAAGAACGCGAAGAACAAGATCAGCGCCCACGCGAACGCGCGCAGCTGAGCCGGCAACTCGCGCGACAGCCGCGCGGAGAGCACCACGGCCGCGAGCAAGCAATCTTGCCAGTAGTAGGCGCTCGGCGGAATGCGCACCGTGGCGTGATGCAGGAGCAAGACGCCGGTGACGGCGGCGGCGAGCTGCAGTGAGCGGTCCGATGGGCTGCCACCCGGCGCTGGCTGAAGCCGGAGCACGACGGCCACCGCCAGCAGCGAGACCACCGCCGTCAGCTGCAGCGACGCAGGCAGCAGACCCAGCTGCGCCGCGGCCAGCAGCAGCGCCGCGGCCAGGCCGGCAAGCTGCTGGCTGCGCGGAGCGCGGGGCGCAATGAATACCACCAGCTTGGCAAGCAGCGACAGGTACAAGAAGCCCTGCGGCAGCGCGGCCACCGGCCACAGCACCCATTCGTCGAAGCGGAAGTTGCTGGATTCGAGCGCGGCAAACGGGACCAGCAAGAGCACGAGCAACACCGCAACGAGCCACCACGAGCGCGAACGCGCAACTGCAGTGGGCGATGCGTCGGGGTCACCACCCGCCCACTGCCGTACGCCGAGGGCCAGACACAACAGCCAACCGAGCCAGGCCGGGCCCATGGTGGCCGGAGCGCCATAACGGTAGACGGTGGGAAACGAGAGCAAGAGTGGCGCTGCCACCAGCACCCAAGCGTGACGTAGATCGCGGCGCATGCGCACGAGCGCTGCGGCGAGGCCGAAGCACGCCGCCCACAAGAGCGCCAGCATGCTGTAGCTCGGCTCGTGCACGAAGCGCCGCAGGCTCGGGAAGCTGGCGCCGAGGGCGCAGAACCCAAGCGCCGCGGACAAGAGCGATAGCAGCGTGCGCCGGCGCCACGGCAGCAACACCGCGAGATCGCGACTGCGCGCCGCCGTCAGCAGCATCCAGCCCAGCAAGAGCGCGCTCAGACCGAGCACCCCGATTGCGTACGTGCCACGGCGTTGCGCGGGGACGCCGAGCATGGCGAGCTCGTGCGCACGGGGCAGCTGCGCGTAGTCGGCTGGCAACGCGTCTCGGGCAAGCAACGCAGCGGGGTAACGACCGGCGTCGTAGTCGGCTGGCAAGGGCAGGCCCAGCGCGTAGCCCATCAGGTAACGGTGATCGCGGATCGAGAGGTTTCCGAGATTGCTCGCTGCCACGAAGCCTGGGCCGCGGTAGAGCGCGAAGGTCGGCACCTGCAGACCCAGCGCGTGACGGCCGCGCGCGTCGTGGCCGTGGTCGCCCATCACCACCAGCGTGTCCGTCGCGGGGATGGCGCTGTCCAGCTGCGCCACCAAGGCGTCGGCCGTCGCGTAGCGCTGCGCGTAGAGCGGGGCGTCGATGCCGACCTCATGCGCCACGTGATCGGTGTAGGTGATGTGCATCACGACCAGATCGTGCTTGCCGGATCGAAAATCGGCGAGCGCCAGCGGCACGGTGGCGTTCTGCTCGTCCACGTGATCGCGTCGGTCTTGCGTCTCGCCAGCTTGGGGCTCGGGGTCGCCGTTGCTGCGCCGGTCGATGCCCGCCACGCCGAACTGATTGAACGCCCCGTCGGAATACGCCGCACCCCTGCGCCCTGCCGCCGACAGCTGCGTGAAGATCGACTCGATGCCGGCGTTGCCCTTCAAGAAGTTGGCGACGAAACCCAGCACCCGCGTGCGATCTCGGCCGGTGAACGCGGCGCGCACGCAGGGCACGGTGACCGCGTCGCGCGTGGGCGTGACGCGCCCGTACGCAGCGTGTGCGCGCAGGCGCGAGAGCTTGGGCATGAGCAGCGCAGAGATCGCGGTCTGATAACGCAGCGAGTCGATGAGCAGCACGAACACGCGCCCGGGTGCCATGTGTGAACCCGCCGCCGTCAGCGGCGGTGCTGAAACCGGCTCGCTGAGCGGTGCGGTCAGCGCATCGAGGCCACCGAGGCCCAGCAGCACGAGCAAGACGAGCAACGCGTAGCTGCTGAGGCGTGCGGGCCAGGTCATGTGCGTGGTCGCAAGCTCGGGCGCAGGCTCACAGCCCCGGCGTCCGTACGCTGCTGGCAGACGCCACGGCGCTGCCACCCGCCGCGGCGCTCATGCCGGCGCTGCCGGTGGTGAGCGCTCCGGTTCGTTCCAGCTTACGCCAACCATGACGGCCGCCGCGCAACGCCGACATCATGGCCCGAAAGCACACGTAGTACATGATCTGCCGGTACGAGAAGCGCTGCACGAGCAAGAGTGGCAACCACTTCAGCGGCTTATGGTCGAGCGTGAACGCCAAGAGCGAACCGCAGATGTCCATGGCAAGAAAGGCCACGTAGCCTGCCAAGAACGCGCGCCAATCGCCACGCCACACCGACAACACCATCATGATGTCGCCGATGGGGCTCAGCATCGGGAAGATCACCTGGAACACGACCATGTTCGGCAGGCCGATCCAGCCGAGCGTGCCGTGGAAGAACGCGGGACGGTGCTTCCACAAGCACTGGTAGGTGCCATAGGTCCAGCGGAAGCGCTGGCGTAGCAACGCACCGAGCGACTCGGGCGCTTCGGTGCGGCCGTAGGCTTCGGGCTCGTACACCACGTGACCGCCGCGCCGCAGGATGGTCAGCGTGAGGTCGGCGTCTTCGGTGAGCGTCTCGTGGCTGTAACCGCCGGCCGCGAGCACGGCGTCGCGTCGCCAAGCACCGAGCGCGCCCGGCACGACCGAGATGCAATTGAGCGACGAGAACGCGCGCCGGTCGAAGTTCTGGCTCGTGACGTACTCGATGGCCTGGAACGCGGTGAACACGCCGTTGACGTTGCCCACTTCCACGTTGCCGCACACGGCCGTGACTTCCGGGTTCACGAAGTGCGCGATCATCTTGGGGATGGCGTCGGCGGAGATCAGCGTGTCGGCGTCGACCGCGACCACGATCTCGCCTTTGGCCTGGCGCAGCGCGTTGTTGGCAGCAGCTGCTTTGCCGGCGTTGTCCTGACGAATCAGGCGAATGCGTGGTTGCTCGGCGGCCATCGCCGCGACCACCTCGGAGGTGGCGTCAGTCGAGCCATCGTCGACCACCACGATCTCGATGTTCTCGTACTTGCTCGCGAGCAACGAGGCGAGCGTGCTGGAGATCACCTTGGCCTCGTTGAAGGCCGGCACCACCACCGTCACCAGCGGCGAGAAGCCTTCTGCCGCCGGCGCCTTGTTCTTCAAGTTCTTGAGCGTGAGCGTGCCGAGGAACAGGATTCTGAAGATCGACAGCACGGTGCACACGAAGAACAGCACCGACATCATCACCCAGCCCCAGTCGCGCGAGTACGCGAGGAACGCGTCGCTCGCCGAGAGCACGGCTTCACCGCGCGGCACGGGCAAGAGCAGATCGGAGCGCTTCACGCCGAGCAGGCGATCGAGCGACACGAACTCGTAGCCACGGCGACGCAGCTCGGGCACGAACTTACGGATGGCCGCGATGGTGTGCGAGCGGTCGCCGCCACCGTCGTGCAGCACCACGATCTGCCCCGCCCCCGAGGTCACGCCCGTGATCACGCGCTGCGCGACCAGATTGGCGTCGTGCGTCTGCCAGTCGTCCGGGTCGACGCCCGCAGCCACGAACACGTAGCCGTTCTGCAGTGCAATGCGCAGCACGGCGAGATCGTCCGGGCGCTCGACGTCGATCGCCGCGATGTACGGCGCGCGAAACAACGGCGTGCGGTGATCGGTGAGGCCTTCGATCAAGCGCTGGGTCGCGGCCAGCTGCGCGGAAGATTCGCGCGGCGTCAGCTGTTCGAGATGTGGGTGCGTGAACGAGTGATTGCCGACCAGGTGTCCTTCGTCGACCTCGCGCTCGACCAGATCGGGCGAGCGCATGGCTTGATCGCCCACCACGAAGAAGGTGGACGGCACCTTCAGCTCCTTGAGCGCGTCGAGCAGCTTGGGGGTGTTGCGCTCGTCAGGGCCGTCGTCGAAAGTCAGCGTCACCTTACGACCGAGGCCGCCGCGACGCTCCACGACGTAACCGCTCGGCACGCGTGAGTACTTGCCGCGCACGATCAACCGGCCGTCCGGGCTGCTCACCAGCTCGCGCAAGCCGGTCTGCGGCTCGCCACGCATCATGAACACTTCGCCCTCGCCGAACAGGCCGACCGACCTCACCGGTGGAATGCTGGCGAGCACGCTCGGCTGCGGCGCAGGCGTGTCGGAGCCGAAGAAGGTCCACAGGGTTTCGTCTTCGGTGCCCAGGCGCCACAAGCCCACGCGCGTCACGCTGCGGCGGCGCAGCAACTCGACCTGATTCCAGGTGGCGAGCGCGTCCTGAAACCACACGTCGTGGGTGCGCTGCTCGTGATCGATGTAACCGAAGTGGCCGTTCTCGATGCCTTCCTCGAACACGGGCGTGGCCCCGGCGGCACGCGCCAAGTCCATGGCGGTGCGGAACGAGACGTCTTCCGCCGTGGGCAGCGGCTCGGCCTGCGTCCAGTCGTAGCCGTAGCTGCCGAGCACCATCACCATGCGATCGATCGGTATGCGCGGCAAGAGATCGTCGAGCGCTTGCCCGAGCCACTCGCGCGAAGCCACCGGCCCCGGCTGCGAGCCCGGGTAGTGCTGGTCGTACGCCATGATCATCACGGCGTCGGCGACGTCACCGATGTACTCGTAGTCGAAGGCCGGGTCGTGGACGGGCACGTCGACCGTCAAGCGCATGGCATGCGCATGCAGCAGCTTGCGCAGCTCCACGATGAACTCCAAGAACGCGTCGGAATCTTCGGGGTGCAGCTCTTCGAGATCGAGGTTGAGGCCGCCGACCTTGAGCGCGATCAGGCGCGCCATCAGCTTCTGCTCGAGGCACTCGCGCGCGGAGTCGTTCGCGAGGAACTTCGCGATCTCCGGGCCACGCCACTGATCGTTCAACAAGTTCACCAGACGCGGCAGCACGATGACGTCGGTACGACCGAGCACGCGGCGGGTCTTGTCGTCGACGTGCTCGACCAGATCGCAGCCGGGACCGGGGACCTCGAACCAGTCGGGCACGACCACGTCGAGGTTGGCCACATGCCGCTCGAGCGACGCGACCGACGCGGTGTCGTCGTTCACTGCGAAGCCGACCACGGCGCCTTGCGGCAACGGCAGCGGCCCGCCCTTGGCGCTGCCCACCAGCTTGTCGCGACGCTTCTTCTCCTGCGCGCGAATCGCCTGCTGGCGGCGAATCTGCTTGGGCGTGTAGACGGGCCGCACGTCTTTTTCGAGCGCGGCCTGCACGTGCGTGGCTTGCACCTGCGACTTGGCCCACGACGGATTGGACATGTGCGACGGCAGCAGCACGCCGGCAATGGTGATGCCGAGCGCGCCGGTGGCGGCGATCACCAGCAGCGAGAACACGAACAGCGCGCGCCGCCAACGACGCTTGGAGGGGTCTTCGAAGATCATCTACGCAAGCCAGACGCCCCTGGGAACGAGAAGCCGAACGCGGGCGCTGTCTTCGCCGAACGTCCGGATCGTGCGGCGCACACTGTAGCACGGGGCGCCCGCGCACAGCAGCGGCCAAGGCCACGCCGCACCGGCGCACACCACGACGCTGAGCGCCCAGCGCGACTGGCAGGCCGACGTGCTTGCGTGCGCGAACGCGGAAGTTCCGCTATTTCGTGGCCGGCTGGGCTTCGGCGGCCGGCAGCGGCACTGCGGCAGGACCGCGCCCGAGCAGGCGGTGGCAGGTGGCGCAGGTGGCCACGAAGTGCCCGTAGACGTCCGCGCGCTGCTCGGGCCCCGTAGCGTGCGCGGCTTCGGCGCTCAGCTCGTGCACGTGCTTGTCGAGGCTTTGCGCCACCGCTTCGTTGGCACCCTTGATGGCCAACACTTCAGTGTTCCAGGGCTCGGCGGCGAGCACCCGCGCAGCCTCGAGGAAGGTGGTCTCCGAGCCATCGACCAGGCCTTCCCACATGCGTTGCGCGACCCACAGGTGGCGACGCATGTGGCTCTTGCCGTCTTCGCCCTGGGGCAGCGGCGGCGTCCCGAACTTGGGCCCACGCTGGGCGGTGCGGTGGCAGTCGGCGCACTTGGTCAAGGTCGACGCCAGCACCACGCCTGCCTCGCGCAGCGTACCGGCCTGCGCGAAACGCTTGGCGCTCGCCCGCATCGCGCCATAGAAGGGCTGCAGCTCCTTGGGGATGGCCGAAGTCTCGTCGTGCTCGGCCAGCCACTGCATCGCGGAGCGCGCGGCCGCCATGTCGCCGCGGATCAAGGCTTCGCGGGCCTCGGTGGCCTGACGGAAGTGACCGCGCATGAGCGTGTCGAGCGCGAGCTTGCTGGCCTCGGGCGAAGCTTCGGGTGCGGCAGGTGCAACAGCCGGCGTGGGTGCAGCCGCAGCTGGTGGCGGCGCCGCGGGTGCTGCAACGGCGGGTTGTGCCGCGCTGGGCGCTGGGGCTTGGTCCTTGTTTGGGGAACCATTGCAGCCGAGCGCGGTGAGCACCGACGGCACCGCCAGCAGGAGCGTGAGGGAGACTCGCTTCATGGATGTCACGTATGCGCGCCTTTCGCGAGTGCAACGCACGGTGGCGACGCCCGGGATGCTACCGCCGCAGGGTCACCAGGAAAAGAGGGTCGAACGCGCGCACTGCCGTGACCGTGACAGTGGGGTCGAGCTGCGCGGCGGGCAGCACCGGACTGCCGCGGAACAAGAGCAGCGAGCGGCAGCCCGCGGCGACAAACGCACTGCGTACTGCCGGCCAGCTGCGCTGCTCGTCGGGCACGATGTGCACGGCCGGACGCGGTGAAAGCTGAGCGAACACGCCGTCGAGGTTGGCGTTGTCGGTGCCCGGCTTCCATGCGCCGCGACACAGGTCATGGTCGTGCGGCAGGCCGAGCTGCCAAAATTCCGCGGCGATCCAGCGCTTGGCGTTCGAGGCGTGTTGCAGATCCATCTGCTCGGTGAAGGGTCGTGCCCGAGCCTGCGAGCTCGAGTAGTGACGGTAGACGAGCAAGTCGAGGCCCTGCACGTGCGCCAGTGCGAACACGCCTTCGCCGATGCCGACGCAAGCTGCCACGCACAAGGCAAGCTGAACCCACTGCAAGCGCCCGCTCCAAAGCAAGAGCTGCAGCTCGCTGGCGAGCGCGAGCGCACCGGCACCCCACAACCACAGCGTGTAGCGCGACCACCAGGTCATCGGTTGCAAGAGCAAGCACGCCGCCGTCAGCAGCAACACGAAGCCGAGCGGGTCACGCCCAATCGGACGCGTGCCAGGGCGCAGACGCCGCAAGCTGGCCGCGCACAGCGCCGGCAGCGCGAGCAACGGCCAGTTCCAACCGAGGCCCGAGTAGCGGTAGTCGAAGCTCAGCGCGGAGCCGTGCCACTGCAGCCACGTCAGCAGCACACGCACCACCGCCGGAACGTGCCGCAGCACCACCGGCGTGTTGTGCGCGCTGTCCAAGATCTGTTCGGCGCTGCCGACCCCAGGCAAGAGCACATGCCCCGCGACGCGCAGCTCGATCGGCCACAGCGGATTGCCGGTATGCACGAGGTTGCGCAAGGTCCAAAACGCGCCCGGCGACGCCGCCAGACAGAACAGCAGCAACGCGCGCAGCGGCGGCGCCCGGCGTTGCAAGAGCGCGCGCAGGCCGATGGCCGCCACGACCACGCACACGAACGGCAAGCCCGTGCCCTTGAGGCTGAGCACATGCGCCGCAGCCATGCCGGCTGCGAGCGCGAGCAAGGGCGAAGCGCCAGCCTCGAAGGCCACGGCCGCCGTGCAGAACAGCGCGATGCTCGCACCGGCGAACGCAGCGTCCACGTAGCCGCTCGGCGCATTCAAGATGACCATCGGCGTCAGCAGCCAAAGACACGCGCAAGCGCGCGCCAGGCTCGCGCGCACAGCGCTGACACGCGCCAGCCACGCCACGGCGAACGCCCCCTGCGCGACGTACACGAAGCTCGTGGTGCCCGCCAAGCGCAGCGTGCCGAGCGCGGCACCGACCACTGCCGACACGGCTTCCTGGCCCATCGGATAGCCGTTGCGCACCGGATCGTCGCTCACCACCCAACGCAAGGCGCCGGCGTCGAGCCACTGCGCGATCACCGGCAAGCGATAGCCGATGGCGTCGTAGGCCACGATCGGCAACAGCGCCGCCATCAGCAGCGGAAACAACACGGCGATCGGCGCAGCCAGCTGTAGGGCACGCATGCAGCGCGCCGCCATCAGCGGCAAGGTGTCGCTCGCGCCTCGCGGCTCTGGCACTGCGACAACCGGCGCGCACCGCGCCAGCCAGCCTGCGAACACGAACGCAGCCAGCAAGCTACCCGCCGGCACGAGCTTGCCCGACAACGGCGCGCCTCCGAGCACGGAGCCGAGCACCAAGAGCGCGTGCACGAGCCACGGCCACGCCAGCGTGGCGAGCAACCAGGCAAAGCCGAGCTCGCGCGCAGGGCCTGGTGTGCTGGGCGCACGCGCGGTCGGGCTTGGATCGGGCTGTGACACGCTTGGCATCCAGACAGGCAGGCGGCCCGTTGCAGCTCGCCAACCCCAGTTGCACGACCGCCTGTGCTGCGTCCACTGTAGTCTGCCCGTCCGGCAGGTAAAACAAGCTGCAGCAGCCGTCGCCTTGGAAACCCCCCATCCAGACTCTACGCTTGTGGCCTCCGTGTCAGCGATGCCCAGCGTAGAACCACGAGCACAAGCCACAGCTGCCGCGCTCAGCCGCAAGCTGCTGGGCCTCTACTTCGCGTGCATCGCCGTGATGCTGGGCCGCATCGCCTGGCTCGACCAGTGGGGCCTCGCCCGCTGGCTCGTGCTGGTGGCGTTCGTCGCCACGCTGCAAGCCGACCTCGTGCGCGCACCCGCACCGCGCTCGCTGTGGCAGGGCGCGCTCTTCTTCATGGGCCTCTGCGGCGCCGTCACCTACCTGCCCGACCTGTGGTTCGCCATCGCCTACCAGCTCAACCACGCCGAGCACTACCTGTGGAACGCCAACGCGTTCATGCGCACCCTGCCCGGCAACGACGCCGCGTTCTTGTGGCGCCACCGCGTGACGCCCGTGTCCAACCTGATGGGCTGGATCTACGAAAACGGCTTCGACATGGTGGTTTGGATCCCCGTCGTGCGCTCGCTGCTCGCCTTCGACGCGCGCAAGATGGCGCGCTACGCGCTCGGCGCGCATCTCATCCAGTTCCCGATGATCATGCCCTTCTACACGCTGTTGCGTGTGGACGAGGTGTGGTCGGTGCTGGGCGATCCCGATCGCCTGCAGCGCGGCTGGGACGACGCCACGCGCCTGAACCTCGGCGCCAACTGCTTCCCGAGCATGCACACCTCGGTCGCGTTCGCGATCTTGCTGCTGGGCCTGCGTGAGAACAGCCGGGCGTTTCGCTGGATGATGAGCGTGTACGCCAGCAGCATCATCGTGAGCACGATGTACATGGAAGTGCACTGGATCGTCGACGTGTTCGCGGGCCTCGCGCTCGGCTACGCTTCGGTGAAGCTGGCCGATCGCTTCACGCGCGAACGCCCGCTCGGGCAAGCAACCACGGAGCCGCAGCTGGCGGCTGCTCACTGACGCACAGGTCGACACCGAGGAGAGACGCCATGCGAATGACCCCTGGCTACTGCCTGTCGATGCTCGGCCTGCTTGCTTGCACGACGAGCGCCGCACCATCCGGAGCCGACGCAGGTCGCACGCGCGATGCAGGTCGTGACGCAGCCGCGCGAAGCGATGGCGGCAGTGCCGCCGACAGCAGCAACGCCACTGACGGCAGCAGCCTGCAACACGATGCGAGCGCGGATGCCTCAGCCGCGGCCGATGCTGCAACCCACCCCTGCTCGGTGGATGCGACCGACCCGAGCTTGCCGGGCGTCAGCGTCCACGTCGAAGCCGATCGCTGCAACTTCAAGTCGGGGCAGGCCGCGCAGTTCCGCTACCGCGTCACGCTCACCCAGTCCATCCCGTACACCGCGCCCGCCAGCCAGGGCTGCGGCAGCTGCAGCCCGTATTCCGCTGACGCCAGTGCTCGTATCAGCTACACGATCGGCAACAGCAGCGGCAGCGTGCGCTACTGCATCTGCGACACGGGTTGCTGCGCGCCGAACGCGAACGCCGCGTTTACGCTCGCGCCCAAGACCGTGAACGGCACCATCGACTGGCCCGGGCGCCAATGGCAGGGACCGTCCGATACGGCTAACCCCTACGGCGCCGCGTTCCCGCCCGGCAGCTACGACGTGTCGGTGGGTATGAGCGTGCCAGGCGTGGGTGGCACGACCGCGAAGCTGCCGATCACGGTGCAATGAGCGCGCGGCCCTCAAGCCCCCAGCCTGGGTTTGGGCAGCTTGGCTTCGATGCTGGCGATGCACTCGGTCAGCGCGGCGTAGTAGTCCTGCTGCAGCGATTGGTAGCCGTTCGGACCTGTGGCCACGAGCGAGGCAAAGCCCCTGAACCCGGTGGTCTTGCACGAGCGCCAGTAGCTGGGCGCCGTGGTGGGCACGCCTTCGCGCGGGAAGACCTGCAACGTGAGCGTGCAGCTGTGCGCGGCCCGCGTGCAGCTGAGCTTGCGAAAACCGAAGTCGTAGTCGCCGTCGCACCAGGTGTCTCCGCAGATGTTGTCGATCAGCTTGAGCACGGTCTTGGATTGCGCTTGGGTCAGCGCGCTGCGGGTAAGCGCGGCGCTCTGGCCGGCGACGGGCGAGAGCTCGGCGATCTCCACGGGTGATCCGACGTTCGCGCTACAGGCGAGTGCGCTGGTCGTGACGAGGGCGGCGAGCAAGTGGCGCATGGCATGCATTGGGGCCTCCGGAGTTGGGGCCACGCTGCGGTGTACCCGCAACGTGACCCGTTTCGCCTTCATCGACCAAGCCACGCCGCAGGTGCGTGTGCGCCACGAGAATAGTTGCGGACCGCGAACCCCTGCGCAGCTCAGAAGCCATACCGGAAGTCGAGCGCGAGCGAGGGCCCACCGGTGATGCTGGTGCGGCCCTGATAACCGCCGCGCAAACGCAGCTCCGTGACGGGACCAAAGCGGTAGCCCAGGTCGTAGAGCAAGCGAACGCCCGCGTCCTCGCCGACGGGAAAGCTCGAGACTTCGATGGCCGCACCCATGGGTACGTGCTCGCTCGCGAGAAAGCCCAAGCGCAAGTGGCCGGTGGTGCCCAGCGTCGTGATGCCTTCGACGCCGACATCGAGGTTGGTGTCGAGCGGATCACCGATCACGAACGCGGCGCCGCCGCCGTACTCGAAGCCGCGCTGCGAGGCGCCGAGCAAGAACGCCGTGCGCAAGCGCAGCGAGTCACTGGCCAGTAGCGTCACCGCGGCGCGCCCGTAGTCGATGCCCGGCGAGGCGAGCGTGCTGGTGGGCTTGGGCGACGCCTGGTACAGGCCGGCCTCGCCGCGCACGCGCACCAGCGTCAGCTGGATGTCTTCGATGGTCGACAGGAAGCTGTAGGCGTAGCCAGCCTCGAAGCGATAGTAGCGATCGTGCGTGCTCGGCGCGCCGGCCGCCAGACGGCGATCGCCGTAGTCGACGCCTTCGGCCGACAAAATCACGGCCGAGCGTTGGCCGTGCAAGCGCGCCAGTCGCTGGTGCTCAGCTTCGTCGTCGGGTGCGCGACTGACGCGCACGCCGTGCGGCTGGCGGGCGTCCGCGAACACCGGTTGCTCGCCGCCGTCCGCTGCGCGCTCGCTGACCCAGTAGCGAAAGCCCGGTGGCACGACGCGCGCAGCGGGCAAGCGCGCTACGTAGCCGCCACCTTCGCTGCGGTGCGCGACGAGCTCGAGCGCCGCGCCGCCACGGCCTGCCGGCAGCACGTGCACGACGATGCTGCCGGCCCGATCGGGCGCCGTGACTTCGAACGAGAAGTCGGCGTCGCCCAGCAACACCTCGTTGAGCGGCGTGTGGCGAATCACGGCGTGCGCCACGGCTGCAGGTGCAGCCTCGGTGTTCGACTCGCCGGGCTTGGGAGCTTCTTGGGCAACGGCACGGGCGCTGGCGCTGGCGCTGCACAACGCGAAGAGGCAGATCAGCTGTGGAAATGAGTTTCGCATGTCGTTCTCCTCACCAGTCGAAAGTGGTCGAAAAGCCGATGCCAGGGCCCGCATGGCGAATGGTGCGCAGCTGGTACGAAGGCCGCAGCGCCACCGCGATGCGGTCGGTGATGCGGTAGCCGCACTCGTAGATGAGGCGCACGGCGAGCTCGTCGGAATGCACGGGTTGGTCGGTCACCACGATCTCGGTCGCCATCGGGAAGCGATCGATGGCTTCCCAGTGCAGGCCGATGTACGCGCGTTGGCCGATCTCCGGCAGCAGCTCGCCCGCAAGCTCCAGGTGCGTGCCTTCGGCCGAACCCAGCCGCGCGCGCAGCTGGAAACCACCGGTGATGCCGTTGCGTTCTTCGTTCGGATCGTTCGGGCGGCCGAGGCCCACCGTGCCGCGCAGCGCCAGCCCGAACAAGCGGTGCAACTCGAACAGCGTTTCGAGGAAGCCGTAGGTGAAGCCAGCAGGCCGCGGCGAAAGGCGCAGACGATCGAGCTGATCGACCGTGCCACCTTCGCCGCGGTAGTTGCCGTAACCGAGGCGTACGGCGTAGAGCTCGTGATAACGCACGCGATACAGGAAGTCGCCCTCGTTGAGCAGAAACCAGTCGCGCCCACTGAGGTTGTCGAACGACACCATCTCGCTCGTGTAGTGGACGCGCGTGCTGGGTGCGCTGGGTCGCGCCGGCGTGCTCTTGCTCTGCACGCTGACCTGCTGCGGGCCTTGCGCGCTGGCCACACCCTGCTCGCTATGCCCTTGGGTGTCGACGCTCTCCACGAAGTACTCGAAGCCTGGTGCGCGAACCAAGCTCGCAGGCACCTGGACGCGCGCATGTCCCCGCTCGTCGATGTCGGCGAGAAGGGTCTGATACACGGCGTTGTCCGCGATCGGCCGCACGTGCACGAGCAGCGAACGAAATCCGGGCTGCGTGTGCGCCAGCGCCGCGAGCTCTACGGCCTGGCCCTCTTCGGCGTGCTGCAGCGCACGCATCTCCACGCGGGTGTGCGGCGCAAGGACCGCGGGCTTGCCCGCGAGCGCCGCATGGGCGGGCGTCTCGGCCGAGTGCAGATAGTTGATCTCGGTCTGGATGAAAGGCCGGTAGCGCGAGTCAGGATGCCGCTGCAAGAAGCCGTTGTACAGACGCACACGCTCGGCGGGCGCTTTCGACAAGGTCGCGTACCAGTACGCGAGCAGCTCACGTT
Organism: Pseudomonadota bacterium; assembly: GCA_017881185.1. GTDB lineage: Bacteria > Myxococcota_A > Polyangia > Polyangiales > JAFGIB01 > JADGRF01. The sequence continues at coordinate 8,640 of JADGRE010000050.1, read as the reverse complement.
CTTCGACGTCCAGCGGTCGCACCGCCGGTGCGGCTGCCGTGGTTGCAGCTGACGCTCCGCTGCTGGCCGCTGCGCTTTCGGTCTGGGCCGAGGCCGTGGACTGGTCATAAGGCGTGGCTTGGCTCGTGGCTTGTCCCGCGGGCGCGACCGTGGCGAGCGCCGAGAGCGCTTGTGGCCGCACGGCGAGCTCGACGGTGTCACCGACGGCGAGCGGATGTGCGGGCGTGCCTTCCACCTTGGCCACGCTCAAGCGCGCACCGGTCTGCACCACGCTGAGCACGCCGATCACGAAGCGGTCGCGCAACGCCTTGTGCGTGAGCGGGTGACGCACCTCGAGCGTGCGATAGACCGTGAGCCGGGTCGCGCCAGCCAGGTTGCCAGCCCCCACGTCGATGACGATGTCTTCGCCGTCGATGTGGACGATGGTGGCCTGCACGGCGGGCGCCGCCGCGACGGGTGCCGCTGTTGGCTGCGGAGCGGCAGCTTGGGTCGGCGCGGGTTGTGCAGCCAAGGGCTGCGCCACGAGGCGGGCACTGGTGCAGAGCACGCCCACGACGACGACGACGACGACGAAGCGCAGCGGCTGGGCTGGCGGCTGAAGCATGGGAAGGTCCTTTCTCGAAAGCTGACCAGCTCGTTGCAAGCGGTGGGCCAGCTTTTAGGCCGTGGGTACTAAAATATGAAACACTAATAATAACGATGCTTTATAGGTTGATCTGCCGAAGGCAAGAGTGTGAACGAGCGGCACGCCGCGTGCGCGACGGCTGAGGTGCAGGCCGCACACTGGGCCAAGAGCGCTCAGTGGCGCAGGTCGAAGATCGCGTACGCGCCGCCAACGACCTCACTCGGCGGCAGCCGCCGCGGCCAAGCCTGCGGCGGACAACGCGCCCGCAGGTGCAGGCTCATCGCGTACAGCGCCCGCCGCGGCTGCACGAGCTCATCGGTCTGCGCGATCTCGGCTGCCGGGACGTATGCGGCAGGTGGGCTCGAGCCAAAGTAGAACACCCGTATCGGCGTGTGATCGAAGTGCTCGTCGCGGTACTTCGCGAGCGCCGGCAGCGCTTGACCCCAGTCCACGTTCGAGTCATCGAGGCACGGCACCGGGTCGCTCGTGTGGCAACCGAGACCGTTGAAGAAGGCCAACGGAGTGGCGCGCAACGCCACCACGAAACCGAAGAGCTGGGCCGCCATCAGCGGCGCGACCAACCGGCGCAAGCGCGCTTGCTGCCACAAGCCCGACAAGCCCACGCCGGCAAGCACCAGCAAAAAGGGCAGCACGGGCAGCACGTAGCGCACACCGATTGCAGGTGCCTTGGCAGTCATCAGCAACAGGTAGGCGATGGGCGGCACGACCAAGGACCACGAAAAGCCCATGCGCAGGGCGTCCGACGCCTGCGTGCGCGAGCGCCACAAGATCGGACACAGCACGCACAGGGCGAGCACCGGCACCGACACCTTCACGCTGAGCGCACGCAAGAAGTACAGCGGATCTTGGCCGTGGAACACCGAGCCGAACGCGTAGAACGCGTAGTTCGCCAGGTGGTTGCTACCGACTTGCCGCACGCCTTCGACATACAGCGATAACCTCGGCGGCAGACCCCAGGCGAGCGAGATGCCGGCGAGTGCACCCAGCACGCACGCGCCGGCGCCCCACAGCACCACATCGGGGCGTCGATGGCGCAGCGCATCGAGGACCAAGCCAGCCGGGATGAACGCCATCGCCGCCAACATCGAGTACTTGGTCATGAGCGCCAGACACAAGCTGAGCGCGAGCCAGGCCGCGTCGCGCGCACGGCGAGTGGGGTCAGCCTGGCAAAGGCGCGCCGCGGCGTAGGCTGCTGCGAAGTAGAAGAGCGTGGCGGCGGCGTCGGTAGTGACGAGGCTGGCGTGTGCAAGCCAGAGTGGACATGCCGCCGTCAGCAGCAACGCGGCACGCGCGGCCACCGCGCCGGCGATGCCATTCGCCCAGGCCGCGACCACCCACAGCAAGAGCGAGTTGAGCAGGAGCACGGGCAAACGCGCACGCAAGAGGAGCGTGAGCGGCGACTGCTTCGCGCTGTGTAGAAATGCGGAGCCGTAGCTCCACTGCGCAGTGACTGGATCTTCGCCCGTCGGAAAAGCCAAGGCCGGCTCGCGCGGTGGCAGGCCGAGCGCGGCAAGCACCTTCACGAGCGGTGGGTGCTCTGGGTTGAGGCTGAAGTCGCCTTGCAAGTAGCGGACGCCGGCGGCGATATGCGGCACCTCGTCGGAGGTGGCCGATTCGCCTGCAGCAACGTAGATCCCGGCGCCGCAGAACGCGGCCCAAGCGAGAAATGCGATCAGCAGGGTTGAGCGGGACATGGCGCGCAGCGTGCAGTAGCCACCGACTCTAATTTGGATCAGGCGTCGCGATCGTGGAACGGCACTGTGCCAGCAGCGCGGTGAACCCGGTCAGTGCTTGGATGCCGCGGCCGCGGGCTTCGCGGCGGCCAGCTTTGCCGCTGGCGGCGGCGACGCCTTGGGGCTCGAGGCCGAGCCGCCGTGGTTGGCAGCTGCCGCGGCCGGTGCGGGCGCGCCCGCGGGCGGCGCGGCCAGCGCGCTCTTGGCTTCCGCGATCGCCTTCCTCGCCGCTTCGAGCACACGCAACACTTTCGGAGAGGTGGCGCCGATGCCAAGCTCCACGTCCGGTTGTTTCTCGAGCATCTGCTTGAAGGCTTCGAGGCCCAGATCTTCGCGGTCGAGCGCGATCAGCGCCGTGCCCAGCTCGCGCTGGATACTCACGATCTGGTTGCCCGTCAGGTCGCCCATGCCGATCAAACGATTGGCCATCGCCACGGCTTCCACGTAGCGACCGTGGCGCACGTGCTCGTGCAAGGCCGGCAGCTCGTCGTTGATGCGCAGCTGCTTGTCGCGCGTCTCGGCCTGCGCCTCGATGTCCTTGTGCTGCTTGGCCGCGAGCTTCTTGCCCGATTCCGACAGCACCAGATTCGACAACGGCAAGAGCAAGATCTGCCCGCGATCGGTGCGACTGGTCTTCATCGCATTGAAGCGGCGCACGATCTGGGAGTCTTTGGCCCCGTCGAAGTAGTCCTTCATGATCTGCCGCAGCGCGTCGTGCTGCGTCACCACTTGCCGCAGCGGGTACGGCACCAAGAGCTCGGCGCCCACGTCGGGCGGCTTGCCTGCGTTCTGGTTGTTGGCCTCACTCAGGACGAAGGCGCGGCGCACGTCGCCGTAGTAATGCTCGGCGAGCTCGGCCCAGGTCTCGCCGCCCACCACGTGGTGATAGCTCACGGTGGGAATCACGAGCTTGAGCCCCACGACGATCGACGAGCCGCCTTCGCTGCCGAGGCCATTCTCGGCCACGATCACACTCTCGCGACGCGGGTCGCCGTAATAGAGCTCGGCGATCGACGCGAGCGTTTCGCCCGGCCGCACGATGTGCACGATGGCACCGTCGGCGCGCGCGACGCCGAGCGGCAAGAGCAGCGCAGCCACGAGCAGCCACGTGCGCAACGCACTCATGGCTTCGCCGCTCGGGCCGAGCTGGCCGTGTGCTTGGGTCGCAGCCTGGCTTCGAGCACTTGCGTGTCACCGGTGCGGATCACCACCTCGGCGGTGTGCTCCTGATAGAACGGGTTCACGAGCTTCACGTAGTGCTTGCCGGGAGACAGCGGAATGCGGGCAGCGCTGGGTGTGGTCAGCGCCAGCTCCCCGTCGATGACCACGTCGGCCCAGGGCTCTGCCACCACGCGCAGAAAACCTGCACGCGAGAGCGACAGCGGCGCGTCGGCTTCGACCGGTTCGTTGCGATGCGAGAAGCGCCCGGCCGAGGCCTGGATGCCACCACCCGCCAAGACCGCGCAGAACAACAGGCCCGCAAACGGCAGCACGGCAGCCTGCACCATGCCGTGATCTTGCGGCGCGCTGCGCGGTGTACGCAGCACGCCGGCCGTCAGCACAGCGTCGGCTTCGGCGGGGCCCACTACGCCCACGTCGCGCAGGTACATCACCAAACGGGCGTTGTGGTTGATGCTGACGCGGCCGGCCAGGAACTCGACTATGTCGTCGATCAGCACCTGTGTGCTCGGATAGCGATTGGCGGGCAGCTTCTCCATGCAACGCGCGAGCAAGCGCTCCATGCTGCTAGGCAACGAATGCACGAGCTTGCGCGGGCTCTGGTAGCGGTCGAGGCGGATCTTCTGCATCACGGTGCGCGACTCATCTTCCAGGAACGGCTTGCGGCCGGTGATGCACTGGTAGAGCAAGATGCCCAGCGAGAAGACGTCGCTGCGGAAGTCGAGCTTGTCGCCGAGAATCTGCTCGGGGCTCATGTAGCTGGGCGTGCCCACGCCGGTGCCGGTCTCGGTCAAGTCGCTGAGCGCGTGGTCGCGCGCGATGCCGAAGTCCATCAGCTTGACCTCGCCCTGGTGGGAGATCATCACGTTGGCCGGCTTGATGTCGCGGTGGATGATGCCGCGGTAGTGCGCGTAGTCGAGCGCGCGGGCCACCTGCAGCGCGATGATGGCGGCGACCTCGACGGGCAACGAGGGTGTCAGCTGCAACAGGTCGTAGAGGTCGACGCCCTGCACGTACTCCATCACGATGTACATGCTGTCGCCGTCTTTGACGAAGTCGTAGACGTGCAGGATGTTCTCGTGCTGCAGCGAGGCCATGAAGCGGGCCTCGCGCTCGAAGCGCACGGCGAACTGGCTGTCCAAGGCGATGCTCGGCTTGAGCGCCTTGATGGCCACCACCCGCTCCAGCGGCTCCTGGATGGCCTTGTAGATGACGGCCATGCCGCCGCTGCCGATCTCGCCGACGATCCGGCAGTTTCCGATCCGTTCCAACATCGGCCCGCAGGCTAGAAAGCCCGACCGGATATGTCAAACGCCTTGAAATTGTTGACGATACGGCAGCCGAGCGCTGCTCACCGCACGAAATCGCCGCGCGATCCGCGCCCCGGGCTGGGGCGGCACCCCGGCGAGCCGCGCGTGGCTCAGTTGAGCCCCAGCACGGGTATGGCGCCGCAGGTCGGGTTCACGCAGTGCGCCACGCTGGGCGTGGTGTGCGCGCAGCTCCAATCGGTCGGGCAGTCGCTGGCCTTCGCGCAGAGCTGCACGCACACGTGCTCGATCGGGTCGCAGACCAGGGAACGATCGATGCCATCCATCTTCTGGCCGCCGCTGGCGTCTGTCAGCTGCACCGAACAGGCCTCGTCGGCCGACAGCGCAACCCCGCGACTGTCGAACATGGGCGCGCACAGCGAGCCGACGTGCGGCGGAGGGCTGGAAGGATCGGCTCCGGAGATGGCCGGCAGATCGCTGACGTGCGTCTTGGTCTCGTGCACGAGCGTGATGAGCACGCCCTTGGGCGGTTTGGCCGCGGGCGTGAACGCGATGCGATGCGCGGAGCCTTGACACACTTGCTTCGTTTGTGCGGAGAAGTCGTCGTAGTACCAGCCGTCGCCGGCTGCCAGTTTCTGACCAGTGACCGCCAACTGCTTGACCACACACAGCTTGCCGCCGCGCGCGCCGGTCCTCGGCTCGCCTGCGGCGGGGACCCCCAGAAACGGCAAGTCACTGCACTGCGTGGGAGAGCCGGCGGGCGCGAGACCCGAGACGGGCAGCTCCCACTCCACGGTCCAGCTGACGGTGCCGCTGGCGTCGCGCGTGAGCGCACTGGGCAGACAGCCGCCGCCGAGCTGCTTGGCGAGCGTATTGATGACGCCGTCCATCGAGGGCTGGAACTGACTGATGTCGCACAGCGAACGCACGAGGCCATTGCGGCCGAAACCCTGCGCGACCTGCACGATGCGCTGCGGTGGGGTGGCCTTGCTGGTGGGCGTATCGCAGGAGAGCGCCAAGTTGCCTGCGCCCGCTACTTTCGTGGCATCGGGCTTGGGAATCATGCGCGGGTCGGACAAGACGTGCTTGTAGAACGCGTCGCGCGAAGCGTCGTCGTCCCAGCTGACCGCCTTGTAGGCTTTGTCATCGACCAGGTCGGGCGGCACGCCGGTGATGGCCGCGAACACGACCAGGTTCTCGTTGCCGGCGCGCAGCGCCTTGAAGCCGTTGATATAACGCGCGACGTCGTACAGGTTCTTCTGGTTGTAGAAGCAACGCAGGTTCAGATCCTGGTTGTAGAGCGGGTCGCCCATGTTCAAGTACGCCTGTGGCGTGAAGTGCACGGTGGTCTTCGACGAGCAGTCTTCCTCGTCGGTGAACATCAGGATGCCGATCAGCGACAGGCCTTCCACGGTGCTGTTGCGCAGGAAGCCGTGGTTCTCGAGGTCGCCATGACCGAGCGCCAGCATGGGGTGCGCAGTGTCGGTGAGGAAGGTGATGCGGTTGGGCGAGATGGTCTTGCCCGTGTTGGCGTCGATGTCGATCGACGGCCACAGCGCCTTGAGCGGTGATTCCAGCTGCTGCTCGAAGCCGCAACCGCTCGTGCCGGTGACGGCAACGCAGGCGAAATCGCTGGCGAGCTGCGCGGTGGTGACGGCGCCGCCCGTCGTGTACGACAGGAAACGTTGGCCAGCCGGGAAGTTGGCTGTGCAGCTGCCAGCGTTCGCGGCCGGGGGCACGTCGCGCAAGATGCCGTCGTCGCCGAAGCCCGGCACCATCGAGGTGACGCCCGTCACACCCGAGCAACCCGGGATGCCCTGGATGCCAATGATCCCCATGTTCACGGAGACCACGCCCAGGTGGAGGTCTTTGACCGGCGGGAACGGGTTCGGGTCTACGCCACCGTTGGCTTGCGGGCGCATGCCCGTGACGAGCGTGGTGATCATGCGGGGGATCTGGTCTTTGATCGCGTTGTGTTCCTCGCGCATGGATGGCGAGTCGTCGACCACGAAGAGCAGGTCGACCTTGTCGACGTTTGCGGTGGTGATGCGGTTTTCGACACGGGAGATGACGCACGGGCCGGCATCGCCGCCGACCGCGCCGTCAGCCGCACCCGAGTTGAGCATACCGCCGTCGCCGGTGTTGCCGGTGGCAGCTGCACCGTCACCCGAACCACCGGGGCCGCCATCGTCGTGCGACGGCAGTACGGCGGTGCTCGAGAAGCACGCTGTGAGCGACCAGCAGGCGGCGAACGCGAAGAACGCCGGGCGAATTGTGCACAAACGAAGTGTAAGCATCACGCGATCAAGCGAGGCGAAAGTACGCCCCGATGATCATGCGATTAGCATCGGCTCCCGCGATAGTAAAGCTAACGACGGCTAGCCGTTCGGGATGGCCGTTCCAGGCGACGTCCGGGCGTCTCAACCCGGTTCGATGGCGGCGAGCTCCAGCGAGTGCAAGCGCAGCGGCCTTGGACCGAAGTGCACCAGCTGCTCCAGGCGCGCGCGCATCTGCTCGTCGGGCTTGATCACGGCGACCACCGGCCCCACGTGGATCTGAAACCCAAAGGCATGGATCTCGAGATCCCATGGTCCCAGACGATCCGCGCGGTATGCGGTGGGGACCAAGGCGATGCGTTCGTCGACGGCGTGGTGGTCGTCGAGCCACTCACCGGTTGCTCGCTCGCGCACCGCGACGCAAGCCGAGCCGTAGATGACGTATTCGTGTTGGCGGGTGACGCAGACGCTGCACAGGGTATCGATGGTAGACATTGGGGTCTTGCCTCTCCTTTATTGCTTTGTTCTGTGGTCAGCATGGCTGCGCCATGTGTCGAACAGGTGAACGCAAAGTAAGAAGCTCGTGGCTTTTCGCAGTGATCGCGCCCACTTCACGCTTGCGACAGGGGCCCCAGTGGACCTAGATCAACTGGCGCATGGGCGTGAACGAGAAGAGGAGCGCGCTGGTTGCAGCTAACGCAGCGGCCCATGGCGAGCCGGCAGCGATCGGGCGCGTCCCGCCCGAAAGCCGCCGCGAACGGGTATTGAGATCGGCTCTTAGTGGCCGATTGCGCGTTGCGCCCAGCGCACGTGGATGTCAGGTTGTCGGCCCATGAACAAACCCAAGCTGACCTATTTCGATGCACCGGTGAGCCGCGGCGAAGAATGCCGGCTGGCGTTTCACGTTGCGGGTGTGGACTTCGAGGACAAGCGCGTGCAGCGCGCCGATTGGCCGGCGCTCAAGCCCACCACGCCCTTCGGTTCCATGCCGGTGCTCGAGATGCCGGGGCAGCCGCCGCTTGGGCAGTCGAATGCGATCCTCACGCTCATCGGCCGGCTGCATGGCCTGCACCCCACAGATCTCTTCGAGGCCGCGCGCCACGAAGCCATCATGCAGCACGTCGAAGATCTGCGCGCCAACGTTGCGCCCACGCTGCGCATCAGCGACCCGGCGGAGAAGAAAGCTGCGCGCGAGCAGCTCGCCGCAACGTACTTGCCGACTTGGGCAGCGAATGCGGAGAAGCACATCCGCGGCGCCGGCCCGTTCTTCGGCGGCACGGCGTTGAACGTGGCCGACATCAAGCTCTACAGCGCGGTGCGCTGGTTCAACAGCGGCACGGTCGACCACATTCCGGCAACGATTTTCGAAGCATTTCCCAAGCTCGTGCGCGTGCACGACGCGGTGAAGGAACACCCGCGGGTCAAGGCATGGTACGCGCGCACCTAAACAGGAACGCATGGACCGTGAGACACGAGCGAGGCGCCTTCGGTTTCGAGGAGCGCGCGGAGCCTACTCCTGTAGGTGAGCACGCACCGGA
>JADGRE010000189.1 GCA_017881185.1 Pseudomonadota bacterium | reverse complement strand
GCCTTGTTGGCGGTGACGACCGACTTGCCGGATTCCAGAGCCTTCTTGAGGTAGCTGTACGCGGGCTCAACGCCGCCGATGACCTCGACCACGATGTCGATGTTCGGGTCGCTGAGGACGTCGTTGGCGTCGTAGCTGATGAGCTCGGGGGGTACGAAGGAGCCGCGGTCTTTGCCCTTGGAGCGGGCGACGATGCGCTTGACCTCGATGGTGCCGCCCAGGCGCCCTTCGATGCTCGCGGCGTTTTCCTTGAGCAGGCGCATGATGCCCTGCCCAACCACGCCGCAGCCGATCATGCCGATTCGGATGTTCCGCAAGTTGGCCTCCCAGGAGGCCGGAGGCTAGTCTGCAAACGGCCCGGCGTCGAGTCTGTGATGATCTGGAATAGAGACAGTTTATTGCTCACTGGGCTAGTGCTGGTGTTCGCCATCTGGGCCTGGGTGCACCTCACGCTGTGCGCGCGGGTGATGCGCATGGCGGGTGTGCCGAAGGGGCTGCGGGTGGTGGCGTTCGTGCCGCCAATCGCGGCGATTTTGGGGTATCGCGGGGGGCTGCGAGGACGCGCAGTGCTGTGGTGGGTGCTCGGCGTTGTCTATCTTGTGCTACGCACTGCGGCATGAACACGCCGGCTGCAGCGCGCTATCCCTATGTGCACGTGGACGTGACGCCCGATGAGGCCGAGCTGCTGGGCGCGGAGCTGTTCGAGCTGGGCGCACAGGGGCTGGAAGAGCGCGACGACAGCACGCTGCAACACGCCGAAGGTGGCGCGGCGCGCGTGACGCTGGTGGCGAGCTTCGCGGATGAAGAGAGCGCGCAAGCGGCCGTGGTGGCGCTGGGCGACCGGTACAAGCCGCGCATCGAGCACGTGGTGGGCGACGAGTGGCGCGATGGTTGGCGCAAGTACTTCAAGCCGATGCGCGTGGGCAAGCGCTTGGTGGTGAAGCCGTCGTGGGAGCCGTACGAAGCGGTGGCGGGCGATGTGGTGTTGACGCTTGATCCGGGGCAAGCGTTCGGCACGGGCACGCACGAGTCGACGCAGCTGTTGCTCGGGGAGGTGGAGACGCGAGTGCAGCCCGGCATGCGCGTGCTCGACGTGGGCGCGGGCAGTGGGATCTTGGGGATTGCGGCGTTGTTGTTTGGCGCAAAGAGTGTCGAGGCGATTGACACGGATTCGCTCGCGGTCGATGCGTGTGAGGAGAACGCTGCAGCCAATGGCGTCAGTGAGAAACTGAAGGCTTCGACGCTGCCGGTGCAGCGCATCGAAGCGCGTTTCCCGCTGGTGTTTGCGAACATCGAGGCGCGGGTGTTGGTGCCGCTTGCGGCGGAGATTGCGCGTTGCGTGGAGCCTTCGGGGCTGCTGTTGCTCAGCGGGCTCTTGCACGAGCACGCGGATCCGGTGCGCGCGGCGTATCCGGGTTTTGAGGAGCTGGCTCGGCCGACCCGTGGTGATTGGAGTGCGCTGGTGTTGCGCAAGCGTGCCAATGGCTAAGCTGCGTCGTTTGTTCGTGCCGGAGCTGTTGCCCGCGGGCGGGCGCATCGAGCTGCCGCGTGAGTCGGCGGAGCATGCGCAGGTGCTGCGCATCACGCAGGGCGCGCAGGTGTGTTTGTTCGACGCGGTGGGCAGCGAGGCGGATGCCGAGGTGCTGTCGATCGAGCGCGGGCGTATCACCTGCAACGCCAGCGTGCCACGGCAGACGCCGGCGCCGGCGGTGGCGGTGACCTTGCTGCTGGCAGTGCCCAAGGCCGGGCGCCTCGAGACGGTGGTGCGCATGACGACGGAGCTTGGCGTGAGCGGGCTGCGCTTGTGCCATTCGCAGCGCAGCGTGCCCAAGCTCTCGGCCGACTCGCCGAAGATCGAGCGCTTGCGTCGGGTGGCCCGTGAGGCGTGTGCGCAGTCGGGCAATGCGCGCGCGCCCGAGGTGCATGCGCCCGAGGCGTTGTTGCAGGTGGCTGCACTGGCACCTGCGGGGGCGAAGAAGCTGGTGTTCTGGGAGTTGGCCACGCAGACGCTCGACGCGGCGCTCGGCCCGGCTCCTTCTGCCACGCCTGCGCAGCCGCTTTCCGTGTGGGCCGTGGTGGGCCCCGAGGGCGGGCTGAGCGCGGAGGAGGTTGCCGGCTTGCAAGCGCTCGGCTACCAGCCCGTGGGCCTCGGCGACGCCATTTTGCGGGTGGATACCGCCGCGGTGGTGATTGCGGCGCTGCTCTTGGACCGCCTGCAGGTGCTGCGCGCATAGCGGTGGCAAGGGGCGCTCGGGGCCATTTTTCCCCGGAAATTCGCCTTGTTGCAGGGAAGTGGTGCAGGCTATCCTGGCTCTCCGGTTTCCCCTATGTCGGCACTGACCTCCTTGCTCGTACGAGACGAAGTCGTGTCCGTACAACAGATCGAGGACGCCCTTGCGCGGACGGTCCTCGAAGGCGGCGAGATCGACACTGCGCTGCTCGAGCTCGACGCAGCCTCCGAGAACACGCTCAGCTCGTACCGAGCAGCGAGCTACGGCTTGCCCGCGGCCACGCGCGAGACGGTGATGGGAGCGTCGGCCGAGGTCATCGCGCTCGTGCCGGCCGAGCTCGCGCGCAAGTACCGCGTCGTGCCGGTGCTGCGGCAAGGCCATGTGTTGGTGTTGGCAATCGGCCAGCCGATCAGCAGCAGCGAGGTGCGCGCGATTCAAGACGCGGTCGGCCTGGGCGTGCACTGGTGCATCGCGACCGACGTGCGCATCGACGCGGCGCTCGCGCGCTACTACGGCATCGAGATCTCCGCGCGCATGCGTAGCCTCGCCGAGCAGATCGATCGCTTGCCGGCCGGGCAGTTGATCGCGGTCGAACCCATGCTCATGTCGATGCCGGCTGCGCAGGGCAGCAGCGGCCTCTTGGGCATGCTCGACGACCAAGACGACGGCGACACGGATACCGATGCCGTCGCTGCACTGGCGGCGCGTGCGGCCGTGCCGTTGCCGCCACCCACGGTCGTCACCGAGCGTGGTGCGGGCGATCGGGCATTCGCGCGTGACCCGAGCGTGGGCATGGGGCGCGTGGTGCATGTGAGTCAGGCGCCAGCCCACGCTGCGCCCATGCCGCCATCAGCGGCGCAGGGTGAACGCACGCAGCCCATGCCGCAGCCCGCGCCGTTGCAGCTGCCGGCTGCAGGTCTGCCGCCGTTGCAGCGGCCCGTCAGTGGTGCGCCGGTGCAGCAGCACGCCGTGTCGATGCCCCCGCGCAACGTCTCGGCTACACCGCGGCCGCGTCCACGGCGTGCGAGCGCGGTGCCCAAAGGTCCGCTCACCGTCGGCGTGGCGCGCGAGCTGCTCGACCAGGCCGAAGACCGCGACGCCGTGGTGGAAGTGGTGTTCAGCTTCGCGCGGCAGTACTTCGATGCCACGGCGCTGTTCGCCTTGCGCGACGACCGTGTGCTGGGCCTTGAAGCCAACAACATGCCGGCCATCGCGGACATCCGCGAGGTGGCGGTGTCGCTCGATCCCAAGAGCAGCTTGGGCGAGCTGGCCCAGTCGCTTGCGCCGCGCGTGGTCGACCTGTCGCGCAAGCCGGCCGATCAAGTGTTCGCGCAGGCGCTCGACCGCATGTACGACCAGCCCTGTGCGCTCATCCCCGTGTGCATCCGGCAGCGTGTGGTGTCGGTGGTGTACGGCGATCGTCGCGGTGAGGCGTTTCATCTGAGCGAGCTCGCGGAGCTCGTCGAGCTCTTGCCGCGGGTGTCGCAGGCGTTCGAGCGCATCATTCGCAATCGTAAGACGCATGCCATGCAGTCGCGCCGGCCGCCGCCGATGGCGGCAGGTGAGGGTGTGCAGCCATCGGCTGCAGGCAACGTGGTGTTCCCAGGCACGGCGCCGTTGCCGGACGAGCGTGCCGAGCGGCGCATGAGCACGCCGGCGCCGCGCGCTGCGTGGTCGTCGTCGGACACGCCCGCGGCGGTTGCGCCACAGCGCGCGTCGCTGCCGCCCGGCGCTGTGGCTGGCGTGTTTCCGAGCGATGCCCGCGGGCTACGGCCGCACGAGGTGCCCACCCCGGCGGCGCGGCCGAGCCGCAGCAACCGCCCGAGCAATCGGCCCAATCGGCCACAGGAGACGCTCTCGGGCGTGCCGAGCAGCGCGCCCAAGCACACGCCGACCGCACGCGCCATGCCGTCGGTGGGCTCGCAGCCGCCGCCGCCGCGTGGGTCAGCGGACGCCCAATCGCAGCAGGCGCGCGACGCGCTGGGGTTGCTGGGCTTGCCACGCAGCGCGCCGCCGCCGCCGTCGGTTGCTGCTCGACCGGACGCATTGGCACCGCAGGCTGCGAATCAAGGGTCGCGCGCGACCGATGAGGGTGAAGAGAGTGAGCTGGAACGCTCGGCGACCATGACGCTTCCGGCACAGCACGGGCAGAGCCCGCGTGCGTCCGCGCCGCCATCAGCGGCAAGCGAGAGTGGGCCCGTGAGCGAGGCTCGCCCCGCCGCGGCGCGCTGGTCCAAGCCCCCGCCCGGTGCCGGCGCGTACCGGAGCAACGCGCCCGAGCCGCCCGAGCCGTCACAGGCGCCGCCAATCGAGCACGACACCTCACCGGCGTTTCGCTCGGTCGGTCCCGTGGCCGCGCCGTTCGACCCGGCGCTCGACGTGAGCGAGCCCGCGCTCGACGCGAGCGAGCCACCGCCCAATGCGCGCGCGTACCGCAGTCGGCCGCCCGCGCGCGGGGTGAAACAGCCTCCAGGCACCGGCGCATACAAGAGTCGCGAAGTGGATCGTGAAGTGGTCTCGCTCGCGCCACCGCCACCGGCCCCGGCTGGGCGCTCGTCGCTTCCGCCGAGCAGCTACCACAGCGATCGAGCGCCGGCCGACGCCGTGGCCTTCCCGCCGCCGCCGCGCCTGCCGCAGGAGCCGGAATTCAGGAAGAAGAAGAGCTCGGAGATCACGCAGCCGCTCGGGCCCCGCCGCGTCAGCGGGCCCGTCGAGCAGCCGCGTCAGCACGAGCCGCCGGCAGCGACGCGCGTCGAAGCAGCTGCGCCGCATGCACGCCGCGACACCCCAATGGCAGCTGACGCGCGGCGCGATGAGGACTCCACGTCGAATCCGGCGCCCAGCGCCGAAGTGGTACGCATGTCGCGTGCCGTGCGAGAGTCGATTCGGCCGCCGTCCGCTGCAGAACCATCGATCATCGTGGATACCGAGGCGCAGCTGCATCAGTTGGTGACCGATCTATGCCGCTGCGGGCCCGACGACGAAGCTCGGTGCGTACAGCAGCTCTTGCGCTTCGGTGAGATCGCGCTGCCGCTGCTGGCCGAGCACTTCCCCGGTCCGCTGTGGTTCGATCGCCGGCGCGCGCATCCACGCTTGCCGCTCGGCCGCGACGTGAGCGCCATCGCGCGTGCGTTGTCGGCATTCGGCGAGCGCGCAGTGCCGGTGCTGCAGAAGCTGCTGGTCGGGCCCAGCGCCGACAAGCGCTTCTACGCCACGCTGCTGGTGAGCGATCAGGTCCATCCGGGTCTGCTCTTGGCCCTGGCCGAGCGTCTGTTCGACGACGATCCGCAGATCCGTTTGATCGTGCGCGACACCTTGCCCCAGTACCGCCGCGCACAGGGCTTCGCCAACGTGGTCAGCGTGCTGCGCGAGCGCGCCGCCGACAGCAGCGCCAACATGCAAGAACGCCTCGCCGCCATCGATGGCCTGGCCACGCTGCGCGACCCCGAGTGTGTGCCGCTGTTCATCGAGCAAAACGCTTCGAGCGACAAGCAGCTGTCGGTGCCTGCGCACCGCGCGCTCGTCAGCATCACCGGGCAAGACTTCGGCCACGCCACCCGCAAGTGGCAAAGCTGGTACGACGACCACCGCCAGGATCATCGTGCGCAGTGGCTGATCGACAGCCTGATGCACGCCGACCAAGCCGTGCGTGCCACCGCAGGCATCGAGCTGCAGAAGCTGACGCAGGTGTACTACGGCTACGTGGCCGCAGCGCCCAAGCGCGACCGCGAGCGCGCACAGAAGCGCTACCGCGACTGGTGGGAGAGCGAAGGCAAGAAGCGTTTCGGTTGAGCGGCAGTGGCCAGCGCGTGGCTCAGCCCGCCACGAGCGCGGCTAGGTCCTGCTCCGTGATGACCTTGGTGCCGTGCTTCTGGGCAGCCTTGCGCTTGGTGTCGCCGACCTTGTCACCTGCCACGAGGTAGGTGGTGCCCTTCTTCACACGATCGTGCACCTCGCCGCCGGCCTTTTGAATGTCGGCGTGAATGGCGTCGCGCGGGCGGGACAGCACGCCGGTCACGCAGAACGACTGACCCGACAAGGGGCCATCGACGACAACGAGGGCTTCGCGTTCCGGTTCTTCGGCGACTACGCCGAGGCTGAGCAGCTTTTCGGCCACGGCGCGGTGGTGCGCGTCGTCGAAGTAGTTGACCAGGCTGTCGGTGAGCTTGGGGCCGATGCCGTGCACCTCGCTCAGCTCGGAGCGCACTTGCTCGGCGGGTGCGTGGAGCAGCGCGCGCAGGTTGCGGTAGTGCTGGGCGACGGTGGTAGCTGCAACGCTGCCGAGCAGGGGAACGCCGAGCGCGGTGAGCAGCTGGGAGAACTTGCGGCCCTGCTTGGCGCTCTCGATGGAGGCGAGCAAGTTGTCGCAGCTCTTGTCGCCCATGCGCGGCAGCTGCAGCAATTGCTCGCGCTTGCTGGGCAGCGCGAAGATGTCGGCGAGGTCGCGCACGAGGCCGGCGTCGACCAGCTGCTCGATCAGCGACCAGCCCAGGCGGTCGACGTCCATGCCGGTGCGGCGCGTGAAGTAGAAGACCAGCGCCTTGAGTCGGCCTGTGCATTTGGAATTCGGGCAGCGCAGCGCGGCCATGTCCTGCGCGCGCACCACGGCGTGGCCGCACGCGGGGCAGTGCGTGGGCGGCGTCCAGGGCTCTGCACCCTTGGGGCGCTTTTCGAGCTCCACGCTGACGACCTGCGGGATGATCTCGCCGGCCTTTTCGATGACCACGCTGTCGCCCACGCGCACGTCTTTTTCGGCGACGTAGTCGATGTTGTGCAGCGAGGCGCGTGAGACCACGGTGCCGCTGACGCTGACGGGGTCGAGGTTGGCGACCGGTGTGAGCGCGCCACTGCGGCCCACGTCGCTCTCGATGCCGCGCACCACCGTGGTGACTTGCTCGGCGGCGTATTTGTAGGCGATGGCCCAGCGCGGAAAGCGCGAGGTCTTGCCGAGCAAGTCGCGCTGCACGAGCTCGTCGATCTTCACCACCACGCCGTCGGTCTCGTAGGGCAGGCTGTCGCGGCGCTTGTCGAAGCGTTCGATGAACGCGAGTACCTCGTCCACACTGGTGCACAGCTCGTGCAAGCCGTGCGTGGGCAAGCCGAGCTTGTCCAGCGCCTGCAACGCAGCGTGGTGGCTCGGGTAGTGGCGTTCTACCAGCTCGTAGAAGAAGGCGCGCAGTGGGCGCTCGGCCGTTTGACGCGTGTCGAGCAGGCGCAGCCAACCCGAGGCGGCGTTGCGCGGGTTGGCGAAGGGCTCTTCGTCGTTGGCCAGACGCAGCTCGTTGATGCGTTCGAGATCGCGCTTGTAGATGACCACTTCACCGCGCAGCGTGTGCTGGCGCGCGTCGGGGATCGAAAGTGGGATGGCGCGGATAGTGCGCACGTTCTCGGTGACGTCTTCGCCCACCTTGCCGTCGCCGCGGGTTGCGCCCAGCTTGAAGAGGCCGTCTTTGTACACGACCGACAAGCTCGCTCCGTCGAGCTTGGGCTCGGCCACATAATGCACCACGGCTCCGCTCTTGAGCCCGTCGCGCACGCGCCGATCGAACTCGCGCAGCTGCGCTTCGTCGTAGGTGTTGTCGAGCGAGAGCATCGGGTGCTCGTGATTGACCTTGGTCACGCCTTCGCGCGCGCTGCCGCCCACACGCTGCGTGGGCGATGCGGGCGTGATCAGCTCGGGATGCGCGCGCTCGAGGGCGCCCAGCTCGGCGAAGAGCGCATCGTACTGGCGGTCGCTGATCTTCGGCACGTCGAGCACGTAGTAGGCGTGATCGTGCTCGGCGATTTCGCGACAGAGCTGGCTGTGCCGGCGGCTTGGATTCATCGGGAAACGTCGGTAAAAAGCGGTCGCCGGCCCCAGCAAGCGGCATTCTGGCAGCGGCGGCGGTCGGTGTTACAGTACACCAAACCTGCGGTCGCCCAACGACCGATCTCCGCTCCGATCTCTACCCGTCGAACCCTCATGCGTCGCCTCGCCATTTTCCCGCTGCTGGGCCCTGCGCTGGTCTTGTACCTGATCGCCGATGTGGCTTCGCTGCACGGCGAGCTGGACGCGCTCGGCTACGGGATTGCGGCGTTGAGTGTGTGGTTGTCGTGGTCGATCGTGGGCAGTGCGGCCCGGTCCGAAGAGCGCAGTGCGCGTCTGGTCGCGTGGCTTGGGCTGTGCGGGTCGCTCGTGCTGGTGCCGTTGCTCACCGATGAGCAACCGAGGTTGTCGGTCGAGTTGGCGCAGACGGTGGGGCTCGCCATGCTTGCGGCACTGGTGCTGCAGCTCGCGCTGGGCGTGCCCGATCGCGTGTTGTCGCCGCGCATCACTACGCTGGCGCAGGGCAGCACGTTGGTGCTTGCTGTGGGTAGCGCGGCGTTGTCCACGCTCGCGCAAGGTCCGGTGTTCGCCCCGCTTGGCACGCCGTGGTTGTTGCCGGCGCCCTACGCGCACGCGGTGAGCGTGTTCGCGGGTGGCGCGGTGCTGGCCGCGCTCGCGCTGCGCTTGGCGCGGCGTCGGCTGGGCAGCGGTCCCGAGGCGCTGGCGTCCAATCACTGGGCGGTGCTCGCGCTGCTGCCGGGTGCGGCGCTGTGCGTGGTGCTGGTCGTGTTGCAGCTGCTCGATGGCGCGTCGTCGAGCCTGGTGCGCGTTCTCGGCGCGCTCAGCGTGCTGTCACTGTACCTCGGGCACCTGTGGCTCATCGATCCCGCGCGTAGGCTTTCGGCCAGCCGTACCACGCGTGACTTGGTGGCGGGTGGGCTCACCGTCTCGCTCGTGGTGCTCGGCATCGTGGCCAGCCGTTCGTACATCCCGCACGACGCGGCGGCGCTGGCCGTGTGGGCAGCGGCCACCTTGCTCTTGGCATTCGCTCTGTTCTATGCGCTGCGTCCGCTTTCGCAGCGCGTGCTCGCGCCCGCGGGCGGTGCGCTGCTCGAACAGCTGCAGTGGTTGCAGCGCGCGATGGGCGGTGCGCACACGCTCGAGGGCCTCACGGCCGTGGTGCTGCTGGCGTTCCGCCGTGCCGCGGGCGGTGCCGACGCCCAGCCCTTGTTCTATGGTTTCGACCCTGCCTTCGAGGGGCGCATCGACGCTGCCGGTGAAGCGCACCTGGCAGACCGCCCGTTGTCTGCTGCGATCGCGCAGCATCTGCGCGAGCAGCCGTCCGAGATCATCGTGCGTGCGCCGCTCGAGACTCGCATCGTGCGCGAGCCGCCGTTGCGCCCGCTCATCGAGGCGCTGGTCGCGCTCGACGCGTTGTGCGTGTTGCCACTGGTGAGCGATGGCGAGCTCGAAGGTGCGCTCGTGGTGCCGCGTGGTCCGCGCCGTGCGCAGCTCAGTCTCGAGGAGCTTGCGGCACTGCGCGATCATGGGCGCTGGTTGTCAGGTTTCCTGAACGTCTTTGCCGCGCAGCGTCGTGCCGAGGCGCGTGCGCACGCTCTATTGATGGAGCAGCATCGCAGCGAGGGTCGTCTCGAGCACCTGGCCGACGAGGCCGCCCGACTGCGCGCCGATATCGAGTCGCTCTACGCGGCGGGCAGTGCGCGCGGCCAGAGCGCACCGCTCCTAGCGTACAGCGCAGCGATGCGCGCGCTGGTTGAGCGGTTGCGTCCGCTGTGCGCGCACGAGGTCCCGGTGCTCTTCGTGGCCGAGTCGGGCGTGCCCGTCGAACCGCTTGCACGCTTTCTCCATGCGGAATCGGCGCGCGCGGCCGAGCCGTTCTTGGTGCTCGATTGTGCCGCGCTGAAGACCGAGGAAGCCAGCGTGGTGTTGTTCGGCGGTACGCATGCGGGTGTGCGGCATGCCGGCGCGCTGCGGCTTGCGGCGGCGGGCACGCTGTTGCTCGGCGACGTGGTGGCGTTGCCCATCGAAGCGCAGCGCTTGCTGGTGGCGGCGCTCGCCTCGCGCACGGGTCGGCCGGTGGATGGCGGTGAGTCGTATGCGCTGACCGGCCGCGTGGTGGCGAGCGCACGCGCGTCGCTCGAAACGCTGGTCGAGACAGGTGCGTGCGATGCCGAGCTTGCGGCGCGTTTGTGCACTCTGTCGTGTCGTGTGCCGCCGTTGCGCGAGCGCCGCGAAGACATCGGCTCGCACGCGTTGCTTGCGGTCGATCGCGCGTGTCGGCGCCTGGGCCGGCAGGCGGTGGGCTTCGAGCCCGAGGCGCTGGAGCAGCTGACAGCGCTCGAGCTGGTCGGCAACGTGAACGAGCTGGAAGAGTTGGTGGAGCGCGCCGTGGCCCGCTGCCGCGGGCAGCGCATCAGCGTGGCCGACCTCGCGCTCTCGCAGTCCGGCGTGTCGCGCGTTGCGGCGGATGCGCTCGAGGGCACGCTCGAAGAGGTGGAGTGCCGCGTGTTGCAGCATGCGCTGGCGCGCGCCGGTGGCAACAAGAGCGAAGGGGCGCGCTTGCTCGGTCTGCCACGCACGACCTTCCTCGACAAGCTGCGTCGTCACAAGCTCGACGATAGTGCGCGCGAGTCGTCGACGCCGCCCAATTGACTTGGACCCCGAATCGACGCTGCGCGTCTAAACAGGAACGCATGGACCGTGAGACACGAGCGAGGCGCCTTCGGTTTCGAGGAGCGCGCGGAGCCTACTCCTGTAGGTGAGCACGCACCGGAGAAA
>JADGRE010000049.1 GCA_017881185.1 Pseudomonadota bacterium | reverse complement strand
TGGAAGCGCTTGCGGGGGCCGGGCTGACCCGGCTTCTTGCGTTCCTTCTTGCGCGCATCACGCGTCAAGAAGCCCGCCTTCTTCAGCACCGGGCGCAGGGTCGGGTCGACCACGAGCAGCGCGCGCGAAATGCCGTGACGCACTGCACCGGCTTGACCGGACTCGCCACCACCGTTCACGTTGACGGTCACGTCGAACTGGTCCTGCTTCTCGACCGCTTCGAGCGCTTGCTTCACGACCATCACCGAGGTGGGGCGCGGGAAGTAGGTCTCGAGCGCGCGACCGTTGACAGTGATGACGCCGCTACCCGCCTTGAGCAGAACGCGCGCGATGGCGTTCTTGCGCTTGCCAGTACCGTAAGCCTTGCCGTGCATTGTGCCGTTGATCATGGTCTTGAACTCAGGTGCGGATGGTGAGCGGCTGAGGCTTCTGCGCAGCGTGCGGATGCGTCGGCCCCTTGTAGACTTTGAGCTTGGTGTGCAGCGTGCGCCCCAGACGATTCTTGGGCAACATGCCGAAGACGGCCTCTTCGATGGCGAGCTCCGGCTTGCGCTTGAGCAGCGCGCGGTAGCTCTCCGAACCGAAGCCGCCAGGAATGGCCGAGTGCCAGCGGCGGTGCTTGCCGTCGAGCTTGTTGCCCGTCAGCTTGACCTTCTCGGCGTTCACGACGACGACGAAGTCGCCGGTGTCGACGTGCGGCGTGTACACGGGCTTGTGCTTGCCGCGAATCACGGCAGCCACGTTCGAAGCCAGACGGCCCAGCGGCAGGTCGGTCGCGTCCACGACGAACCAGTTGCGCTCGACTTCATCGGCCTTTGCGTTGAACGTCTCCATCTCAACCTCTCTCGTGCCTAAGGGGCGTGCAGGGACTGCGCGCGCCCAAAAGCCGAAAACCCCGAAGGGGAGCGGTTGTTTAGCCGCGCACCCCCGTCGTGTCAAGGAGCTGCTGCGGCGCCTGGCAACGACTACCGACGCCGCGCATCGCAAAGCAGGCCAACGCAGGGTGGACTGCGCGCTTGCGGCGCAGCAGCCGCGGCCGCCCCACCTTCTCAACCCCGCGCGAATGCATGATAATTTGCCGCGAGCTGGCCGTCGCAGGGGGCAGAGTAGGCTGAATCGGCATTGCGCGCAGGGCGTCGATCGGGAGACGCTGCGCTACCAAGGAGCTGCGCATGACACGATCGACCAAAGGCTGGACGCTGGCTGCGGCCCTGATTTCGCTCAGCATTCCCGCACTTGCCGACAGCGCCAGCGGCGCGGTCGTCTGCGAGATCCGCGAGAACGGCGAGTCGGCGACGGGCGTCGTCTCGCTGCAGCGCGACGGCAAGGAACTGGCAACCGGCAGCTGCGGCGGCAAAGCGCTGGCGGCCTCTGCCGGCACCTACACCGCCGTCCTGCGGCTGGACGGCGCGCTCGACGCCCCAGAGCAGAGCCAGCCGGCGACCGTGAAGAAGGGCGGCAAGCTCGAGCTCAAGGCCGACTTCGCAACCGGCACGCTCGAGGTGCGCAT
Organism: Pseudomonadota bacterium; assembly: GCA_017881185.1. Lineage (GTDB taxonomy): Bacteria > Myxococcota_A > Polyangia > Polyangiales > JAFGIB01 > JADGRF01. The sequence continues at coordinate 28,974 of JADGRE010000049.1, read as the reverse complement.
CGCAAGTCAGGGCAAGCGCGCAGCCGGCATGGCGATCATCAAGCGTGACGGCAAGCAGATTGGCACGCTCGGCAGCGGCGTGAGCGCGCACTTGAGCGCCGGTAGCTACGAGGTGACAGCGCGCTATCGCACCCAAGAGAAGGCGTTTGGGCAGGTGCAGCTGGCGCGCGGCCAGGCATTGGTGCTCGACGCCGCGTTCGAGTGAGCCACAGGCGCACTGCATGCCTCGTTCGCGCGCCTGGATGATACTACTGTCGGCTCTGTGCGCGTGCGCCAGTGCGCCGCCAACGGCGGCAGCGCCAACGCAACCGGCGCACACCGTCGAGCTGACCTTGGCCGATGACCACGATCAGTTGGTTTCAGTCTCGCAGTGGCAAGGGCGGCCGCTGCTCTTGTTCTTGTTCTCGACCTCGGACACCGCCTCGCAGCTGGCGCTCACGCACCTGGAACACTGGCTCATGCACGTGCGGCCGGTGCGCGTGCTGGGCGTCGCGCTGCAGCTCGACGCAAAGCAGTTTCTCGTGCCTTACCGCGACGCGCTGTCGGTGAGCTTCCCACTCACCTACGACCCGCAGAACCAGATCTTGCCTGGACACAGCGATCTCGGACGCTGCGACACCGTGCCAGCGCTGGTGCTGCTCGACGCCCAGGGCGTGGAGCGCGGCCGACACTACGGCGTGCTGACGGAGCCACAGCTGCAGAGCTTCGTGACCAGCTCGCTCGGACTGTGAGCCGCGCACACGGCTGCCGCGCTACTTGGCGCGCCGGTGCATGTCGCGATGCTCGACCACCACTTCGGCGTGCTCCCGCAGCCGCGCGGCCAACGCTTCGGCGAAAGCCACCGAGCGATGTTGGCCACCCGTGCAGCCGATGGCGACGGTGAGATAAGCCTTGCCCTCGCGCGCGTAGCGCGGCACGAGCTTCGACAAAAGCGCGTAGAGATCCTCCAAGAGCTCCTGCGTCTCGGGCGCATCGAGCACGAAGCGCGCGACGGGCTCGTCGAGCCCGGTAAAGGCTTTCAGCTCCGGCACGAAGTGAGGGTTCGGCAAGTAACGCAGATCGAACACGAGATCGGCGTCGACCGGCAAGCCGAACTTGAAGCCGAACGACACGATGCGCGTGACCATGCGCGTGCGCTTGCCGCCGCGTGCGATGTAGTCGACCAACATGCGTCGCAGGTCGTGCACGCTCTTGCCGGTGGTGTCGATGATCAAACCGGCGCGTGCGCGCAGCGGTGCCAGGCGCTCGCGCTCCTTGTGGATCGCGTCGACCACGTTGCCGCCCGGCGCGAGCGGGTGTGCGCGGCGCGTCTCGCTGAAGCGCCGCACCAGCTCGTCGTCCTGGCTCTCGAGAAAGAGCAGCTCGACTTCATGACCGCCGGCGATCAGCGCGTCCATGACCGACGCAGCGCCTTCCAGAAAGCCGCCGGTGCGAACGTCCACGCCCAGGCCCACGCGCGACAGCTCGCCACCCTTCGCGAGCAACTCGATCAGCTGGGGGATCAACGCCGGCGGGATGTTGTCGACGCAGAAGTAGCCGAGATCCTCGAGCAGGCGCAGTGCCGTCGAACGGCCCGCGCCGGACATGCCCGTGACCACGACCAGCTGCAGTGCCATGCCGCTAGGCTAAATGACGCAGCGTGATTCTGGAATGGTGGATCGCGCCGCGCAGCACAGGCTATCGGCACACAACGTGTGACATGTTCACGACAAGCCGCGGCTGAGCTGGCGGCGCTCTTCCTCGACCAGCACGGCGAGCGCCGCCTGCGGGCTGCCGGCCTCCAGCAGTTGCGCGCGCACGGCCGCGCCGCGCAGCACACGCGAAACACGACCCAGCAACTTCAGCTGGTCGCTGGCGTGCTCGACGGGTGTGAGTAGCGCCAGCAAGATGCGCGCGGGCTCGCCATCGAGCGACTCGAAGGGCACGCCCTGCTTGTAGATTGCCAGCGCCATACGAGGCCGGTCGAGGCTCAGCCGACCGTGGGGCACGGCGACCCCACTGCCGATGCCAGTGCTGGCGAGCCGTTCGCGATCTGCCAGCGCGTGGTACACCGCCGTGGCGTCGAGCGCGGCATCGTTCCTCGACATCAACCGGGCCAGCTCAGGCAGCGTGGCATCCTTGTCCGACGCGACGGACAGCGGCATGTCCGTGGTGATGTCGCCGGCGCGCAGGACGTCTTCTAGGCGCATGACCAGATTCCAAGAATTCCAAGCCAACTCGGGCCGCGTTGTGCGGCAGCGCGAGCCATTTAGCGCATCGTAGCGCCGGGTTGCCAGCAGAGCTCGCACATTCTTGCAGCCACACCAAACGAAACAGCGCTGCGGCCCCACCGGTTGGTTGGGGCGGCAGCGCTGCCGTCGCGCGTCGGGAAGGCAAGATCAGATCGCCTGGACGCGCAACTGAATTATCGGTCGGCCGGCTACTCGGCCGGGACCGATGCAGCACGACGCTTGTGCGTGTGCGTGTCCTTGTTGTGGCGCAGCTGGTTCTTGATCTTGTCGACGACCAAGTCGATGGACGAGTACATGTTCTCCTGATCCTCGCGGCCGAGGTAGCTCTCGGAGCCCGCGTGGATGCTCACATCGACGCAGTGCAGGTGACGCTCGAGTGAGAACGTGACCACCGCGTCCATCGGGGCCTGCATGTACTTCTGCAAGCGACCGATCTTTTCCGTGGCGTAGTTCTTCATGGCGTCGGAGGACTCCAAGTTGCGGAAGGTGAACGCGATCTTCATGCCACTCCTTTCTGGAGGTACCAATGCGTGCGGAGCAACAGCTCCGAACCCCTGTGCGCAGGCCGTCGTGCAAGCCAAGTCACGCGCAAGTCTGATGGGCAGCCGCGGCGCAAACAGCGCCGCGATGGCTTGCGCCCGACACTGTTTTTGATGGACCGGGAACGTCGGGGCGGCTGTTGGCCACCGCCGTACAAAGACATCCGCAGATTCATCGAGCTCGGGCGCCGTCATGCACTCCCGTCGCAGTTAACCCCTAGTCTACCTAAAAATATTTCTTTCGTTTCGACGAACTCAAAATCCCCATCATTTCGCGGTACTTGGCCACGGTTCGACGGGCGATCATGATCTTTTCCTTGGCCAGCAGCTCCACGATCTTCTGGTCGCTGTGGGGGTGGCGGTCGTCCTCGCCCTCGACGATTTTCTTGATGGCCTGTTTGACGCTCTCGGAGGCGATGTCGTCTTCGTCATCGCGCTTGATGGCGCTGTTGAAGAAGAATTTGAGCTCGTAGACGCCGCGCGGGGTGGCCACGTACTTGTTGCTGGTCACGCGCGAGATCGTGCTCTCGTGCATGCCCACTTCTTCGGCCACGTCGCGCAGGATCATCGGCTTGAGGAATTCGATGCCCTTCTCGAAGAACTCGCTCTGCTTGTCGACGATGCACTCGGTCACGCGCTCGATGGTCTTGCGACGCTGGTCGATGCTGCGGATGAGCCACTGCGCCGAGCGCATCTTGTTCTGGATGTACTCCTTGGCCTGCGCATTGCCCTTCATCGCGGCGCGGTAGAAGCCGCTGATCTTCAGCTTGGGCATGCCGTCGTCGTTAGCGACCACGAAGTACTTGTCGCCGACCTTGTGCACCCAGACGTCGGGCACGATGTACTGCGGCTCGTTGGCGACGAAGTTGCGCGCCGGCCGTGGTTCGAGCTCGCCGATGACCTGCGCGACGTCGTAGACCTCTTCGATCTCGATGCAGAGCTTCTTCGCGATGGCCGGGTAGTTGCGGCGCTCGAGGTCGTGCAGGTGCTCGTCGATGATCTTCAGCACCAGCTCGTCCATGCCCAGGTGCTTGGCCTGTACGAGCAAGCACTCGCGCAGGTTGCGCGCGGCGACGCCGATGGGGTCGAAAGTCTGGATGACCTGCAGGATCTCTTCGGCGTCTTCCGGGTCGACGCCAGCCTCGGCGGCGAGCTTCGGCACCACCTCTTTGGGCTCGACGCCGTCGATGGTGAGGTAGCCGGCGTCATCGAGGTTGCCGACCACCAGCGCAGCGAAGCCACGCTCGTCTTCGACCAGATCGCTCATGCGAATCTGCCACTCGAGGTGGTCGACGAGGTCTTCGGTCTTGGTCAGCGTGGCTTCGAGCGAGGGCAGCTCGTCGCTGCTGCCGCGGTACACGCCGCCGCCGGGCATGGGCCCCTGCATGGCGTGGTTCTCGATGTAGCGATCCCAGTCGATCTCCGCAGCCTTCTTGTCGGCGTCGCGCGCGCCGCGGTCTTGGAACTGCGCGTCGGCGGCGATGGTCTGCTCGAGACTCTCGTTGGGCGGACTGATGGCGTTGGCGGCGGCAGGCGTGGGCGGCGAGTTGGTGCCTTGGTCCGCGATTTCGCGAACGTCTTCGAGCACTGGGTTCTCGAGCAGCTCTTGATGCACGGTCTCGACCAGCTCCATGCGCGACATCTGCAGCAGCTTGATCGCTTGCTGCAGCTGTGGCGTCATCACCAGCTGCTGAGACATTTTGAGCTGCTGCTTGAGCTCCACGCCCGTTACCCATCCCTTCGCGGTTCAGTTCCCAGACCTGCGCATGCTAGCGCGGATCTCAGGTAGTATAAGGGCTGATCGCGTGCAGGAAAGCCAGACCGCGACAAAAGCGGCTCAGCGGAGCCAGTTGCGGCAGGCGCGCGCACGCTTTGCGCGCTGCCCTGCGCACAACCAAGCCGCGCGGGACGTGCGCGCGGCACCACATCGGCAGACACGCTGCGCACGCAAACGTGCGCGGGCCTTGGGCAGCGTGCGGCCGTATGTTATCAATTAGATCGAGTTGGATCCCGAATCCACGCCAGTCACGTCCGCAGCATTCTCGGTGCCTCCCACGGTGCTCGTCGCGGACGACGACCAGGTCGCACGCCAGTACGTGGCCACGCTGCTGCGTCGTCACGGCATGACGGTCGAGTTCGCCGAAGATGGTCCGCGCGCGGTGGCCCGTGCACGCAACCTGAACCTGGACATCGTCTTGCTCGACATCATGATGCCCGGGCTCGACGGGCTCGATTGCTGTCGGTTGATCAAGGGCATCACGCAGGACTCGTTCTTGCCGGTGATCTTGCTCACGGCCAAGAGCGACACCGACAGCCGCGTGGCTGGCTTGCGCATCGGCGCCGACGACTACGTTTGCAAGCCGTTCGACGAACGTGAATTGCTCGCGCGCGTCAACAACTTGGTGCGGCTCAAGCGCATGCATGATCACATCACGGACGCGCGCGCGCGGCTCGAGCAGCTGGCCGTGATGGACGACCTGACCGGGCTGTACAACTACCGTTACCTGCACACACGCTTGAACGAGGAATTCAAACGCGCCGAGCGCTACCGCGAGCCATTGGCGTGCGTGATGATCGACATCGATCACTTCAAGCGCATCAACGACCGTTACGGACACGACGCCGGCGATGCGGTGCTGCGCGAGACCTCGGCGCGCATCCGCCGAGCCGTGCGCGAGATCGACGTGGTCACGCGCTACGGTGGCGAGGAGTTTCTGCTGGTGCTGCCGAGCACGAACTTCTCCGGCGCGCTGGCCGTGGCCGACCGGGTATGGCGTACGGTCGGCGGCGAGCCCTTCCTGTTACCGAGCACGACCGAGCGCGTCTCGATCTCGCTGGGCGTCGCGGTGTTCCCCAGCCGCGACATCAAGTCGAAAGATCAGCTGATCAAAGCAGCTGACCGCGCGCTCTACCAGGCCAAGGGCGACGGCCGCGACCGCATCTGCGTGTACCAGCATCAGGGGTACATCTACCGACCGGAGTCGATACGGCCAGGCAGCACCTAGTGCTCTGACCGTGAGCGTAGCGTTCCGCTGACGAGCGGCGGCGCGCGCTCACGACCCGCGCGTCAGGGTTTGCACGCGACGCGGGGCGCGCACGCCGAGGATCATCCCGGCACGCAGCATCGGCAAGGCAGAGAGCCATACGAGCCAGCTGCCAGCGCCCACGTGCACGTGCACCGCAGAGCGCATTTCGTTGGCCATGAGCGCCGCGACCGAGCGCACTTCGAGCAGCTTGCTCAGCACGATCAAGCTCGGCAGCAGCGCAAGCAAGAGCACGGTGAGCCGAGCACCGCGCAGCTCGACTGGGCTCTTGCGGCGATGCAGCACGAGCAGCTGCGCGAACATCGCTGTGGGCACGAGCCACAGCCTGGGGGAACGTGCGCGCGCCATGCCGAGCAAGGTGCTACTCATGCTCACCTGTCCGGAGAAGCTCGCCAGCGGACACAGAAACGCGACCAACGTGAGCACGACGCCCAGCACGAGCAAGCCGCGCCCCAAGCGCGGCGACAGACGCGGCAACGGCTGATGATCGACGTCGGCATCGAGCGGCTCGCCGAGCTCGGAGAAAGGCAAGAGCTGCAACTCGTGCGTGGGGCAATGCGCGAGCCCTTCGAACGGCTCGCGGCAGAACGGACAAAACAGCACGCGCGAGCTGGTGGGCGAGGCGCTACCGCGGTCGCTCACCGACATTGCACCGGAGGAGCCATCAGAGCATCCTTGCAAGACCTATGGACAGAAACAACAAGCCCGACGGCAACTCGTTCGTGATCAAAGCCGACGACGACATCGCCAAGGGGCGCTTCAGCAATTTCGCCCAGGTGGGCAGCAACCCCGACGCGTTCGTGCTGGACTTTTCGTTCGTCCAAGGGCCCACCGGCTGGCTGCTCGCGCGGCTCATGCTCTCGCCCCAACATGCCAAGCGCCTGAGCATCGCGCTGGCCGAAACCGTGGCGAAATTCGAAGAGCGTTTCGGGAAGATAGACGCCGGCCCGACCCTGCAGTGAGCCCCCAACATCGCCGTAGCGGTGGGGGCCCCAGCGCGTTATCATGGCCAGCGAGCTGTAGTTTGTTCCCCGCGCGGGAGAGGCACCGAGCATGACTTACCCGGGCGCGGCCATTGCCGCCGAAAGCCGAGCGCTGCTAGGCGCTTCACTCGAAGCACTGCAGCGAGATCCGAACATCCCGGCGGAAGTGCTCAGCGTCGCTGAGAACATCGCGAAAGCCGTGGGTGCGCTGTTCGAAGCCGAGCACGCCTCTTCGGAGCTCGACGGCAAAGCCAGCGTGAAGCACGCGATGGGCTCGCTCAGCCAGACCATGGCGCTCTTGCAAGACGTGAAGAGTAGCCACGAGGGCATCACGGTCGCCACGCGCACGCTGGCGCAGGTGATGTCCAAGCTGTTCCCGCTCGCGCAGGCCCCCACCATGCGGCCAAGCGCACCGAGCTACGTGCCGGCCGGTACGCCGGTCAGCGCTCCGCCCGCGGCACGCGTTCCAGCTGACGCGCACCCGGCGCCTGCACGCGTCTCCATCGCCAGCGGCCCGCGCGAGAAGCTCGAGGCCAACGTCGGCGCCACCACCGAATCGAACTTCTTCGTGGGTTTCTCGGGCGAGATCAGCGAAGGCGGGGTGTTCATCGCGACCTACGCCACGCTCGCTATCGGCTCGCTGGTCGAGGTGCTGGTCACCCTACCCGGCGGTTACAACTCCACGATCCCGGGCTTGGTGCGCTTCGTGCGCGACCCCATGGACATGGACTCCGAGCCCGGCGTCGGCGTGCGCTTCGAGCGTTTGACGGAAGAGCAGCGCGAGCTGATTCTGCGCTTCATCAAGAAGCGCGCGCCGGTGTTCTACGACGAGTGATCACAGCAAGAGTGGGCGGGCGCAGAGCGTGACCTGATGGGCGCGTGGGGCGGGCGGGTCGCTGCCGGGCTCAGACAGTCCTCGGCGAGTGACGCTGTTGGGCGACGCCATGAAATGCGGATGGGCCTGCGGAACTCGCCCAGCAGCGACCCGCCCGCCCCACGCGCTGCGTCGTCCAACGCGGCGCGACACCGATCGCTAGTCACGCAGCTGCAACCCTTGCGTGACACGCGTACGAGGGACGCGGATCCAAGTGCGGGGACTCACCTGGTTCGCATCCACCCATGCACCCCGACGCCGTGCTCTCCGCTGCTTGGTCTCTAGCTTGCGCTGTTCGCACGCGTTGGTGACTCGGCGCGTGGGGTGGGGATGGGGGTCTTGGGCGAGTTCCGCAGGCCCATCTGCCCTCCGCGGCATCGCCCAACAGCGTCGCGCGCCGAGGACTGTCTGAGCCCGAGACCCCCATCCCCACCCCACGCGCCCCAGCCGCCAAAGATCTGCGCTAGTTCGGCACAACCGCATGCGTCAACGCAAGCAACTCTACGAGCAAGGTCTCGTAGATCGCATCCATGCGTTGCCAGGCGACTTCTTCGGGCGCTTCTTCCACTGCTCGATCGACTTCCGAGCGGAGCAACTGGATGAGCGCCGGTTGGCCCATGGCGATGGCGTCTTCGCTGTACGAAGCACCGGCGGCGCCGCCGCTGCGTAGCTCCCCGTCGGTCACCAGGCTGTCTTGCGTCTGCGTGATGTCCACGCGACACACGGTCGATAGGCGTGCGCCGAAGGCTTCTTCGAACGCCAGGTACACGAGCACCGACAGAAAGTAGGCGAGCGCTTGGGGACGCGGGCCATCGACCAGGGACAGCTCGGCCGACATGAACTCGGCGAGCTCGGGCTGGCGTTGTTCCATCGTGCGAAAGCCGTCGTCGAGCGCAGCGGTCAGCGCTTCAGGGTCGGCCAGCATGCGCGTGAGGACACTGGTGAGCACGGGCGGCGCGACGCGCGCGTATTCAGGCATCGGCAGCAGAGCGACCGGTTGGACGAACATGCTGCGACCGTACACGCCGGCCGGCCGGGCGTCAGATAAGCGACAACGCGGGCGCACACCCAACCGCAGGCAACCGGGATGCGCGGCTCACTCGCCGAGCAGCTTGGACATCGACGCTTCGTCGGCGGGCGCGAAGTCGTAGTCGTCGAACTCGTCGGAGCCGATCCAGCGGAAGGCTTGCACGCCGCGCACGAGCAGCTGATGCGTGAGCAGCTTGCACTCGTAGAGGTAGAGGTCGACCGTGTAGTTCTCGTAGGGGTGGCCCACGTACGAGATCATCTGCGAGACCTCGACCTGCACGCCCAGGCGCTCGTCGATCTCGCGGCGCAAGGCGTCGGCGTCACTCTCGTCGGGCTCGACCTTGCCGCCGGGGAACTCCCACAAGTTCGGTAAGACGGCAGCGGCGCGGCGCTGCGTGACGAGGTAGCGCCCCTCGGACGCAATCAGCGCTGCCACCACGCGAACGACTCGAACCGGAGGTGTCGACATCGAGGCGGCGAGCTTATCACAAGTCAGGGCTTGGCCGGGTATTCGGCCACGACCTCGGGCTTGGGGCGCTCGACCGACACCACCGAGCTGGTGACCAGATCGCGACCCACGCTCTCGAAGTACATCGATTCACCCACGCGCGGCAGGCCGGGCGCGGCGGTCATCGCGCCGCTGTCGAAGAACTTGATGGAGCCGACGACAGGGCGTTGCAGGGCAAAATGCCGTTTCAGCCACTCGCCCGACTCGCGGTCCTTCACACCCACGCAAGTGGCCTTGCGTACGTGGTACTCTGTGTTGCGGGTCACGAAGACCCTGTGAACCCGGCGATCCGGTCCGTCATACACCATAGAGACACCTCGTGGTGGTTGCTGGTCGACTGGTCGTCCCCAAGTCTACCGACTGCGTCCAGACACCCAAATTTTCTGCACATGCTCAGTCCGCTCCTGCTCTCACCAGATAACTTCACGCCGGCTTCGCGAACGCCTTGGGGCGGGCGCCGCATCGTGGGTCGCTACAAAGCGGGGCTCGGGCTGCGGGCCGAGCTCGCGACCGCGGCCATCGGCGAAAGTTGGGAGCTTTCATTCGGGCCCGAGCTACCCAGCCGCACGCAGGACGGGCGCTTGCTCTGCGAAGTCGTGAGCAGCGACCCGACCGGCTATCTGGGCGTGGAAGCGGAGCGCGGCTCCAGCGCGCTGCTGGTGAAGTGGCTGGATGCGGCCGACGATCTGTCAGTGCAGATTCATCCAGCGGCGGACGACCCGAAGCTGGCCAGCGATGAGACCGGCAAGCCCGAGAGCTGGTACGTGCTCGACGCCGAGCCGAACGCCGGCATCTATCTCGGGCTGCGGCCAGGCAGCACGCATGCGCGCATGCGCGCCGTGCTCGATGCCCAAGGCGATGTCTCCACGCTGCTCGAGTTCGTGCCGGTGCAGCCCGGTGACTTCTTCGCGCTCGAGCCGGGGATGCCGCATGCCATCGGGCGCGGGGTCACCTTGCTCGAGCCGCAGTTCGTGACGCCCGGCAAGAAGGGCGTGACGCTGCGCTATTGGGACTGGAACCGACGCTACAACTCGGCAGGCAAGCTGGATCCCCAGGGCTCGCCGCGTGCGTTGCAGATCGACCGCGCGCTCGAGGTCACCGACTGGCAGCGCGCGGGCGATCCGGTGTGGCTGGCGCAACAACGCTGCAGCCTCGGGCCAGCGCAGCCACAGGCGGCGGCGCTGCTGCAGGCGATCTGCGGACCGGGGGCAGATGCCAAGGTGAGTTCACGATACTTGCGCGTGGCGCGGGTCGCGGGCACGGGCGAGCTGCAGCTGCCAGACCAACAGACACTGCGCGCCTTGACGGTGGTGTCAGGGGTCGCGACCTTGCGTGGCAGCTTCGGCGAGCTGCGCGTGGTCGCCGGCCGCAGCGCGGCCATCCCTGCCGGGCTGCTCGGCCTGCAGTGCCAGCTGGATGCGGCCCACGCTCTGCTCAGCAGCGCGGTGGCTTGACGCGGCCCGACGCCTGTTGAAGATTGCCGCAACCTTCGACCATGGCGGACGCACCGATCCAAATCCTGGGCGCCGGACTGACCGGCATGTCAGCCGCCCGCCACCTGGGCGGCGACTACGAGATCCACGAGCGCCTCGGGCACGCGGGTGGTCACGCCATCACGACCGAGCACGACGGCTTTCGCTTCGACCGCACGGGTCATCTACTCCACCTGCGCGACCCCGAGATGCGCAGCTGGGTGCAGCGCCTGGTCGGTGACGACTGCGTGATGGTCCAGCGGCGCAGCCGCATCTGGAGCCAGGGCGTGTACACGCGCTACCCGTATCAGGCCAACACCTTCGGGCTGCCGGCCGACATCGCCTACGAATGCCTGATGGGCTACTTCGAGGCGCTGAAAAACGAAGCCAGCACGCCCGAGCCCAAGACCTTCGAAGAATTCTGCTTCAAGTTCTTCGGCAGCGGCTTCAGCAAACACTTCATGATCCCTTACAACGAAAAGTTGTGGGGCATCCACCCGCGCGATGTCACCGCCGAGTGGTGCTCGCGCTTCGTGCCGCGACCCAAGCTGGAAGACGTGATCGCGGGCGCCGTGGGCAAGAACGACCGCGAGCTTGGTTACAACACGAGCTTCCTGTACCCGAGCCTGGGCATCGGCGCGCTACCGGCCGCGATGTGCAAGGAGCTGACGGGGTCGGTGCGCTACCGCAGCGCGCCCAAGGCGGTGGACTGGCGCAAGCGCGAGCTGGTGTTCGAAGACCGCCGCGTGCCGTACCAGGCGCTGATCTCCACGGCGCCGCTCGACCTGCTCGCGGGCTTGCTCGTGGACCCGCCCGCCCAGCTGAGCGCGGCGGCCAAGAGGCTGCGCTGCAACCCGCTCTACTACCTCGATGTCGGGCTCGACGTGCCCTGCGGCGTGGACCTGCACTGGGTGTACGTGCCGGAAGAGAAGTACCCGTTCTATCGCGTGGGCTGCTACTCGCACTTCAGCCCGAAGATGGCCCCGGCGGGAAAGGCCAATCTGTACGTCGAGCTGTCGTCGCGACAGAAGCCGGACATGCAAAAGCTGGTGCCGGAAGTCACCAAGGCGCTGATCGAAATGCAGATCATTGGGCGCAGCGAAGACCTGCGCTTCGCCAATCTGGAGCGCATCGACCACGCGTACGTGGTCTACGATCACGACTATGTCGGCGCCGTGGCAGCCATCGCGCCGTTTCTGGAACAAGAGCGCATCATCTCCGCCGGCCGCTACGGTGGTTGGAACTACTCGTCGATGGAAGACGCGCTGCTGTTTGGCCGTGATGCAGCGCGCAAGGCGCGGGAGTGGAAGACGTGACGACAGCCCCCAAAGTCACCATCGTGATCCCCATCTACAACGAGGAAGGGATCCTGCGCTCGTCGGTGCTCGACCTGGTCGACCGCATGAAGCGCTTCGGCTTCGAGTACGAGCTGGTGCTGGCCGAGAACGGCTCGCGCGACGGCACGGTGGCCATCTGCGAAGAGCTCTCTGTGCGCTTTCCGCAGGTGAAGCACTTCTCGGTGGGCATGCCGGGCCACGGCAACTACGGACAAGCCTTGCGCAAGGGCATCCTCGACGCCGCCGGCGAATACGTGTTCTGCGATGAGATCGACCTGTGCGACACCGACTTCTACGAGCGCGCCCTCAAGGTGCTGGAGGCACACGAGGCCGATCTGGTCATCGGCTCGAAGCTCGCGGCCGGTGCCGAAGATGAGCGGCCGCTGCTGCGTCACGCCGGCAGCTTGGTGATCAACGGCATGCTGCGCGTGGCGCTCGGCTTCAAGGGCACCGACACGCACGGGCTCAAGGCGTTCCGGCGCGATGCTCTGCTGCCGGTAGCGAGGTCGTGCATCGTCGACAAGGATTTGTTCGCGAGCGAGTTCGTGATCCGTGCGGAGCGGGCCGGGGTGTCCAGCAAGGAGATCCCGGTGCGCGTGATGGAGAAGCGGGCGCCGTCGATTGGCTTGATGCGCCGCGTGCCGAACGTGCTGAAGAACTTGGCGAAGCTCGTGATTGCGATTCGCGTGAAGGGCTGAGCGGGAGCGGGCAGAGCGAGAACGAGAGATCTCGTCCGAACGGTGCTCCGGGGTCGGCGGTCTGGGTGCGCGGGGACGGTCGGCTTGCAGAGAGCGGCGGTCTCGGTAGCGCACGGGACTTTCCACACGCCGCGCAAGCCGACCTCGGACGGTTCGTGCCAAACGCCGCCGCGCCACCTGGCGTTTGGCACGCCCGTACGCCCCGCGCACCCAGACCGCCGACCCCGGAGCACCTCAGCTTAGCGTCACTCGTGCAAGCAGGCCGCGTGAGCACAGCCCTTGTCAGTTGCTTCGGCACCCTACCACGACAAAGCGCAGGGCGTCAGACGTCCGCGCGCGTCTGGCTGTTGTCGTGGAGACCTCACTGCAACGCGCCGTTGTATGTCCCGTCTCGTCTCGGGCTTGCGGGAGCCGCGCTGACGTCAGGGGTGTCGGGGGATGGTGGGTCGGGCGGGGGCGTCTCGGCGTGACAAGTGCGCATTGAAGCGGGGCGCGCACTTGGCGCGACGAGACGAGATCCGCTTGCGTGGCGCGCGGATCGGCCTTCTCGCTAGCTGGACCGCCACTCTTGCAAGCGGATCGTCCCCCGCCCGACCCACCATCCCCCGACACCCCGTTTGTCAAGACCAGTCTCTTTCGCTCGCTCGGTGGCGTCTGGCCGCGACTCATTCCCGGTTTTTCGGTTACGGTGCTACACCCATGCGTCTGGCCGCCCTGTCTGTCGATCTCGACGAGATCCCTTGCTACACGGCCATTCATGGCCTGCCGGCGCTGGAGAGCGAGGCGCAGCATGCGGTGTATCGCAAGTGCGTGCCGCGCTTCGAATCGTTGTTCGCCGAGCTGGGCATCTCGTCGACCTTCTTCGTGATCGGCCGCGACCTCGTGGACGAGCGCGCGGCTTCCGCTGTTTCGCGCTTGCACAAGGCCGGCCACGAGCTGGGCAACCACACTTACGATCATCACTACGACTTCACGCGGCGTGACAGCAGCCAGATCCGCGCGCAGATCTTGAACGGCGTGCAAGCCATCGAGCGCGCGGCGGGTGTGACGCCCGTGGGCTTTCGTGCACCGGGCTACACCATCACGGACACGGTGTTCGACGCGCTCGAAGACCTGGGCGCGAAGTACGACTCGAGTGTGTTCCCGTGCCCGAGTTACTACACGCTCAAGGCCGCAGCCATCGGCAGCTACAAGCTGCGGCGACGACCGACGCAGAGCATCGTCGACGACTTGCGCGTGCTCAGCGCGCCGGCCGAGCCGTATCGCGTGGGGCGACCGTACTCGCAGCGCGGACACGGACTGCTCGAGCTGCCCATCGGTGTGACCGGCGACTGGAGCGCGCGACTTCCTTACATCGGCACGAGCGTGATCATGGCGGGGGCGCGCGGGGCGAAGGCTCTCACGCGGCTCATCGCTGGCCGAAGTCTCGTGAACCTGGAGCTGCATGGCATCGACCTGGCCGATGCGGAGCAAGACGGACTGCAGGGCCTCGCACCACACCAACCCGACCTGCGCAAGACGCTCGCAGCCAAGCTGGAGACGTTGCGCGCAACCATCGACGCATTGCGCGATCGTGGCTACGAGTTCGTGACGCTGGCAGATGCCGCCCGCGTGTTCTCGAGCATCCAGAACCACGATCACTGACATAGCGGCTACGCAGCAGCATGCGTGCTCAGTGCCGCTGCCAGCCGCTCGACGCGCGGGTCTTCACGGCTTGCACGGCGAGCGCGTCGGCACGCTCGTTCAAGATGACGCCCGAGTGGCCGGGGACGTAGATGAGCTCGAGATCGGTGAAGCGCTTGAGCGCCGCCTTTACTTGCGCGACGAGCTCGACGTTCGCCTTGGCCTTCCACCCCTTCGACAGCACGCCGATCGAGTAGCTGCTGTCGGTGTGCATGCGCACCGGCGCGGCGGGGTCTTCGATGACCTGCGCGGCTTCGAATAGCGCGCGCAGCTCGGCGATGTTGTTGGTGGCCTCGCCGATGTACATGGACAGCTCGCGACGCCCGCTCTTGTCCTGCAGCACCACACCGAGACCGGCGGGGCCGGGATTGCCGGAGCATGCGCCGTCGGCATACACGACGACCGCGCCGTCAGGATGGGTGCGATGATTGGCCTGCTTGGCAGCCGCTGCTTTCTTGCTGGGCGCGCTGGACGCAGTGGTCGCTGCAGCGCAGCTTTCGTCGCCGAGTAGCTCCGCGCCGGCGATGGGCTCGAGGTTGCTGCGTCCGGCGTGGTAGGCACGCGTGTCCTGCGGCTTGTAGCGGATCTCGATGCGCCCCTCGGGACCGCTGACGAGCTGCCCTTGCGCATCGCAGCGCGCCAGCACTTTGGTTCCACGCAGCAGCATCGGTCGCCAGGGCACGCGCGTATCTACCACGGTGCGTCGGCCCAAGAGAAGCCTTCGGTGTGCGCCGCGACGTTACGAGCGCTGTTGGGCGAGGCGCGCTGCCAGGCGCTCGAGCAGACGATCCGCCTCGGCGAGACCCACGCCCGACAGGCGGATGCTGCGCGTGCCTGCGACATCGAGTTGCAGCTCGACGCGGCCGTGGGTTGCATCGCCGAGCACGTGCATCGCGAGGTCGACAAAGCAACCCAGCGCCGTGACGAGCGCTGCCAGCGGCAAGAGCACCGAGCCGCCGCCGCGGCTGCCCTCGAACGCCAAGTGCCCGCCGAGCAACACGCCTGCGCACAGCGCCAGCACACCGACGATGGTGCGCAGCAAGGCGAAGCGTGCGCGGCGCAGCGCACCGGTGACACGCTCCACTGCGTACGAACTGCGCGAGGAGCGCACGGTTCGGCCGAGCAAGCTGGTGCGGCCGTGTATACGCAGCGCGGAGCCATCGAGCTCGATCTCCACTTCGCGTTGCACGCGCAGCAAGAAGCACAGCACGCGGTAGCCGAAGTGCAACAGCGCCCAGCCCGAAACCCAGCGCAGCACGGCGACCAGCGGTCTTCGCGATGCCGCCGCCACGCTGCCGAACACACGGAGCTTTTCTCGGTCGGGCTCGGGCAGCGTCTCGCCCAGCAGCGCCGCGGCCGTGGCGCGCGTCACGGCGTCGTGCGCGTTGACGCGCACGCGCGCGAGCAAGCTGCGAGCGGGCTCATGCTTGGCGTTGGCGAGCGCACACAAGCGCGCGGTGTTGCGTGCACGCACGGAGAGGTCGACCTCACCTTGGGTGGTGTCGTCGTGCGCGACCGCGGCGGCGATGGCCTCGTACACGGCAGCGCGGGGTGCGTCCTGCAAGAGCCCGTCGATTGCGGGCATGAGGCGATACGCGGTCGCAGCCTGCAGCCAGTCGACGTGCGCCACGAGCTTCTGCGTGCGCTCCTCGCGTTCGCGTGGCTCCGCGCGTTGCCAGGCGTCGCCGAAACCGTGCACTGCAAACGCGGCCACCAGCGCGACCTCGCTCGCGACGCTCGGCCCGCGCTCCAGGATGGACAGCAAGTTGCCGAGATCGGTGTTGGCGTTGTCGCGCTCCACGGCGTGATCGCTGGCGCGCTGCGACATGAACTTCTGCCCGGCGAAGAGCGAGCGACCTTCGGCTTGCGTGGTGAGCACGTCGTAGGCGAAGGCGCCGAGCTGTTGCGCGTGCGCGTGCGCACGGACGCAGGACTGCGCGCGCTCGAGCTCGTGGGCGCCCGCGGTGAGCTCGCTCATGAACGAGCTCCGGTGACGGCGGAGCTGCCACGTGCGCGCGAGCGCCGTGCACCCACGCTTGCGGGCCGTCGCAGCTTGAAACGGCCTACGCGACTCGGCGTGCTGGTGACCGCACGTCCGTCGAAGAGCGCGCTGTCGCGGTAGCGTCGCAGGCCGTGCGAGACGAAGACTTTGATGACGGCGCTGGCGGGCAACGCCAGCATCACGCCGACGAAGCCAAAGAGCTCGCCGAAGGCCAGGAGCGAGAACAACACCCAGACCGGCGACAGCCCGAGCTTGCCGCCGACGATGCGCGGTGTGATGACGAAGCCCTCGAGTGCCTGCACGAGCGCGTACACCCCGACCACTCCGAGCACCTGGCCCCAGCCCGTGAAGTGCAAGAGCACCATCAACAAGCCGAACACCAGGGCAAGTCCCGAGCCGACGTAGGGGATGAACGAAAGCAAACCTGCGAGCACGCTGATGGGCACGGCCAGAGGCACCTGCACGATGGAGTAACCGACCGCGTAGAGCGTGGCCAAGATGGCCATCACCGTGAGCTGACCGTGCACGAACTGTCCGAGCACGCTGTCGACCTCGACGGCCATCGCGACCACCACCGGGCGCACCGCCGCGGGCAAGAGCTCGCGCGCGCTCACCACCATGCGATCGAAGTCGTGCAGGAAGTAGAACGAGAACACGGGCACGAGCAGGAAGTGTGCGACGGAGGCGATGACCGAAGCCGTGCCACCGAGCGCCGCACCGAGCGCGCCACCGACAGGTGCGAGCGCGCTGGGCGAAAACCCGAAGGCGCGCGCACCGAGGACTTCGAGCGCGCGTTCGGGATCGGCCGGCACCCGCACGCCGTGCGCACGCAACCAGGGGCTGGCCTGCGCCAACAAGCGCGTGAGTGCCTGATAGAGCGTGATGCCAAGCTCGGAGAGATCTCGCACGATGGCGGGCAGGACCAGCAGCGAGAAGAGCGTGAGCAGCGACAACGCGACGAACAGCAGCACGGCGATGCCGACCGAGCGCGGCAGGTGCGCGGCCTCGAAGCGATCGACCAGCGGATCGAGCACGTACGCGAGCAAGAGCGCGAAGAACACCGGAGTGAGCACCGCGCGCAAGAGCACGACGAGCGCGCCCAGGCATAACAGCAAGAGCGCCACCCCAGCGACCCTCAGAATTGGCGTCACCGAACCCACGGCGCACTTGTACCATGCACCCCACAGCGGGTCGCGAGCGCCGGCGACAGAACGGCAGATGGCTCAGCGCGGCCCGTCAGCGCTCGAAGCACTCGCTGACGATGCCCAAGCGGACGCGCGTGGCCTGCGTCTGCTCCACGAAGCGGCGCGTCACCGGATCGTGGTAGCCGCTGGCGCGCCCGAGCTCCGGATGTTGCGCGGCGTAGAAGCGGTTTTGCCGTTCCATGGCCAGCTCGCGCAGGTACTTGCCGAGCATCGATGCCAAGGCGACGGGCAAGTGCCGTGCATCGGCGTCGACCTCGAACGAGAGCGAGCCCAGACCTTCGATGGCGTAACCGGCAGTCTTGCGGTCTTCGCGCAGCACCTGATGCGCGCGGCCCTGCAAGCGAATGAAGTGGCCGGGATAGTCGCGGATGCCGCCCACCATGCCGAGAATCGCGGTCACGTCTGCGTCGGCACTGGCGCGCGCGTCGAGCACCAGGCGCTCGAAGAGCTCCAGGTCGATGCTGGTGCGCGAACCCAAGCGGCGCATTTGCTCGTTGAGCACGCCGGCGCATGCGATCGCGGAGCGAGCACGCGTCACCCGCACACCCGCGCGCGCCAGGCGCCCGAGCGCAGTGCGTCCGTGTGCCAGGTCGCCGCCGAACGCTGGCAAGCGCAACTCTGCGGACCAGCACTGCGCGACAGACGTGCTCGGACACGGCGCACGCAGCGCGAGCAAGCCATCGAGCGACAACGCCGACAGTACGGCGTCGGCGTCGCTCGCAACGCTGCCTGTCAAGTGTTCGACTACGGCGAGTGCCAAGCCTTCTGCAAACGCCATCTTGCCGAAGCCCGAGGTCTGCTTGCTGTCGTCGATGCCCGCGCGCATGCCGATGCGGCGCAAGCGCACGCGGTCGTAGTCGCGCAGCTCCAGCGTCACTGCAGTAGCAACCAGAGGGCCCAGCCGGGGACCAAGTCCGTTCTCGTCGACACCCACGACCAACACGCGCACACCCTACACCGGCCACGCTGGGCGCGGAACCCACCACGTCGAGTGGATTCCGGTGGCATAATGACGTATAGGCGCAGGTCGGAGCTCGCTGAGGGTGACTCGAACATGACGGACACGCCGACACATGCGTCCATGGATCAGTTCACCGCGCACATCGATCGCGGCTGGGATCTGATCCACCGCGGAGATCTGCGAGGCGCGCAGATCTCCGCGGAGAAGAGCATCGAGCTGGATGCGCAGTCGCCGGAAGCCTACAACCTGCTCGGTTACGTGCGGGCCGCGCAAGGCGCCGCCGAGGACGCGCTCGAGAACTACCGCCAAGCCATCGCGCTCGACGACACCTTCGTCGAAGCCATGCTCAATGCCGCCGAGGTGTTGATTCATCCGCTGCACGACTTCGACGGCGCCATCGGCATGGTCGAAGACGCGCTCGACTTCGCCGAGAACGACGACGAAATCGCCGACGCACTCTTGCTCAAGTACGACGCGCACATGCACCAGGGTGACAAGGCTGGCGCGACACGCGTCGCCGCTACCTTCCCGCAAGGGCCGTTCGAGAGCCCGCGCCTGGCGTTCCTCGTCGGCCGCGCACACTTCGAGACCGGCGACCGCGAGCGAGCGAGCGAGCTGCTCAACGCCGCGGTTCAACGCGAGCCCGAGAACGCCGACGCGCACTACACGCTGGCGCTCGTGCACGAAGCCGCCGGCGATCAACGGGCCATGGTGGAAGCGTTCTTGCGGGCGCGCGACATGGACCTGGCCATGCCGAATTTGCCGTGGGCGCTGACCCGCGACGCGTTCACCGCACGTGTGCGCGAAGCGATTGCGCGGCTGCCCATGCCGCTGCAGCGCGTCGTCGACGGCTCGCAGCTGGTCGTGGCCGAGCTGCCGGGAGCCGAGGTGGTCGCCGACGGAATCGACCCGCGTCTGCGTGTGTTGCTCGACAGCGCACCGCGCGACCCGGACAACGCCACCGAGCAGCGCGTGACCCGCGTGTTCGTGTACCAGCGCAACGTGGAGCGCGGCGCCGAAGAACCCGACGCGCTCGAAGAAGAGCTGTACTTCGCGCTCGAGGACGAGATCTGCGGCACTTTCCCCGAGCTCGCGCGCTTTGCGACGGCGCCGGCCGACGACGATCCGCACGCACACTGAGCCGCCGCCGGCTGCGGCCAGAACCCGCTGACTACGCTTGCGTTGCTGCCCGCGGCGAGGCGCGCGCCCGCAGCGACCACGCGAACGACCGGCCGAACGAATACACGAGCAGCGCGTTGGCCAGGAGCACTAGCGGCACGTGATACGGCAACCAGGCGAGCGCAGCCGTAAACGCGACGACGACGACCGCGAAGATGAAACGGCCGAGCGTGCTGCGCGGCGCGTCCGCATCGGAGGCCTGCAGCAGCGCCAAGCCGAGCACGTAGAAGTAGCGCAGCGCGCCCGCAAGCAGCGCAAGTGCAGGCGCCGCACCCGTCTGCCAAGCGACCGTGGCGAGCACTGCGATGAAACAGGCGTCGGTCTCCATATCGTAGCGCGCGCCAAACGCACTGCTCTGCTGCAGGCGCCGCGCCAGCCAGCCGTCCATGCCGTCGAGCGCGAACACCACGAACGCACAGCCTGCGGCAAGCGGTTGCGGCCCGGCCACTGGCGAGCATGGCCAGATGGCGAGCAACACCACGAGCAACAGCCGCGCGCTGGTGACGGCGTTCGCCGCGGACAGCCGCCGGGCTCTCGACTGCGGCGGCTCGCCCAACGACCACAGCACGCCCGGCACAGCGAGCGCCGCGACCCCGAGCGGCCAGCTGCGCCCCAGCATGGCGCTGCCACCCAGCGCCAGCAGCATGGCTGCGGCGTGGAGGCTCTGCCAACGCAGGACCGGCGACGCTGCAGCCATCAGCGGCGCACGCCCCAGAGCAGTGGGCCGACGAGCAGGGCGCTGGACAGCAAGCCGATGCTGCCGAACAAGAGCGACACCGCGACCCCGTGTGCCGCAGCCAGACCCACCGCGCCATGATTCAAGAAGCTCGAGAGCGCGTACTCACGCACGGCCACGGCATAGTCCAGCGAAATCCCCAACGCCGCCGCCGTCAGCCGCCAGCGCAAGGCAAGCAGCAAGAGCTGCGGTAGCGCGAGCACGACTCCGAGCGCGACCCACGAGCAGTGTGCGGTCGACAGCCGCTGGGCGATCTCCGCCGGCCCAACTGCCCGGAGCGTGGCCGCCACGAGCAAGAGCCCGAGCGCAGCTCGCCAGCGAGGCGCCACGAACGCCGAGCTCAGCCGTGGCACGGGAGCAGTTGCAGCTGTCGTAGCTATCGTGGCCAGGGTCACTCCAGCTCCTAGCTGCGGGTCAGCTCGGCCTCGTAGCTGGCCCACGCCACGTGAGACTCGCGCAAGGTGATGCGCAAGCGGCACAGGCGCGCGGCGTCGGTTCCCAGCTCGCCGGCCACGATGCGCTGGCGCAGGCGGTCGAATACCGCGCCCGCCAAGAACTCGGTGGTGGTGTTGCGGCCGGCAAATGCAGACACTTCGTCGAGGTTGCGGTAGTCGAGCTCGGCCAGCACGGCGCGCAGCGCGTCGCGCGCACGGCCAATGTCGGCGACCAGTCCGTCCGGGTCGAGGGTCGCCGCGAACAGCTCGGCGTCCACTACGTAGGTCGCACCGTGCATGCGCTGCGCCGGGCCGAACACCTCACCGCGAAACGAATGCGCGATCATCACGTGGTCACGAACGGCGACGCTGTACATGCTGAGCTCCTCGAGGCGCTGGCTAGTAACGCACGCGATGGCAAAGCGAGCGGCAGTCCGGCCGCGACAGCTCTGCCATCACGGCTGGCAACTCTTCGAGGCTCCCTTCGGAGCTGATCAGCGCGTCGAGCACCGGGTCGCACAGCAGCGACAGCGCCAGTGCCAGGCGCTGCTGGCGAGTGAAACGTGCGGCCATCGCCGGGGCCACCTGCCCGACCTGCGACGAGCGCAGCTGCAAGCGGCGAGCATGAAACGCCTCACCCAGCGGCAGCGCGACCGATTGAACGCCGTACCAGCTGAGCTCGAGCACAGTGCCTTCGTCGCGCAAGAGCGAAAACGCCGTGCCGAGACCGGCTGCGCTGCCGCTCGCGTGCACCACGAGATCGCGCTCGGGCGGCGCGTCGGCAGGCAGCGCGAAAGCGACCCCGAGCTTGGCGGCGAGCGCTGCACGATCGCCGTGGAGATCCACGAGCGTGACCTCGGCACCGGGGAACTTTCCAAGCAAGTACGCAACGAGACAGCCGACGACGCCCGCACCGACCACCGCCACGCGTTGGCCTACCAACGGGGCCGCGTCCCACAGTGCGTTCACGGCCGTCTCCATGTTCGCCGCGAGCACTGCACGCGCTGCGGGCACGTCGCTCGGCAGTAGGCACAGCGCGTTCGCATCGACCACGTACTCGCTCTGATGCGGATACAGACAGAAGACCTCGCGCTCACGCAGCGCAGCAGGACCTTCGAGCACACGGCCCACGCTGGCGTAGCCGTACTTCACCGGCTCCGGCAGCGTGCCTTGTTGATGCGGCGCACGCATGCGGCGCAGCTCGCTCGCCGGCACCTCGTGTCGGTACACCAAGGTCTCGGTGCCGCGGCTCACGCCGCTGTAGAGCGCGCGCACCAACGCTTCACCTTCGCGAAGCGCCGGCAACACTGCCGTACGCAGCTCCGAACGCGAGGCTGCGGTGATCCAGAAAGCTCGAGACTTGCGTTCTTCGATCATGACCGCACCCACCCGCCGGGCGTGCCGAGCATATCGCAAAGCGCCCGCGACAGATGCCTAGCCTACGACTGCCGCCCAACCCCACCGGCTCCTGCCGCATCAACACGGCGCACACGGCAGCATCCACGCGAAACCAGACCAGAACGAACGCGGCGACACGCAGCAGCACACGCGCGACGCGCACGACGCCGGTCCCCGGCTGCAGGCGTAAGAGCGACCACAGGCTGACGAGCAAGAGCAGATCCCCCGAAGGACGAAAGCCCTGCAGCGACAGTCCGTCCGCCTGGACTGGGGCCGGCAGCTCGAACAAGAGCCACAAGCCGATCAAAGCCAGCCACGGCCCGAGATCGTGCAGCTTCGAGCGCAAGAAGGTCCACGCCATGCCGGCAAACCGTACACGAATTCGCGGACGCGTCGATCACGATGGAGTGCCGCACGGTGTATCTTCAACGGGCTCGCCGACCGGCCACGCACGGCTGCACACGGCGCGTACCGGGATCGCGTGCACGCTCCTCTACCCTACCCGCAGCTGTGGATCACGCCGGCGCTCGATGGACCGATCACGGGCGGCACGCTCTACAACGCCAGCATCATCTCAGCACTAGCCCAGCTGGGCGCGCCGGTGCAGCAGTGCACGCTGCACGACGCGTCGGCCGTGGCAAACGCGCTCACCGAACCGACCCTGTGTTGGCTCGACAGCCTGTACCTCGCACACGCGTCACAGCTGGGTGCGCAGCTGCCGACACGACACGTGCTCGGCCTGCTCTTGCACTACCTGCCCTCCACGCTGCAGCCAGGCACGGCGCTGCGCGCCCTGGAGCTGACCGCGCTCGACACGGCCGCGTGCGTGCTCACGACCGGCCAGCGGCTTGCCACCCAGGTGGCGCCTGCGCTCGGCGAGCGTCCCGTGTGGTGCGTGGAGCCTGCACTCGTTCTCCCGCACGACCACGACCACGATCAGGAGCAGCAGCAACTGCAACGCACTGCCCCAACGCGCGATCCAGCCAGCGCCGTCATGGTGTGCAACCTGACGCCGAACAAAGGCGTGCTGCCCTTCTTGCGCGCGCTCGGAGCAGCCACGCGGCCTGCCGACGCGTACCACATCCACGTGCTCGGCACCCCCGAGCTCGATCCGCCGTATGCGCGAGCGTGCCAGGCGCTCGTCGCGAGCTCGCCCAGCCTTGGCGCTCGCGTGCATTTCGCCGGTGCATGCTCGCATCGCGAGGTGTTACGGCGAATCGGGCACGGCTCGCTGTTCGTGTCGGCCTCGCTCAGCGAGTCGTTCGGCATGGCACTGGCCGAGGCTCGCGCTCTGGGCACGCCGCTGCTCGCGCTGCGCGGCGACAACGTCGCGAGTCAGGTGTCGGCTGCTGACGGCGGCGAGCTCTGTGACGACCATGCAGCGCTGGCAGCTGCGTTCCTGCAGCTCTTGCGCGACCCAGTCGAGCTGGAGCGTCGACTCCACACTGCGACGAGCGCGGCGGCTGCGCGTGCGCCTCGCAGCTGGCACGACGCCGGCAGCGAGCTGCTCGCGCTGTGTGCCTCAGCCGCCGGTCTCTTCGAGCGTTGAGAGCCGGCGCTCCAGCGCCGCAATCACTTCCGGATCGCCTCCGAGCGCACGCCACAGCTCCTGCATGTCCGGCGGCAACGGCGCACGCAAGAGTAGCTTGCCGGGCGCGGCGGGGCTCGGCACCACCACGCGCGCGCAATGCAACATGACGCGCCGCGCCCGCACCACCCGGCCGTCGGCCAACACCGTGCGCATGTCGCCACCGTAGTGCTTGTCTCCCAGAAGCGCTGCACCGGCAGCCGCGATGTGCACGCGCAGCTGATGCGTGCGCCCGGTCTGCGGCCGCAGGAGCACGATGACAGCAGCGCTGGCGGCGGCGTACAGCTCGTAGCGCGAGAGCGCGCTCACGCCGCGACGATCAGCCTCGGGCACCGCCACGCGCTTGCGCGGATCGCGCGGATCCTTGGCAATGGACCAGCGCAGCTCACCCGCCGCAGGCTCCGGCGCGTGGGCGCAGAACCCCACATAGCAACGCTGGTATTGGCCGTCACGACGGGCCGCGAGCAAGGCACGGATGCCGTGGTCGCTGCGCGCGAAGGTGACCAATCCCGTCACTTCCGCGTCGAGCCGCGACGACGGGTGCATGCGCGCTGCGTGCGGGTCGAGTCCGCGTGCGATGGTGGCGAGACACACACCACCCTCCGGGCTGGTCGTGGGCAGGCCGCTCGGCTTGTCGAAGACGATCAGGTGCTCGTCGCGATGCACGATGCGAGGCGCTGCTGGCAGTGCATCAACCATCGTCCAATACTTGCAGGCTTCCGGCATCACCGTCGAGGAACACACGGTCGCCCGTCTTGATCGTGCGCGTGGCCACACGCAGGTTCACCACCGCCGGGATGCCGTATTCGCGAGCGACCACACAGGCGTGCGAGAGCGGGCCGCCGATGTCGGTCGCGAGACCGGCCGCCAGCAGGAACAGTGGCGACCAGCCGATGTCGGCGGCCGGCACCACCAAGATCTCGCCGGGCTCGAACGAGCGGATGTCTTGCTTGGACAAGAGCACGCGCGCCAAGCCCTGCACCTGGCCAGAGCTGGCGGCGAGGCCGGTGAGACTGCGCACCCTCTGACTGGGCAGCACCACGGCCGGCGGCGCGTTCACGAAGGTGTCGGGCGGATCGGGTAGCGAACGATCGCGCGCGTAGCCCGCGCGACGCATGCGCACCAGCGGCTGCACCGTGCGTAGCTCACCACGCAGAAACCCGTGGAGCTCGCCGAGCGTGAGGAAGAACGCGGCGTCATCGCCGATGCCGGGTTCGCGGATGCTCAGGCGACGGGAAATGTCGCGCGCAAGTAGTCGCAGTAGGTCGAGCACCTGCACCACGTGCCCACGCAAGCGCTCGCGCAGACGCATCGAATGCCGCACCACGGGCAACAGCGCTTCGACCGCCGAGCGCGCAGGCAAGCCGAGGCGCGCCAATGCGGCCTCGCCACTGCGTCGCGCAGGCGCACCGCGCACGGCACCCTGAGCGCTGTGATCGAGCACGCGCAGGTGCATGCGCAAGGTGTCGAAGATCAGGCTCGGGTCCTCGCGCCAGCGCGGCTCGATCAGCTCGGCCTCGCGGATCCCACGATGACCGAAGCGTGCGATGAACTCGGTCATGGCAGCGCGGGCCGGGCCCGCCGGCAAGTCGGCCACGCGCAAGCTCGCGCCGCTGCGCAACAGGAGCTCGCGCGTGAGCGGCTCGCGTGTCGCCAGATCGGCAATCGTCTGCAGCTGACGCCCCGGGTCGGCGCTGTCCACCTGGGCCAGCTCCGAGAGCAAGTCGCGCTGCAGCTTCTCTGCCGCCGGCCCGGCGAACACGCGCAACGCCGCCGTCAGCGGCACGAGCGAAGCAAGCAAGCCGCCGTAGGCGGTGAGCATCAACCCCCCGGTTTCGTCGAGCAAACGGTGCACGTCCGAGAGCGTCTCGTCGAGCGCGGGCGACGGCAAGATGCGCACATCGAGCGAGCGCACGCGCGCACACTCGTCGGCGAACGCCGGCTCGAAGCGCTGAACGCGGGCGCGCAGCCCCAGGTTCTCGCGCAAGAAACGCGCCGCCGTCAGCGGCAGGCGTGACAAGAACCACAGCGAGGGCTTGTGCTCGAGCTCCCGCTCCAAGCGCTCGATCTCCGCGCCACCGCCGAGCGGCAGAAGTGCGCTGGGCGTGAGCCCGGGCACCTGCGCTGCGATCTGCGAAAGCTCGCTGAGGTTGAGGTAGATGCGTCCGCGAAAATTGCCGACCAGACGTGCGCCCTTGGGCACGCGACAGCCGAGCGCGCCGAAGGCCTTGCGAAATCCCAGCTCGCTGAACTCCGAGAGCACCGACCAAGTGAGCGGCGTCGCAACGCCTGGCAGCGCCTCACCCACGTTGACGTTGGACCACACCACGTCGGCCGCCAGCGCATCGTCGTCACGACGTCTGCGCGCGCGCGACTTGCGTCGATCGAGCGGCGCACCGGCGATCGTGATCGGTCGCGCTTGCAGCACGTACAACACCTCACCCACTTGTGCCCACTCCACATCGCGGGGGTCGCCGAAATGCCGCTCGATGCGCCGGGCCAGCCGCAGCAGGCGCTCGAGCCCCTGCTCGTCCAGCGCTTCGGCGCGAGCCTGCGCCGGCTCCACCGGCACTTCGCGTACGCCGCCATCCGCTGCACACTCCACGCGCAGACTCTTGTCGCCCAGCACGCGGTCGCGCACACGCCCGGAATCCTTGTCCACGTAGTAGGTGTCCGGCGACACGCGCCCATCGACCACGGCGCTGCCGATGCCGTAACTCGCGTTGATCACGATCTCGTCCGGACTCGCAGTCAGTGGATGCGCGGTGAAGAGCACACCGGCGACCTCCGCGGGCACCATCGCCTGAATCACCACGCCCACCGAGCTCGCAGCTTGTACGCCCAGCGCATGCAGGTAACCGAACACGCGCGGCGAGAACACGCTCGCCCAGCACTGCCGCACCGCCGAGAACAACGCCGCTTCGTCGCACACGTGCAGCACCGAGGTGTGCAGCCCCGCAGCGGACGCAGCCTGCTGATCTTCCACGGTGCTCGACGAGCGCACGGCAACGCTGAGCGCGCCAGCTCGCTGCAGCTCGGCGAAGACGCGCCCGAGCTCCGCGCAAAGCTCGGCGGACAACGGCGCCGCGAGCACACGATCGCGTGCCTCGGCCAGGTCGGTCTCGGAGGGGCTCGCCGCGGTGAACAATGCGGCGGGCTGGAGCTTCGCCGGCAACACCCTCGCGAACGCGTGCTCAGCCGCCTCGCACGACAGCGCGTAGGCGGCGGGCACGGGGAAGCCTGCACGCGCCAACACCGCGAGGTTGCGGGCTTTGCCGCCGAAGTGACGCGCGGCACGCGGCAGAATGGCGTCGATGGGACGAAGGAGCGAGCTCATCTGAACGCGGTGACCGGGAAAGCTTGCGGCAGCGTCACTCCAAGCAGGGCGGAATACTCTTACGATCGCGCCACCCAGGCAACGATTTCTCGCGGCCGATCGGCCACTTCACCGTGGACGTTGTGCAGCCGCGGCGCTATAGGATCGCCGCCGTGATTGACCGTGAAGCCGACGCCCCCGCGGATCCCGAGCGGGACCATCACGACGACCATCACGACGACCATCACGACAACAACGCCCCGCTAGAAGACGATCACTTTCACGACCAATGCGGCGTGTTCGGCGTCTTTGGCTCGACCGAGGCGGCGCACTTTACGTACCTTGGTCTACACGCGCTGCAGCACCGCGGCCAGGAGAGCGCGGGCATCGCAGTGGTCGACGAAGGCCGCCTCACCATGCACCGCGAGCTCGGACTGGTGCGCGACGTCTTCTCGGCCAACATCCTGGCGCGGCTCACGGGCGACCGCTGCATCGGCCACGTACGCTACTCCACGGCAGGCGGCTCGCACGTCAAGAACGCGCAGCCCGTCGCAGTCGACTACGCGCTCGGCTCCATCGCCGTCTCGCACAACGGCAACTTCACCAACTACGAAGAGACGCGCGACCTGCTCGAAAGCCAGGGCTCGATCTTCCAGTCCACCACCGACACCGAAGTGCTCGTGCACCTCATCGCGCGCGCACCCGAGACCAACGCGGTCGACCGCGTCGCCTCGGCACTGCAACGCGTGCGCGGCGCCTTCGCGCTGCTGTTCCTCACACCCAAAGAGCTCATCGCCGTGCGCGACCCGCATGGCTTTCGTCCGCTCTCGCTCGGCCGCATCAAAGACGCCTGGGTGCTCGCCTCCGAGCCGCCGGCCTTCGACCTGATCGACGCGACCTACGTGCGCGACATCGAACCCGGCGAGATGGTCGTCATCGACGACGCGGGTGTGCGCAGCTACTGGCCGTTTGCCACGCCGGGTGCCACGCCGGGTGCCACAAACGGCAACACGCCCCGCAAGATGTGCATCTTCGAGTACGTGTACTTCGCACGGCCCGACTCGCGCTTGAACGGCATCTCCGTCTACGAAGCGCGCAAGCGCCTGGGCAATGCGCTCGCCAAAGAAGCACCCGCCCAGGCCGACGTCGTGATCGCCGTGCCCGACAGCGGCGTGTCTGCGGCGCTCGGCTATTCGCAGGCGTCGGGCATTCCCTTCGAGGTGGGCCTGATCCGCAGCCACTACGTGGGTCGCACCTTCATCGAGCCGCAGTCGTCGATCCGCCACTTCGGTGTGCGCCTCAAGCTGAACCCGGTTCGACCGGTGCTCGAAGGCAAGCGCATCGTGGTCGTCGACGACTCCATCGTGCGCGGCACCACCAGCCGCAAGATCGTCAAGATGCTGCGCGACGCCGGTGCCAAAGAGATCCACATGCGCATCTCGTCTCCCGCCACGCGCTGGCCTTGCTACTACGGCATCGATACACCCTCGCGGTCCGAGCTCATCGCCAGCAACCACACGGTCGAAGAGATCGCCAAGTACATCACCTGCGACTCGCTCGGCTATCTCAGCATCGAGGGCCTGCACGCCGCCGTCAGCGGCCATGGTAACGGCACGGGCTTCTGCGACGCCTGCTTCAGCGGCAACTACCCGGTGCCATTCTCGAGCCCCACGAGCAACCGGCGCCAGCTCGAGCTGCTCGGCATGTGACGCAGCCCCGCGAGCAGCGGTCAGCCGCCAGCGGTTTGCGCAAGCAGC